>CAYNNN010000042.1:0-22612 GCA_964398665.1 uncultured Gammaproteobacteria bacterium | reverse complement strand
CTGCACCCCAATGGCCACCGGCTGTATGTGGCAGGTAAGCCGTTCAGTGTCGTGGATACCGGCAGCGATGCCGTAGTCAGCCAATTGGACCTGGGGCCCGCGCCCCTGGCGGTTGCCATGCACCCGACCGGGGGGCAATTGTATGTTGGCGACCATGAATCCGGGGAAATTTCGGTCTTCGAACCGCTGGGCATGACGCTGCTGGCGCGCTTTGCCGTCGGGTTTGGGGTTCAGGGTCTGGCCTTCAGTCCCGATGGCAGCCGGGTCTACGCCACGGATGCCGAAGCCGGGGAACTGGTGGTGCTGGATAGCGCCAGCCGGGCTATCCTGACGCGGGTGTTCATCGGCGGTTATCCGGTGGGTGTTGCGGTACATCCCAACGGCACGATTTATGTGAGCAATACCCTGACGGGCCAGCTGGTCCGTCTCAGTGGTGCCGATTTCTCGGTGCAGGGCAGCACGGCGGTGGGCAAGGCCCCGGTCGGGCTTAGCCTGCACCCGGATGCCAGCGTGCTGTATGTGACCAACAGTGGCAGTGGTACGGTCAGCGTGGTGGAAACCGCCGGGCATACGGTGGTGGGCACGGTTACCGTGGGCAGCGTGCCGATTGCCTACGGGAACGCGGTGGCCGGGGCCGCCAGCACCCGGGCGGTCTTTACCCAGCGTCCGGATCAGGCCACGTCTTTTGAACCGGGTACCGTACCAGGGCCGGCCCAGGCCGAACCCATGACAACCGTAAGTGCGGCGACGGTCAAAGGTACGCCTTACGCCTACATCAGCAACAGCGGCAGCGACACGGTTTCGGTCATCGACACTTTTACCAACACCGTCATCGGTACCATTGCCGTAGGCGATGATCCGCGCGGTGTGGCGGTACATGATGCCACTGGGCGCGTGTATGTGGCGAATTTCCTGAGTCATACGGTCTCGGTGATCGACATCATCAATCGGGTGGTGATCGCCACGATTCCGGTGGATGACTCTCCCGTTGGCGTGACCGTGAATCCGAATGGCAACCGGGTTTATGTGACCAATCAATATAGTGACAACATTACCGTCATTGACGCCCAGCGTCTGGGCGTGCTGGATGTGATTCCGCTGAGCGTGGGCGACCGGCCTTCCGGGGTGGTGGTACATCCGTTGGGTGGGCGCTTTTATGTCGCCTGCTATGGCAGCAATTCGGTGGTTGCCATTGATGAAACTACCCGTGCCTTGGTGACGCGCATCACCACAGGGCTGGGGCCAACCGGGCTGGCAATCAATCCGGCAGGAACCCGCCTGTACGTCGCTCACTATGCAACTGATATTGTCTCCAGTGGTTACGGCGATGGCGTGGCACCGTTTGAAACCATCTATGGCTCTGAGCAGGCCGGTCCGGTACAAGGGCCAGCGCGGGTGGGCACCGTGGCTGTCGTGGATACGACCCAGAATTACGTGATCAATACCGTCCGGGTGGGCGGCGGGCCGCAAGGTCTGGCAGTACACCCCGATGGCAGCAAAGTATATGTCGCGGGTCAGGACGAGGGCTCACTGGGCTTCATCGATACCTATACCAATGTACCTGCGGGACGGATTTTCGGGTTTGCGGAACCGGAGGGCGTCAGCGTGCATCCAGACGGGCGGACAGTCTACGTGGCTAACCGGGCAGCGGGTACCATCAGCCTGGTAGATGTGCGGACGCAGCGTATCACCGGTGCGATTGCGGTCGGTGCCGAACCGCGCGCTTTCAGTGATAACTTCATCGTAGTGCCTTGAGACTGGGCATCTGCTGCATTGAGCCGCTGCCCGCATGTTGCTGACGCTTCCGAAGCTGCTGGGCGCTGATGAACTACTGGCTATCTGGGAACAGATAGCCGCTGCCCGTTTTGTCGATGGGCGCCAGAGTGCGGGTCGTGCCGCTGCTGCGGTCAAGGCCAATCAGGAACTGGCCTTGTCCCCAACGGCACAGGCCAATTTGCAGCGCCAATGCATGACGGCTCTGGCCCAGCACCCGCTGTTTCGCAGCGCCGCCTTGCCGCGTCAGGTCACTGACCTGATCATTGCCCGCTACACCCCCGGCATGACCTACGGTACGCATGTGGACGATCCGCTGATGGGCGGGGGCAAGCTGCGTACCGACCTGGCTTTGACGCTGTTTCTCAGTGCTCCGGAAGATTACACTGGCGGGGAGTTACAGATTCGGACCGCTTTTGGCTGGCAACAGGTCAAGCTGGCCGCTGGGGACGGTGTGTTATATCCAGCCTCTAGCCTGCATCGGGTGGCGCCGGTGACGCAGGGCGAGCGCCTGGTGGCAGTAGGCTGGGTGCAAAGTCTGGTGCGGGACGCTGCCCAGCGGGAATTGTTATATGAGCTGGACCAGGCGCGGGAAATGTTGTTGGCGACGGCACCTGCAGCAGAAACCACGGCGCTGGTAAACCGCAGTTATGCCAATCTGTTGCGCATGTGGGCAGAGTCTTGAACAAAAACGCCCGCAGTTGCGGGCGTTGCACACAATGCGGTACTGCTACTCGCGCTTGGAGCCTTTAATTTCGTGCGCCAGATCCACGACCCGGTTGGCCATGGTGGCGTATTCATGCCGATAATTACGCAGGAAGTCGTCATCACCGACGTAGTAATCTTTAAGGGTTACACCCTTCTGATGCTCAATGGCAATGAACTTCTGCTGCATTTCCAGCATCTTGCGGATTAATTCCTGCTTTTCCTGCATCAACGCGGCGACATCAGTCATGTTTTACCTCAAGGGGTTGGGTGGCTCGGGCGCATGGTAACGCCCTGAGCAGGTTTTACCTATACTCCGCAGGGGATAAACCGCCCACGGTCAGGTGCCGTGGTCTAGTAGCCGCCCTTGCGCCGACTTTCCGGCAGCCCGGCGATCCGGCCCGCCTGTTTGCTGGGGCCACCAGGGAACAGGTCGAACAGCGTCTTGGTATCGATCTTTTCGTTCCAGATTTCGCCCAGGCCCTTGACCACTTCCCGATTGTTGGGCTGGTGTTCGCGGTTGTCGAAGAACTCGCCGCGTAAATAATTAATCACGTCCCAGTGTTTTTGTGTCAACGTCAGGCCGTCTTGTTGGGCCAGCACGGTGGCGACGGCTTCATTCCAGTCGTCCGTGTTGAGTAAAAAGCCGGTGTCGTTGGTTTCGACGCTTTGACCATTAACCTCGATTTGTGGCATTAGGGTAGCTCCTCAGAATTGGAAGGGTCATAGATAAACCCAAAAGGGCAAGACGTGCAAGCCGGGTTAATCATCCGATTCCCGTTTGACCGGCGCTATACCCTTATGGGGGATCAACAGGCCGCAGCCGAACTGATTGCCGCCGCCCAGCACCTGTTGTTGCAGATGCAGGGACTCTTCCGGTTTCAACTCGGCTACCAGCAGGCTGCGGGTCATCTGTACGGTACCGCCTAAGTGCAGCGGGTGACTCATCCCGCACAGCAGCTTGCGCACCGGAATGCCGCAGCGGGCAATCTCACTGGCATAACGGGCCAGAAAGTCCTGCTCTGTCTCATGGGCCGGGGTCAACAGGTAGCGGGCAAACAGGGTTGGAACCGGCACCAGCTCACGTTCACTGGCACTGCCCACCTGCAGTAAATGCTGGGCGATGCTCAATGTCTGGCCACACAGCGCCAGTGCGGCCGCACACCGGTGGCGTGGCAGGCGTAGAGTCAGCTTGGTGCGCCGGGAGAGGTGCAGCAGGGCATCGGGTGCTTCCGGGCGCCACCAGCCATTGCCGGAGGCTGCCACGTGTATGTCATGCACGCTGGCTCTGGGTTCGGCTTCCAGCCAGGGCAGGGCGGCACGTAAAGCCTGCCCAAGGGCATAGGCATGGTCAACCGGCAGGGTCTTGCCGGTCAACTGAAACAGCAGTTCGACCTGGTCGGGTCTGGGCTGTGCGGACGCCTCAGGGTTTTCTTGCCAGAACATGGGAATCTCTGAATATCAGTGAGGCAGTTGGCGCTGGAGCGCCCTCCAGTCGAACCACCAGGTTTCAACCAGGACATCAATAATCTGACGTAGCCGTTTGAAGAGCAGCTCCACGTCCAGTAACTGTAGTCGTTCGCACCACAGACTGAAATCAGCTTGATCGTGCACCTGGCCATGCCGCTGGGCAACCTGGCTCAAGCGTTGCCGGGCAAAAAACAGCAGGTTCTCGGCTGCCGGGGCGCGCGTCTCACATAGATACAGCGCTACGGCAGCCGCTACGGCAGCGCCATCGGCCTGGGGCGGGGTTTGTTCAATCAGGGTTTCCAGAAGCTGAATGCTGAGTTCTACTGCGACAGGATAGGTAACCGCCAGCCAGATACCCTGGCCCAGCGCCGTGACCGCATCCGGATGGTCAGTTTCGGCCAGCAGCGCGCATACATGCGCCGCTTGCTCCCAATCCTGCTGGGCGAGTGCCTTATCCACCAGCGGACGCAGGGTTTCCCAGGCTGCCATGGATTGTTCATGCGCCAACTGCGCTTCACCCAGACGCAACCGCAGGGTGCGGGCCGCAGGACCAGCATCATCGCCCAGCAGCGCGACCTGTTCCGCCAGTTCGCCAAGATCCGGCGGTTCCAGAAATGAAGAATCACCGTTCATGGTCAGCGGTTCCGGGTGGTGAAGGCTGCTTCCAGCCGGTCTTCCCAATCCGGCGGGGTGTCATGGAACGGGGGTTTGACATCCATCCGGAAATGAAGCTGGCCGGCCTGAGCCTGAACGCGCACCAGTTCGGACAACTGGCCAAAATTCTGGAGTTCCTTGTGCTGGATAAGCAACTCACTCAAATAAAGCATGGGGTTCCCCCGAACTACGAATGCGGTCATGATAACGCGCCCGGTACAGCAGGCGCGGTGTGGCAGGATTGTCGGTAAACCCGCTGCGATTATGCAACACATTATTGCTGAGGATTCCTTCCCCGGCGTTGAGCCGGTAGTACACCTGATAGGGTGACTGCGTGTCCAGCCAGTGCAGCAAGCTGGCAGCAGCGCGCTGGGTATCCGGATCATCCCGCCACTGGATGTGCCGTTTGCGGGCACTGTAGCGCATGTGTAGCTGGCCGTGCGCATCCACGCTGAATACCGGCCCCTGCTGGGCCGGACGGATTAGCGTGCTGCCTTCCCAGTTGGCGGGGATGGTCAGCGCATCAGGCTGTGACAGCGCCTCGACCTGCGCGGGGTCTTGCTCCCGCAGGGCAATATAGGCCAGCTCATGGTCGCACAGGCCATTGTCTCCGCCCTTGGCTGCTGGCTGCATGCAATGCAGCAGCCAGGCGCCCACCTGCTGGCCGGGTGGATTGTAATAACCATCGGTATGCCAGCTGAGCGGCTTGTTGGTGTAGGGGATGTAGTCATTGCCCCGCCCGGTGTCACGCACGGTGATGGCGGAAAGACCTTCCTCGTCGGCACAGAGGTTTTCATCAAGCTGGTGTAGGCCCAGGGTGGCGGCAAAGCGCTTCAGTACAGCCTGGGTGACCGGTTTATCCGTGTGATAGCCTACAAAGCGGGTATGGGCCATGACCGTACGCAGACGCCGCAGCTCGGCGCTGCTGGGGTGCGCCAGGTCATGCAGCATGACCATCCAGGCATCCTGGCACAGGGGATAGCGGGCCAGCTTGGTATCGCGCCAACGTGCATAATTCTGTAATGTCAGGTAAAAGGGATCAGGAGGCGAGACTGTGGTCATGGCAGTATTTCTGTTTGACGGAACCTGCCCCGATCCGTATGATTGCGGGCCGATGCAGGACGGCGATGGGATCCTAAATCACGATGATTTTGCGATAAAAAAGCCCTCATGTTGGCTATCTCCCAAGGGATAGTGCGGTTAAGATGGCCTATTCACTTAGTAGAATGGCGGCGGCCTCAGCCGCTTTCGTATAGTGCGCGTCTGAGGCAGGGACAATAAATTCGCAGGGACGGCGGTTCCAACGACAATCCAAATTCCGGCAGGAGAGTATCGCGATGACGATCCAGAAACATGACACCCCGATGCTTGACCAGTTGGAGCAGGGCCAGTGGCCGAGCTTCATCTCTGGCTTCAAGCGGATGCGTGACAACCACCCTGAGGCGCGGATCAACGAGATGGCCAATGACCTGCTGGGTCAGCTGGAACACTCCTACGAAACGCGCAAGGGCTACTGGAAGGGCGGCACGGTTAGCGTGTTCGGCTACGGTGGCGGCATCATTCCGCGTTTCTCCGAAGTCGGCAAGCAGTTCCCGGCCTCCAAGGAGTTCCATACCCTGCGGGTGCAGCCCCCGGCGGGCAACTATTACACGACCGGCATGTTGCGGCAGTTGTCCGACAGCTGGGAAAAATACGGTTCCGGCATGGTGACTTTCCACGGTCAGACCGGGAACATCATGTTCATCGGCACCACGACCCAGAGTACCCAGCACTTCTTCGATGAAATCAACGAATATGGCTGGGATCTGGGCGGCGCCGGTCCTTGCGTGCGCACCGCAATGTCCTGCGTGGGCAGCGCTCGCTGTGAAATGTCCAATTGCAATGAACATGCCCTGCACCGCAAGCTGGTGAACAACTTCACTGATGACGTGCATCGTCCGGCGCTGCCTTACAAGTTCAAGTTCAAGGTCTCTGGCTGTGGCAACGATTGTGTCAATGCCATTGAGCGCGCCGATTTCGCCGTCCTGGGTACCTGGCGTGATGACATCAAGATCGACCAGGCCGAAGTCAAGGCCTTCATCGAAAGTCATGGTGGTCGTAAGTATGTCATTGATAATGTGGTGACCCGCTGCCCGACCAATGCCATTGCCTTGAATGACGACGATACGATTAGTATCGACAATCGTAGCTGTGTCAAGTGCATGCACTGCATCAACGTGATGAACAAGGCGCTGCACACCGGTGATGACAAGGGCGTGACCATCCTGATCGGTGGCAAGCGTACCCTGAAAATCGGTGATCTGATGGGCACGGTGGTTGTGCCCTTCATGAAGATGGACACTGAGGAAGATTACGAAAAAATTACCGAGCTGGCGCAGAATATCATTGATTTCTGGGCTGAGAATGCCCTGGAACATGAGCGTTGCGGTGAAATGATCGAGCGCATTGGTCTGGTGAACTTCCTGGAAGGCGTTGGCGTCGAAGTTGACCCGAACATGGTGAACCATCCGCGTGAAAGCTCTTATATCCGCATGGACGGCTGGGATGAAGAAGCTGAAAAATGGTTTAGTCGCCAAGCCGAGCAAAAGGCCGCAGGCTAAACTCTTCCCCTTCCCATCGGCGCGGGATCGCCCGCGCCATTTGATTTGTTATTGGAGGCCGCATGCCACGTACACCTATCGAAACCGGCTGCCCAGACGGTTTTCAGTATATGCATCCTGTGATGCGCAAGAATTTTGGTCAGTGGAAATATCACGAACATCCGCGTCCGGGGGTTTTGCGTCACGTCGCGTATAGCGGCGATGAAATATGGACGGTCAAAGCCGGAACGCAGCGTATCCTTGACCTCTACACCCTGCGCAAGCTGTGCGACATCGGCGACCAGTATGCAGATGGTTACGTGCGCTTCACGATCCGCAGCAACATTGAGTACATGCTTTCGGATTCCGGCAAGGTCAATGCCCTGATTGGCGCGCTGGAAGACTCCGGCTTCATCGTCGGAGGCACCGCCAATTCGGTGGCGATGATCTCCCATACACAAGGCTGGTTGCATTGCGACATCCCGGGCACCGACGCCTCGGGCGTGGTCAAGGCGATGATGGACGAGTTGATCGACGAATTCCGCAACTGCCGGATGCCCAACCGGGTGCATATCACGACCTCCTGCTGCCAGATCAACTGTGGCGGTCAGGGCGATATCGCAATCAACGTTCAACATACCAAACCGCCCAAGATTAACCACAACCTGGTTGCCAATGTCTGCGAACGGCCTTCCGTGGTGGCCCGTTGCCCTGTTGCGGCGATTCGCCCGGCCATGGTGAATGGCAAACCTTCACTGGAAGTGGATGAAAAGAAATGTATCTGCTGCGGTGCCTGTTTCCCGCCCTGCCCGCCGATGCAGATCAATGACCCGGAATACACCAAGCTGGCTATCTGGGTTGGGGGCAACCACTCCAACGCCCGGAGCAAACCTAGCTTCCAGAAGCTGGTTGCTGCCGGTATCCCCAACAATCCGCCGCGCTGGCCGGAAGCGACGGCCATTGTCAAGCGCATCCTGCAGGCGTACAAGACCGACGCTCGGGATTGGGAGCGGATCAACGACTGGATTGACCGTATTGGTTGGCCGCGCTTTTTCGAGCTGGTGGATCTGCCGTTCACCAAGTATCACATTGATAACTGGCGTGGGGCACGCAAGAGCCTGAATGCCTCGAATTACGTCCGTTTCTAAGCGAGTTGCCTGAGCGATTATGAAATTGAGCGTCATGATCAACGAGGGGCCTTATCAGCACGAGTCTTCGGATAGTGCTTATCTGTTTGTCAAGGCTGCGCTGGCCAAGGGCCATGAAATCTATCGGGTGTTCTTCTACCACGATGGCGTGAATAACGCCACGCGCCTGGGTACCCCGCCACAGGACGATCGCAATGTGGTAAACCGCTGGAGTGCATTGGCCCAGCAACACCAACTTGACCTTGTGGTGTGTGTGGCGGCGGCCCAGCGCCGTGGCATCGCGGACGAAGATGAGGCGCGGCGCAACGGTAAAGATGCGCACAATCTGGCGCCCGGATTCCGGATTTCGGGTCTGGGGCAGTTGATTCAGGCGGGTATCGAATCCGACCGTCTGGTGGTCTTTGGCGATTGATGGGGTAGCCATGAGTGAAGAAGCCGGTGGCGGTGGCGTCACCAAAAAATTTCTGTATGTAAATCGCAAGGCGCCCTACGGCACGGTCTACGCCCTGGAGTCACTGGAAGTAGTCCTGATTGCGGCGGCTTTCGAGCAGGATGTCAGTCTGGCGTTCATTGACGATGGTGTGTACCAGCTTAAAAAAGGCCAGGATACCAAGGGAATAGAAGTGAAGAACTTCTCGCCCACCTACCGGGCTCTGGAAATGTACGACATTGAAAAGTTGTACGTCGAGCAGGAATCCCTGGCTGAACGTGGCCTGACGGAAGCTGATCTGCTGGTAGCTGTCGAAGTGCTGAGCCGGGAACAGCTGGCGCAGCTGATGGCAGAGCAGGATGTGGTGCTGAGTTTCTAAGGGGCGGCCATGCTACATATTGTTAATAAATCGCCGTTTGAGAAGAACGCCTTTAGTACCTGCCTCCAGTATGCCAGGTCGGGGGATGCGGTGTTGCTGATTGAAGATGGCGTTTACGCCGGGCTTCAGGGCACTTCCTTTGCAGCCAATCTGGCTGAAGTGGCAGCCAGTGGTGTGAATTTCTATGTCTTGGGGCCGGACATGAATGCACGCGGCATGCAGAGCAAGCCGCTCATCGAAGGGGTCGGCGTGGTTGATTATGCGGGCTTTGTTGATTTGGTCGTGGCCAACAACACCGCACAGTCTTGGTTGTAACATATCTGATGTCTGGAGTTTGAGCATGTCTATTGAAGTGAATGGCAAGCAGCTTGAAGTTGATGAAGAAGGTTATCTTGCGAACCTGAACGAATGGGAGCCGGGTGTTGCCGATGTGATGTCCAAGCAGGACAATCTGAACTTGTCGAACGATCACTGGGAAATCATCAATTTCCTGCGTGAATACTATGAAGAATATCAAATTGCCCCGGCGATTCGGGTGTTGACCAAGGCGGTTGCCAAGCGTCTGGGTAACGACAAGGGTAACAGCAAGTATCTCTACGAGTTGTTTCCCTACGGTCCGGCCAAACAGGCTTGCCGCTATGCAGGCCTGCCAAAACCGACGGGTTGCGTCTAAGCAACTGTGTCGGGGCGAGGTCGCTGATGACCTCGCCACCATCCAGCTCAACCTGATGTATCATTGAGAGGCTTGCGGGGTAATGACGGTCGTAACTGTTTTTTATGCGTTAATTTTTTATGTGGCAGCCGCGTTGATGGTCGGTGGCTTGCTGCACAAGATTTACCGCTATGCACAAACCCCGGCACCGCTCAAAATTCCGACTACGCCTGCACCAACAACCCGTTTTGGTGTGGGACTGCGTTTGCTGCGCGAAGTTGTCCTGTTTGAAAGCCTGTTCCGGGCAACCAAGCCAACTTGGCTGTTTGGCTGGGTGTTTCACATGGCCTTGTTCGTGGTGCTGGCGCGTCACATCCGCTATTTCATCGATCCGGTCTGGACCTGGGTGACCCTGATTCAGCCCTTCGGGATTTATGCCGGCTTTGCCATGCTGTTGGGCCTGGCAGGTTTGTTTGCACGGCGCATCGTCGTGGACCGGGTGCGTTATATTTCGGCGCCCTCGGATTATCTGATGTTGGTTTTAATTTTCATGATCGGTGCCAGCGGTCTGGCCCTGAAATTCCTGTTACCTACGGATATCGTGGCTGTCAAGGCGTTTTTTGCCGGCTTGGCCAGTTTTACCCTGAATCCCTTGCCGGCCAATCCAGTGCTGTTGGTTCATCTGCTGCTGGTAGCCTTGTTGATGGCGATTTTTCCCTTCAGCAAGTTGTTGCATGTGCCGGGTATCTTTTTCAGTCCTACCCGTAACCAGGTGGATAATCCGCGTGAACGACGCCATCTGGTTGCCTGGGCACGTAAGCTCGAAGCTCCGCCTGCGGCGGGTAGTCGTTAACTGAGGGTTGTTGCCGTGGCTAAAGATAATTTTCAAGCGCCTGTCGTCGAACCGGGCCGAGGTGAGGTGCGGGTACCCCTGATTGCACCGGGTGCCAGTGCACACTTGAAACCTTATGTGGCAGTGGAAAAATTCCAGCAGCCACTGGGTTATCCGGGTGCTCTGGAAGCGGGCTGGGAGCAGAAGGCTATTGGCAAGATGGGTGATCTGCTGGGCAAATACCGCTCGTTGCAGGTTTATCTGGATGCTTGCGTCAAGTGTGGCGCCTGCACGGACAAGTGTCATTACTATCTGGGTACGCATGATCCCAAGAACATGCCGGTAGGCCGCCAGGATTTGCTGCGCAAGGTCTATCGGCGTTATTTCACGTTTGCAGGTAAATACTTCCCTCGCTTGGTCGGCGCAGTGGATCTGACCAAGGAGGTAATGGACGACTGGTACAGCTATTATCACCAGTGTTCCCAGTGCCGCCGCTGCTCGGTTTTTTGCCCATATGGAATTGATACTGCCGAAATTTCCATGGCTGCCCGCGAAATTATGGATAGCGTGGGTCTGGGACAGAAATACTGTAACGAGATTATTGGTAAGGCCCAGAAGATCGGCAATAATTTGGGGTTGCCAGGGCCTGCCATTGCAGATACCTTGGCGGGGCTGGAGGAGGATGTCGAAGCCGCGACGGGTGTCAAGGTGCGTTATCCCCTTGATGAGAAAGGCGCCGAAGTCCTGCTTGTGACACCTTCGGCAGACTTCTTTGCCGAACCACATATTGATGGTCTGGTTGGTTATGGCAAGGTCTTCCACGAAGCCGGCATCAGCTGGACCATGAGTTCCTTTGCCAGTGAGGCCGCAAATTTTGGCATGTTTATCGGTAGCTACGAAAACATGCGCAAGTTGGCGCTCCGAATTCGGGAGGCTGCGCTGGATTTGGGTGTGAAGCGCATCGTTTTTGGTGAATGCGGGCACGCTTGGCGGGTGGCGTACAGCTTCCTGAATACCCTGGCCGGGCCGTTTGACTTTCTTGATCCCCGTTATCCGGTGCCCCAACACATCTGCGAAGTGACACACGATCTGATTCAGCGTAAGGCCATCAAGCTGGATAAGTCGGCCAATGACCATTTGCGCCTGACTTATCATGATTCCTGCAATGTGGCACGAGCGTCACGCATGGGGAGTCAGCCTGGCGGACAGTTCACCATTCCACGTGACATCCTGAAAGCCAGCTGCAATCATTTTTACGACATGCCGCCCGATACCATCCATGAGAGTACCTATTGCTGCGGTGGGGGCGGAGGCTTGCTGACGGATGACCTCATGGAGTTGCGCGTCAAGGGTGCCCTGCCCAGGATGCAGGCGTTGAAATATCTGGTTGAGCAGCATAACGTCAGTCACATGGTGGCGATCTGCGCGATCTGCAAGAGCCAGTTCTCCAAAGTCTTCCCGTACTACGGGATAGGCATGGACAAGATATTGAGCCTGCACCAAGTGGTGAGCAACGCAATTGTCCTGGGTGCCAAGCGTTAAGCGGCTCACCGGGATTGCCCTAAAACATATTCAGTACGATAGAGGTTGATATGGCGACTTCCAATGATGAAATGAACACCAAACTGACGTTTCGCCGCTTCAAGAACGGTGAACATCAGTGGAAACGCCTGAATGATCAAATCTTTGAGGGCGATCATTCCCACAAATGCCCTACTTATGTCCATAAGACTCCGCCCTGCCAGGGCAGCTGCCCCTCCGGGGAGGACATTCGAGGTTGGCTATCCATCGTGCGTGGCACCGAGAAGCCGGTCAAGGGGATGAGCTGGCAGGAATACGCCTTCCGCCGCTCCACGGACGCCAACCCGTTCCCTTCGATGATGGGTCGCGTTTGTCCGGCGCCCTGTCAGGATGGTTGTAACCGCAACGAAGTTGAAGACTTTGTCGGTATCAATGCGGTTGAGCAGTTCATTGGCGATAATGCCGTGCGCCAGAACTACAAGTTCACCCCACCTGCGGTCGAGATTGACAAGCGGGTGGCCATTATCGGTGGTGGTCCTGCGGGTCTGGCTGCAGCCTACCAGTTACGGCGGCGTGGTTATGGCTGTGTCATCTTCGATGAACATGAACAGCTGGGCGGGATGATGCGCTATGGGATTCCTGGTTATCGCACCCCCCGGGATTTCCTGGATGCGGAAATCCAGCGCATTCTGGACTTGGGCCGAGTTGAGCTGCGCATGAATACCCGAGTTGGGCGTGATGTCACGATTGCCCAATTGGATGCAGAATTTGATGCCGTGCTGTGGGCCCTGGGTTGCCAGATCGGGCGTGCCCTGCCGGTGCCCGGTGGGGACGCGCCTAACTGCGTGTCCGGGGTCAAATTCCTGGAGGCCTTCAACAAGGGCCATCTGAAAGTGACGGCAGAGCGCGTGGTGTGCGTGGGTGGTGGTGATACCTCCATTGACGTGGTGTCCGTGGCCCGTCGCCTGGGTCACATCCAGAAGATCAACCCCCAGGAGCGGGCCGAGCATGTCGTGCATGGCTATCTGGCACACGATGCAGCGTATGCTGCGGCCCGCGAAGGCGCGCATGTCACGCTGACTTCGCTGTTTGCCAAGGACAAGATGACCGCAGCCCAGCACGAAGTCCAGGATGCGCTGCGGGAAGGCGTCACGATTCGGGATGGGGTCATGCCCTTGGAAGTAATCAAGAGCGCTGATGGCCGGGCTACCGCGCTGCGTCTGGTCGCGTGCAAGCTCGTCAATGGTCGTCCGGTAGCGGAGGCAGGTGCCGAGCCTTTTGAGGTCGAGTGCGATTTGATCGTTTCGGCGATTGGCCAGGGCGGGGATCTGACCGGTCTGGAAGAACTGAACAACGGTCGCGGCCTGATTAATGCCGACAAGTTTTACCAAGTGCCGGGACGCCAGGGCCACTTTGTGGCCGGCGACATCATTCGCCCACACCTGCTGACCACGGCGATCGGCCAGGCTTCGATTGCAACTGAAAGCATTGACAGTTATCTGCGTGGGCAGGAACCGAAGAAGCGCCCCAAGGTGGATGTGCATCATTTTGATTTGATGCACAAGCTGGAGGAAGCCGGACTGAAACCGGCCGCGTTTGATCCCAATGCAGGCCCTGAGAAGCTGCGGGGTACTTCGGGGGATAATCGTGCGGTGCATAACTACGAAGACCGCTCGATGCAGGAAATCATCCCCTCAACGGAGCTGTTCCTGGGCCACTTCGGCTATACCCCACGCTACAAGCGCGGCGAGCAGGTGCCGACCGCAGAAGAGGTGCTCAGCCACTTTGCAGAGCGTATTGTCGGCCTGAACGATCAGGAAGCGGTCAGCGAGGCCAAGCGCTGCATGAGCTGCGGGATGTGCTTCGAGTGTGATAACTGCGTGATTTTCTGCCCGCAAACTGCGGTGTATCGGGTCAAGAAAAACCAGTCCACCATGGGTCGCTATGTGGCGACCGATTATGACAAGTGCATTGGTTGCCATATTTGCGCGGATGTCTGCCCCACCGGGTATATCAAGATGGGTTTGGGCGAATAATGATGCTGGGTGCACGTAGCCTTTGGGGCTTGTTGTTGGGCATCGTACTTGGCCTCCAGGGGTGCAGTCAGGAACCTCCACAGGTTCGTCTGGGCACGCAGGCGGCGGCGATGCAGAAAGAGGGGAAGGGCTGCGTTGAACCGACCGAGGTCATGCGGGCGCGCCATATGGACTTTCTGTTCCATCAGCGTGATGCGACCCTGCACGCAGGCATCCGGACGGTCAAGCATAGTCTGAATGCCTGTGTGGCCTGCCACAGCACACAGGATGCCCACGGTAAGCCCGTTCCCATCAATGCGGAAGGCCAGTTTTGCCAGGCGTGCCATGCGTACGCTTCGGTCAGTCTGGACTGTTTCGACTGCCATGCGACCAAGCCCGCCCCAGGCACCTCTGCGGTGGCTGGTGGGTCGGTTCGGGCGGCGCCAGCAGCAGTGGTACCCGCAGCCATTTCGACCCCGGTGGTTGGGGCGGTTGATCCCGCTTCTGTATCGGGGGTGCCTGTGCAGCCGGTGCCGGAATCTGCTCCGGCAGTGGATCCGGTATCGGCGGTTGTAGCGCCTGTTGTCTCCTCACAACAGGCTATCCCTGTTGAGCCCGCACCTGCGGACGAAGCATCAGCGCGGCGATTGCCGGTCATACCGGCTTGGGCACCGCCGGCAGGATTGCCCACTCCGGCCTTACACCCCTGAATCGGGAGTTCAGCATGCGTGAATTCATTCCTGCCCCGCCGCAGCAGCCGCGCCGGGACTTTCTGGGTGCCCTGGTAGCCAGCGCTGCGGCGCTGGCCTCGGGCTTGGCCGCCTCCTATACCGTGGCCACGACTGCCCAGGCCAAGCCTGCGGAACAGCCAGTCAGCAGTCAGCAGCGCTGGGGGATGCTGATTGACACGACCAAGTGCGCCACAGACTGCGACGCCTGTGTGCGGGCCTGCGAAACGGAAAACGGGTTGGCGCGGCCTGAGCATCCGGCTACGGATGCCCAGTGGATCCGTAAAGTTCAGTTGCGTGACAAGCTGACCGGACATGTCACTGCGCTGCCGATGCTGTGCCAGCACTGCGAGCATCCACCCTGCGTGGATGTCTGTCCTACAGGGGCCTCGTTCCGGCGTGCCGATGGTATCGTACTGGTAGACCGACATATTTGCATCGGATGCCGCTATTGCATGATGGCCTGCCCCTATAAGGCACGTTCCTTCATTCATGAAAAATTGACCGAACAGTTGCCGCATATGCCACGTGGCAAGGGTTGCGTGGAGAGCTGCACCTTCTGCATGCATCGGGTCGATGCCGGCCAGTCAACAACCGCCTGCGCCGAGGCCTGTGATCGCGCCGGACACAAGGCCATCCTGTTTGGAGATCTGAACGACCCAAATTCCGCGCTGGCACAGCGCGCCAGGCAGGTGCCGAGCCGGCAGATTCGGGCCGACCTGCAATTGAACACCGGCGTGCGTTACGAGGGTATCTAGCTCATGAAGCAGGCAATTGAGTATCGTGAACTTTCCTTGACCCCACGGGGCTATTATGGTCTGCTGGCAGCGCTGGGCACGCTGGTGCTGATCGGACTGGGTGCCGCTTACTACATGGAGCATGAGGGCCACATTGTGACCGGCATGAGCAACCAGGTGGTCTGGGGCATGCCGCACATTTTCGCAATTTTCCTCATCGTCGCTGCTTCGGGGGCCTTGAATGTGGCTTCGATCAGTTCGGTCTTTCACAACACCCTGTATAAACCGCTGGCCCGGCTGTCGGGCTTGCTGGCCATCGCCTTGCTGGTCGGCGGGCTGGCGATTCTGGTGCTGGATCTGGGGCGGCCCGAACGGCTGATCATTGCCATGACCTACTACAACTTCAAGTCCATCTTTGCCTGGAACATTTATTTGTACACCGGGTTCATGGCCATCGTGGCCGTGTATTTATGGATGATGATGGAAGAGCGTATGAACCGCTATGCGCATGCTGTCGGAACATTTGCCTTTGTCTGGCGCTTTTTGCTCACGACCGGCACTGGCTCCATCTTCGGCTTTCTGGTGGCGCGTGAAGCGTATGATACGGCAGTGATGGCACCCTTGTTCATCGTACTGTCACTGGCACTGGGACTGGCCGCTTATTTGTTGGTCCTGGTGGGATTGTTTGCATACGCCCGCTTGCCGCTGGGTGATGCCCTGCTGCAGCGGATGCGGGCATTGCTGGGCATTTTCGTGGCGGCCGTGTTGTATTTTGTCCTGGCCTACCACCTGACCAATCTCTATATCACCGAACGCCACGGCATCGAAGCCTTCATCCTCCGGGATGGGGGCGTTTATACTCAGTTGTTCTGGTTTGGTTATGTCGGGATAGGATCGCTGTTGCCCCTAGCCCTGCTGTATCTGCCCACCTTCAGGCAATGTCGCATGGCCTTGTTGCTGGCAGCAGCGGCGGTGTTGGCCGGTGGCTTTGCCCTCCTGTATGTCATTATCATCGGCGGTCAGGTGTATCCGCTGGAGCTATTCCCCGGTATGGAAGTCAGCAGCAGTTTTTATGATGGGGTCGTGGCCCGTTATAGCCCCAGCCTGCCGGAGGTACTGCTGGGTGTCGGCGGTATCGGTATTGCGCTGATTGCGGTGGTGATTGCAGCCCGAGTGCTGCGGTTCCTGCCGCTGGACCTGTCGGATGCGGCCCTGCAACGTCAGGGCTTGCTGGCGCCTACCCAGCACTGATGGGTTGATTCCCCGGCAGCGGGTTGGCCAGCACTGCGCTGCCCCGATTTTGAGGACTGGCTCATGGCGCACCACCTGCTGCTCTCGGCCACTCATAAGTCTTCCGGTAAAACCACGCTGGCCATCGGTCTGGCCGCAGCCCTGCAGGCCCGCCAGGTTGTGGTCCAGCCCTTCAAGAAAGGCCCCGACTACATAGACCCCATCTGGCTGGGTCTGGCGGCGGGACGGCCCTGTTACAACCTTGATTTCCAGACCATGACCCGGCCCGAGATCCAGCAATGCTTTCGTCGGCGTATGCAGGGGGCAATGCTGGGCCTGATCGAGGGCAACAAAGGCTTGTTCGATGGTGTGGATCTTCTGGGCAGCAATAGCAATGCAGCCTTGGCAAAGCATCTGCAGGCGCCGGTGGTGCTGATTGTGGATACGCGGGGCATGACCCGTGGTGTGGCGCCTTTGCTCCAGGGTTATCAGCATTTTGACCCGGCAGTCCATTTCGCCGGGGTGATCCTGAATCGGGTCGGTGGTCGGCGCCACGAGACCAAGCTGCGCCAGATCGTGGCCCATTACTGTCCGCAGTGGCCAGTCCTGGGGGCGGTGCAGGAGCAGCCCGAGCTGGCGATTCTGGAACGGCATCTGGGACTGACCCCCGGCAATGAACTGGTCGGTGCGCAAGCCCAGATAGCCCGGCTGGCGGCGGCGGTGGCGGCACAGGTGGACCTGGCAGCCCTGCAGGCGCTTGCTGCTCCCACGCCGGTCCCGGAACCTGCCGAGCCCGGAGCGGGACTGGGGTATGGGACTAAAATCCGGCTGGGTATCGCCCGTGATGCTGCATTCCACTTTTACTATCCCGACGATCTGGAAGCGCTGGAAGCCGCCGGCGCTGAACTGGTATTTTTCGATACCCTGCACGATGAGCGCCTGCCGCCACTGGACGGTTTGTTCATCGCGGGCGGGTTTCCCGAGACCCAGATGCGTGTCCTGAGCCGTAATGCGGCCCTGCGTGAAGCATTGCGCGTGGCCATCGAAGCAGGCCTGCCGACCTATGCCGAGTGTGGCGGGCTGATGTATCTGGCGCGCGGCATCCAGTGGCAGGATCACCATGCGCCGATGGTGGGTGTGATTCCGGCGGATGTAGTGATGCATGCCCGGCCGCAAGGCCGGGGTTATGTCGAGCTGGCGGTCACGCCGTTCCACCCCTGGCCAGAATTTGCGTCAGGCAACCGCTTGGCTGCGCATGAGTTTCATTATTCCAGCCTGACCCACTTGCCCCCGGATTGGCCACTGGCCTACCAGATGCAGCGTGGCACGGGTGTGGATGGCCACGGAGATGGTCTGGTTTATCGCAATCTGCTTGCCAGTTACTCACATCTGCGCGATACAGCCCAATGCCGCTGGGCCGCCGCCTTTGTCAATTTCGTGCGTCAGCGGCGGGCGTCGGCCTCCCTTCTTCATTCTGGAGCATGATCATGGCAGTTATCCAGGTTTCTCCCGCCGCAGCCGTGCAAATTCGCCAGGCTGCTGTCCAGGCTCAGGCAGTTGACATGGCCTTGCGGCTGGCGGCAACCCGGCAGCCGGATGGCAGCATTGATTACCTGATGGGCTTTGATACCGTGCAGCCCGAAGATGTCCAGGTGGCTGTTGCTTCGGATGTGCTGCTGGTATTTGCGCCCGGCTACCAGAATGTGCTCACGGGTATGACCCTGGATTATGTGGAACTGGAGCCGGGCCAGTTCAGCTTCATTTTTATCAATCCCAATGATGCGCACTATCAGCCCCCGCACGAGGCATGAACACGCTGGCTGCGGAGGATAGCCTCCGCCTGCATGTGTTGTTGGCCAGTCAGCCGCTGGCGGTGCGGCTGGATGAGCGTACCCTGACCTTGCACGCCCTGACTACGCGGGGTGAACTGCAATGCGCCCTGCACCCCAATACCCAGCCGGAGCGCTATGTGCGCCAGGTACGTGAGTTGATCTCCAGTCAGGTACTGGACTCGCCAGGTGGTTACCCTGTCTATCTCAAACGTTGGACCCGCATGGGCCAGGCGCGTGACGAGCATCTGCCCCAGCTGCTGCTGCTGGGTGAGCCGGAGGCTGTGGTCGCAGTGGTCTGTGCGCCTGGTTTGAGTGATGAATTGGCCCGGCGGGCCTGGTGGGCCATGCCTGAAGCGGAAAATGCCCGGCGGATGCTGATGCGTCCGGCAGTTGCCCAGGGTTCGATGGGGCCGGTGCTGGCGCATTATCTGCTGGAACACCTGGCCTTTGAGACTGATCCGCTGACGGTGATGCGTACGGTACAGTTAAGTCTGCAACCGGGATTGTTGACCGAGGCTCAGCGCCAGAGTCTGTGGCGGCTGGCCCAGCAGCAGGTTGCCTGCCGGCTGGGGTTTCTGGCCGCCGGTGTGCAGACCATTCCGGAACCCAGCCCGGCCCGGCCTGTACCAGATGAGTTGCAGGCCTGGGCTGCCACGGGGCATGCACTGGCGCAGTGGCTGGTGCAAAGCTATGCGCCGGCAGGCCAGACCTTCTGGTACCAGGCGGCTGCCTGTCTGCACCAGCCGGGCAATCAGGAGCTGGTGGATGCGCTGTTGCAGCTCATGGCCGAATTCTGTCATCCGGCTCGGTTGCAGGCGCCGGTCCCGGATGCCGATCTGGCCCAGCTGCAGATGATTTGTCAGGCTCAGCAACAGGCACCCGAAGTCGTGGAGCTGCTGACCCGTTTGCCGGATCTGGCGGCGCATTGGCATGCGCTGGCGCTGCTGGCCCATTTGAATTATGGGGTGGTGCGGGCAATCTTTGCGCAGGGTAACAGCGAGGGAACCTTGCTGGCGCGCAAGCTGGCGCCGGTAACGGAAGTGTTGCTGACCCAACTGGCCGAACTGACCCAGGCGCCACAGTTGCGCGCAGCGGGTCGGGGTCGTCACCGGAGGCCCTGATGCCGCACATCAGCCGCATCTGGTTGAGTCTGGAGCTCAGCCTGCCCGCAGCGGTGCTGGATGCGCGCCTGACGGTCAAGCCCCGCGACATGGCGCAAGCCCTGGCTACGGCGACTCAGGATTATGTCGCGGTAGCCCAGTTGAGTTACTACCCGGCCCTGGCGCACATTCATGCCGAGGGTTATTGCCCGCCGGCGCTATGGAACTGGGTCGAGCAGAATGCCCATTGGCTGGAAGTCCAGACCCGCTACCTGCTGCGCCGCAGCCTTGCGCCCCTGTTTTCCAGCCTGGAAATTGAACAATTGCAGCCCAGGGCTTATACCCTGGCCCGGGTCCGCCCCTACCAGCCCAATGCCGAAACCGAGCTGATACGGCATCTGACGCTGGATACCCTGCATGGCGTGCTGCGTCTGAGTCATATCAGCAAGCAGCCTCCGGAAACGGGAACTCTGGAGCGGTTCATTCGCCAGCGGGTGCGGCAGAATCTGCTGCAACAATTTGCCAGTGCAACCATTTTGCACGTCAGGGTGGAATCATGAGCGATTATCGGGTTGATCTGGAACCGAGCGGGCGCAGCTTTACTGCGCCGACGCAAGTCAGCCTGCTGGAAGCCGGGTTGCAGGCAGGCCTGGCCCTGCCCTATGGCTGTGAAAACGGCAGTTGTGGGCGCTGCAAGGCCCGTCTGCTGGTGGGCAGCACCGAGGCCATCGGCTATCAGGATTATGTGCTATCCGAAGTCGAGCACCAGGAGGGGCGGTTGCTGCTCTGTCGTCATGCGGCGCGTAGTGATCTGCGCCTGGAAGTCATCCTGGCAGACCAGCAGGTCCTGCCCATGCAGGCCATCAAGGCCCGGGTCGAGCAGATCGAGCGCCTGGCCGACGATATCCTGATCCTGCATCTGCGTACGCCACGGGCGCAAACGCTGCACTTTTTTGCGGGTCAGGAAGTCAGTCTGGAATTCAGCCCCCTGTTGGCCCGGCGCAAATCTGTAGCCAGCTGCCCCTGTAATGGCATGCAGCTCCAGTTTCATTTTCGGGCCATTGCCGACGATCCGGTTTCCGAACATGTTTTTCAGCGCCTGGCCAAAGGTGATAGTGTGACGCTCAAGGGTCCGCTGGGCGATTTCCTCCTGGATGAGCAAAGCCGCCGGGTGCGAGTGTTCATTGCCTACGAAACCGGTTTTGCGCCGATCAAGAGTCTGATCGAACATGCCCTGGCCCTGGAACTGCCTGAAGCCATTCACCTGTATCGGCTCAGTCGTCCAGAAGGCATCCATTATCTGAGCAATTATTGTCAGGCCCTGGGAGACGCATTTGAGCACCTGTCCTGTGTCAACCTTGATGCCACGCACGTGCAAACCGATGTGGCCCAGTTGCTAACCCGGATGCAGCAAGCCACGGATTTGCCGAGCGCTGATGTTTATGCCGCCGTACCGCCCGGCTGGGAGCCGCTGCTGCGGGCCGCCTTGCAGGTTGCCGGGGTGCCAAAGATGCAGATTCACCTGAAAACACTGGAGCGTTATTAAGCAATGAAAATCAGCGCGACTCAGGCCGCTGCGGTCTGGCAGGCCGCCGACTTGCTGCATGGCCCTGCCGAAGTCAGCCAGATCCTGGACAGCATGGCGCAGGCCATCCAGCGCCGTCTGCACGCTGCCGACCCGCTGGTGCTCTGCACCATGACGGGTGGCGTGATGCTGGCGGGACAGCTGTTGACGCGCCTGAATTTTCCCCTGGAGCTGGACTACCTGCACGCGACCCGCTACCGGGGCGCAACGCAGGGGGGGGAATTGCACTGGATTCACCAGCCCAGAATGCCGCTGACCGGGCGGGCGGTGTTGGTGCTGGATGATATTTTCGATGAAGGCCACACCCTGGCCGCGATTCTGGATTACTGCCGGAGTCAGCAGCCGCTCAGTCTGTATACTGCGGTCCTGGCACGCAAGGCGGGGGCGGCGCAAGTGCAGCTGGAGCCGGATTTTTGCGGGTTTGTCCTGCCTAATCGCTATGTATTTGGCATGGGTATGGACTATCACGGTTATCTGCGCAATGCGCCGGGCATTTATGCCGTGCGGGGGATGTAGCGCCATGTCCGACCTCATGATGCTCCAGATTAATGGCCAGACCCGGACCCTGCCGGTGGGCACGACCCTGGCGGGCTGGCTGGCCGAAGCGCAGTTGAGCCAGCGGCGTGTGGCCTGCGAGCTGAACCAGACCCTGGTGCCGCGCAGTGCCTGGGCCGATACGGTGCTGCGAGCCGGTGATCGACTGGAAATCGTCACTGCCATCGGTGGCGGCTAGGATCATTTCCGGCCCTGCTCAATCGGCATTCAGGGGCGGCAGCTTGAGGCGTTCGATCGGTGGATGCACGGTCACCTTGGGGCTGATCATGCGGATATCCAGGGCGCGGGCCGCCCGGTTGGTGTCGTTTTCCGGCGGGTTGAGCCGAAACTCAAACACGGCGCTGCGGCTGGGCAGGCGGGCGCTATCGGCTTCCGGGGGCAGGTCGGAGGCATGGAAAAAGGCCACTTCGTAGGGGGAATCGTCCCGGCGGGTATCGGTAATCCACAAATACGGCGAAATGCTGGTTAGATAACGGAAGAAACCATAGCCGCGCTGGTCATCGAAGTAATAGCAATAACCCCGCACCCGCGAACCCATCTCACCCCAGCGGGCGTTGTCGTGGTTGCGGATCGGCAGCAGATTCGGAATGACAAAGCCCGAGATGTACAAATCGGCCTCACGGCGCAGGTCTGCCGAAACATTAACAAAACCGACCACCTCGACCCGGCAGCCGTATTTGTGGATTA
>CAYNNN010000041.1:0-23434 GCA_964398665.1 uncultured Gammaproteobacteria bacterium | reverse complement strand
AAACAGACTGGTTTTGATGGCGCTTTTTTTATTCATGGCAGGGGCTGCTGCTTTGTCGGTTAAGCGGCCATCCTCTCATGTCTGGAAGACTGATGCTGGGTTTTTAGAGGTGCCCTATAAATATGAAAATAGCCGCTGGAGCGCTGCTGTCAAGCTGGGCTACACTGCAAATTCCGAGCCTGTCATCACCCGAGGAGTGCATCATGTCGCTGATTCAAGCCTACGCTGCCCTGGCCCCTGGACGTCCGCTGGAACCCTTGACGTTTGATCCTGGTCCGTTACGCCCGGAACAAGTCGAGATTCAGGTCGAGTCCTGTGGCATTTGTCATTCCGATTTATCCATGCTGGACAATGCCTGGGGGATCAGCGCCTATCCGCTGGTGCCCGGCCACGAAATCATCGGTACGGTGGTTGCTGCCGGGCCACAGGTCAAGCGGGTGCGCGTCGGCGACCGGGTGGGTCTGGGCTGGTTTGCCGGCAGTTGCCTGGCTTGCCCCAGTTGCCTGGACGGACAGCAGCATCTGTGTGCCCAAGGCGAGCAGACTATCGTGGGCCGTTGGGGCGGCTTTGCCGATCGGGTGCGCTGTGACTGGCTGTGGGCGATACCTTTGCCAGATACGCTGGATGCCGCCAGTGCCGGGCCGCTGTTTTGTGGCGGGATCACGGTATTTAGCCCCATTGCCCGCTACGTCAAGCCCACAGATCGGGTCGGCGTGGTGGGAATCGGCGGGCTTGGGCACCTGGCTGTGCAGTTTCTGGCCAAGTGGGGCTGTGAAGTGTACGCCCTGACTTCCAGCACTGCCAAACGTAGCGAAGCCCAGCAGTTGGGGGCGCAACACACAGTAGATTCCCGTGACCCAGCCGATCTGGCCCGTCTGACCGGCAAGCTGGATTTTCTGCTGGTGACGGCTAATGTGCCCCTGCCGTGGGAGGTGCTGCTGGCAACGCTGGCCCCGCAAGGCCGGATGCACGTGGTGGGTGCGGTGCTGGAGCCTATTCCGGTGCCTGCTTTTGCCCTGATCACGGGCCAAAAAAGCCTGTCGGGTTCACCGCTGGGCAGTCCGGCCCTCACGGCTCAGATGCTGGCGTTTTGCGCCCGCCACCAGATTGCCCCGCAAGTTGAGTATTTCCCCATGACCGAGGTCAATGCGGCCCTGGCCCGGGTGCGCAGCGGTCAAGCCCGTTATCGGGTGGTGCTGACGGCTTAGACGGTGGCTGTGCCGCAGCCCGGCACAGCGCGGTCCTGCCAACAGGCTGCAATAGATATATTAGTAATATAACATCAATAAAATGAAGCCATTTTTGAAGTGGGCAGGCAGCAAATACAAAATCATGGCGCGCATTCTGGCGGCGCTGCCGCCGGGAAAGCGCCTGATTGAACCCTTTGTCGGCTCAGGGGCGGTTTTTTTGAATGCCGAGTTTGCAGAATATCGGCTTGCCGATACCAATGCGGATTTGATCGCGCTTTATCAGCAGGTCCAAGCGCATGGCGAAGATTTTGTCGCCTATGCGGCTACCCTGTTCACCCCCGCGCACAATACCGAGGCCGCATTTTATGCGCTGCGGGCAGAGTTCAATGCCTGTAAGGAACCGGCCCGAAAAGCAGCGTTGTTTATTTATCTGAACCGGCACTGTTTTAACGGGCTGTGTCGTTACAATGCCAGTGGGCAGTTTAACGTGCCTTTTGGGCGTTACACCAAGCCCGTGTTCCCCGAGGCAGCGCTGCACAACTTTCACCGCAAGAGCCAGCACGCCGTCTTTGAGGTTGCAGATTTCAAAGCCACGCTGGACAAAGCTGAGGTGGGTTCAGTGGTTTATTGCGATCCACCTTATGCCCCGCTGACGGCTACGGCGAATTTCAGCAGTTATACCCAAGCGGGTTTTAGCTTGGCAGACCAACAGGACCTGGCGGATTATGCCCGGAAACTTCGGGCACGTGGCGTGCCGGTGGTCATCAGCAACCACGATACGGCATTCACCCAGGCCATTTACGCCGAGGCCAAAATCCTGGCCTTCGACGTGCAACGTTTCATCTCAAGCGATGCAGGCAACCGCGGTAAAGCCGCCGAATTGCTTGCGGTATATGGTTAAACTGAGACGGTTTTGGCTGCACGCATCTGTCCGGGCCGCCGATGGTATTATATTTTTTGGTTTTTTATAAAGTGATGGCGTATGCTAGGGTTGCGTAGGACGCCGCTCCACTTGCTCTAGAGCAGAACGCATAGATTGCGATATTAAACTGTCTTTATTAATAAATTTTTCCAAAAATATACCAAAATGACCAATTCCCTGAATGTTGCTGACATTAGGCTTGCACTCCCAAGCCTGAGCTACGCTTGGACGTGCACACTCTGGCTGAAAAGTGGCTGTAAATATCGCTCTTTCACCTCCTGCACCCGTCACCGCACAGGGTACCACCAACGGTGGCAAGTTCACAGCGTTTTGTTTGATGAATTTTGAATAAATTTCTGATTTTTTTATACTAATTTCAATCGCACACGCGTAACTTGTAAATACCGGGAATTGTTTCTGAAAAACCTTGGTTTCTTCATCACTTGGTTGAAACTGAATCACACAATTTATTTCAGTCTCAAGAAAATTTTGCACTTGACGAAGGCAATTGCCCGAGTCTACATCAGCTAATGCGGCAGGAATATCCAAGAATAGGCTGCCAGTTAATAATATCAGAGCAATAGCTGGTTTTTTTTTCATTTTACACCTAAAAACATATCAAAATAAACTGTAAGCAGTGTTAGAGTTGTGCAGGACGTTGTTCCAGACGTTCCAGGGCTTGACGCATGCCCTGTTTAAGTCCATTGTCATGGTTGATGAAATTTTGCAAGATTGTACCAAGAACACCCAAACCTTCAATGCGTTGAGCTCCAGGCTTACACTCCCAGGGTTGAGTTGCAGCGGCGCGCACACACTCAGGCTGAAAAATAGCCGAGATCGTCGCCTTGGCATCGCCCGTGGTACTGACTACACAGGCAACCGGCAGCGCTGGCAGACGCACGGCATTGGGCACAATCCACTTGCCATAAATGTCAGCTTTTGGCGCATTGATGACAATAGTGCATTCGTAGCCGGTGAGTGCCCCGGACGAATCCACCTTGAGCTTGGCCGCTTCTTCTGGTCCCGGCGTCAACTTGAGCGCGCAGTTCAGCCCGGTGCCCAAAATATTTTGCATCTGGGCCAAGCAAGTGCTGGAGTCCATGTCGGCTACCGCTACAGGCGCCACCAGCAACAAACTGCTCGTTAAAGCGAAAAATCTCAGTATCATATAAATATCCTCACATTAACGTTGGGAGACTGGCGCCTGACAGTGCTTGTTCAGCTCTTGTTGCACCTGGTCGCGCACCTTGTGGGAAAGCTGGGTGGCATTGGCCAACAACTGTCCAATGGCGCCCGATACCTGGACATCTGTTACAATGACTTGGCAGTCAGCATCCTGAATGCGCAGCTTCAACGCAATCTTCTCCTCAATTCTCGCTTGGAACAGAGCCAGTGGGCTGGTTTTGCATTCCAGCTCGACGGTCAAATCCAACTGGCTGATACCGGCTGATGATTGATAACACAGGTGGGTAATGCGATGATTTTTTTGATCGATGCCACTGATGGGACAACCTAGCGCCTGAACCTGGGGCGTCAACAGCGCATGTAGCGCTTGGGTCATGACCGGCTCACACGCCAAAGCCGAGCCGGAAACCAGGCTAAAAATGCCTACCACGGCATGCAACAAACGGGGACGAAACAGCATCTGACCTTCCTGAACTTGCCGATACGCAGGCGCATTGTGCGGGATTTAATCATTGCGTGTCAATTCGTTGTAACTAAAACTTCCTTGAGTTACAATCCAGGGTTTGTCTCTGGTGCGGCTGCAAACAACCTCGCCATGCTACACTGACCCAACGCCATAGCTTCAATGCCGCCATGCTGCGCGATGTTTATTTCAATCTGTTCACCGACTTCGGTTTCAAGAAAATCTTCGGCGAAGAACCCCGCAAGGATTTGCTGATCAGCTTTTTGAATGCGCTGTTGCCGCAAAAACATCAGATCGCTGAGCTGCACTACTCCAAAAACGAGTATCAGGGTGACACCGCGCTGGACCGCAAGGCCATCTTTGATTTGAACTGCCTCAGCAGCAGCGGGGAACGCTTCATCGTCGAGCTGCAAAAGGCCAAGCAAAACTATTTCAAGGCTGGGCAGTCCGGCCCTCACGGCCCGGATGCTGGAATTTTGCGCCCGACATCGCATTGCCCCGCAAGTCGAATATTTCCCCATGACCGAGGTCAATGCAGCCCTGGCGCATCTGCGCGCCGGCAAGGCCCGCTATCGGGTGGTGCTGACGGCCTGAGCGGGGCGGGGCGACTGATGGGGGGCGGCGCCGGCGGGACAGTTCAAAACCCGGCCTGTGCGCTCAGGCGGGGCCACAGTGTGCGTCCGCCCTGCTATACTTGCGCCACCATCCTGAAGCGTGTGAGGGTAATTTATGTTCAGAATTCAGATTTTGGCCGGCATTATCGGCCTGGTGCTGGGTAGCGGTCTGGCGCATGCAGCGCCCACCGAGAGCGGCACTGTCTGGGTTGCCAATCACTTTGGCAAGGACTTTGGAGTTTCGGTCGGTATTAAGTTCTGGTCAAATCAATGGGATAGTCCTTTTGAGCTGGAAGGGCTGGTCGGCTCGACCGAGGCCTCGACGATCTACACCTTCGAGTCCAAGACTGAAGTGGCCGGGATTCCGACCTTTCTGGTCCGCTATCGGAATTTTTTCCTTGGAGGCAGTTACCTGCCCGAGACCGAATATAATTTCGATACGCAAGTGCTGGATTTTAGCGGACGGGTGCTGGCTGATCTGAAAGCCGAGCGTGAAGAATGGGATTTGAACCTGGGCTATTTCATTACGCCCAACCTTGCACTCAGTGTGGGTTATAAAGATCTGACCCGCACCCTGTTTTTCTCCGGTGACATCACGGTGGAAGATCAGTGGGAGATCAGTGTACCCATCATCGGTCTGGCGGCGGCTGCCCCGGTGGGCCTGGGGCTGAATCTATATGGCAATCTGGCGTACGGTCAGGCAGAAGTGGATGAGTTGTTCGGGCGACTGCCCCTGGAGCTGGAAGGCGATTATTACTTCGGCGAGGTGGGCTTGAGCTACAGTGTGCCGCTGGACGGCAGCCTGTCGGCATTTACGGTCAGTGCGGGGTACCGTTTCCAGCGTCTGGATCTGCACTATACCTCCATTGGCGCCAATGCCAACGATCCCTTTCCCCTGGGTAGCAGCGGTGATTTGAATGATTCCACGCATGGCGTGGTGTTCAACCTGAGTGCAACTTTCTAGGAAGTCCACCATGCTGTTCCGGAGCCTGTTGGGGGGACTGACGGGTTGGGTGCTGCTTGGGACGGTATGGGCGGCGGACTGTCCACCCCCTGCCGTGGCGCAGACCCTGGCTGCTGAAGACCCAGGCCGTTGGCCCAGCCTGTACGCCCAGTGCTGGGCTGAATTGCAGTACCTGCGTAACGCAGCGGTGCACCCGGCCGCAACGCCCCGATTCTGGCCGCCGTTGCCGCCGCCGGGTTTAATCCCGGCTTACTAAGCCAGCGTCCAGAGTTTCAATTCGCCATCCCGGCCCCCCGAGAGTGCCTTGTGGCCATCGGGGGAGAAGGCCACTGCGAGTACGTCTCCGGTATGGCCCTGAAGGGGAAGGAGCTCTTGGCCAGTCGCCACTTCCCACAACTTGAGTTCACCGCGACTGGCACCAGACAATGCCCTGCGGCCATCGGGAGAAAAGGCTACCGCCAGCACATCGCCGCTGTGACCGATAAACTGCTGTAAAGGTGCCTGCTGTTCAAGATCCCATAATTTCAGCAGGCCATTGCGTCCGGCCGAGAGTGCCTTGCGCCCATCGGGAGAGAATGCCACCGCCAGGACGTCCCCGGTATGACCCTGCAATGAGCGGGCAGCGCTGGTTACCGGCGTCCCGGCGCTGGGTGTCGGCATGGCCGCTGGCGTCGCCCTGACGACCGGGGTCAAAAGCGCAGGCATGGCCACGGTGGGGGCCAGCGGGGCCGCAGTGGGTGTGGGTACTGTATTGACCGAGGTGGTTTGCGGTGGACTGCTGCGGGTATGGGTGGCAAGCGTTTCGGGGGAGAGGGTGGGAATGGCTACCGTCGGCGCTTCGGTCAGCTGTCGGGCTGCGCTCAGACTTGGACAGCCCAGCAGTTTGTTGATTTCGGTAATGACTTCATCGGCGGTCTGATAGCGGTGCTGCGGTTCCTTGGCCAGCAATTTTTCCAGCAGCGGTTGCAGGGCGTGCAGCGGTTCAGGCAGTTTTGGCACGGGATAGGTCAGGTGCTGGCGTAGAATCTGGATGGCCGCATCAGAACCGGAGCCAGGTGCATCAAAGGGTTTATTGCCGGTTAGCGTTTCGTAAAAGACGATTCCCAGGCTATAGAGGTCGGCGCGGGCATCTACAGCCTTGCCGCGCACCTGTTCCGGGGACATGTAGGCGGGTGAACCCATGCGCGCATCGGCGCGGGTGATGGTGCGTTCATCCAGCAGTTTGGTAATGCCAAAATCGGCCAGAAGTGGATTTTCGTTATCCCGAAACAGAATATTGCGGGGTTTGAGATCACGATGCACCATATTTTTCTTGTGCATGTAGCCCAGGGCATCCACTACGGCCTTCAAAATCAGCAGGGCACGCCTGGGTTCCATGCCACCTGGCTGGATCCGGTCGGCCAGCGTGCCGCCGGTGGCATATTCCATGGCGATGTAATAGGCTGGCTCGACACCAACGCTGTAGAGGGCGACGATATGGCTGTGATTCAGTCGTGCCAGGGCCTGACCTTCACGTTTGAAACGGATCTCCAGTTCCGGATTGCGCTGATCGTCTTCGGCCAGCTTCAGGATTTTCAGGGCGACCGGTCGGCCCAGGCTCAATTGTTCGGCCAGATAAACCGTGCCCATGGCGCCCTTGCCCAGGACATGCTCAATGCGGTAGCCCGGAATTTCCAGTTTTTCAGACATAACATTACTCAGTCGTTGGCATGCAGCCGTTTGCGCAACCGGGGCCATAACAGCCACAGGCCATAAGCGGCAAAGTGCAGATGATAAACCAAGCGCGTCTCATAGCCTATCAGTCGCTCCACCACAAACCAGCCCAGCGCAATGCTGGTGACCCGCAGGACGATTCCCAGACGATTGCGCCCCAGCGCATAGCCCAGCAGGAGCACCAGCAGGGGTGCGATGACATTCACCCCGCCCACCAGCCAGATGAAAAAGGCCGCCAGCAACAGGGCACTGAGCGGGTGGGGATTGCGGTGGTGGGCGTAATGCCAGGCTGTCAGCACCCCCAGCACGCCGAACCACAGGGCTATCGGGAACAGCAAACTGGAGGGCGCTTGGTGTAATAATTGTTCGGTGAGCAAAAACAAGCCGACCGGGATGAAAAAATTGTCCAGGCCCCGCCAGCTGGCCGCCTCCAGCACGGTGCCCAGGCAGGCCAGCAGCAGGGTGGCCAGCACCAGTTCCACCGGTGGCAGCGCGGTGAACAGCAGCAGGGTGGTTTGGGCTAGCAAGGCGGCAGTCAGCAGGAAAATCAGGGAGCCTTCGAGACTTTTCTGGCCGGTGCGGGCACCAAAATGCTGGCGCCCGTAGTAAGTGCCCACCAGGGCCGCACTGGCATCGCTGAGGGTTAAAATCAGCAGAGGCAGCACATACAACACGACCTGACCCTGACTGAGGGCATACAGCAGGGCGATGGCCAGGGCAAAATACAACTCGCCCCAGGAACGGCGCCTGACCTGATGCAAAACACCGCCCAGCGGCAGCAGGCGCATCAGCAACAACAGCAGGCTGGCACCTGCACATAGCAACACCACTGCGCCAACATCCCCCAGCAGCCAGGGAAAGCTGAGCGCATACAGGCCCAGCCCGGTATGCACCAGCTTGCGTTGCCACTCCGCGCCCAGGCCAACGTGCAAGCCCAGCTTGCGCACGCTCCACAACACGCCGACCAGCAAAAGCCAGGACAGCACAACAATGCCCAGGTGTGCCAGGCTCATCAGGTTTGGGCGGCCTGCCAGTGGCCCAGGCCATCATAGGCGGCGTATTTGTAGGAATCCGACAGGCTTGGGTAGTTGTAGACGGCCTGAATGAAGGCGTCAATGCTGCCCTGCTGGGCCAGTACCTGCGCGCCGATATGAATCAGCTCGGAAGCCTGTTCGCCGATCAGATGTACCCCCAGCAGGCGTTTATCGTGGGCCGCGAAGACCAGTTTGAGCATCCCGCTGGCATCGCCGATGATCTGACCTCGGGCGTTACGTTCGTAGTAAGCCCGCCCGACCAGATAGGCAATGTGCTGGCGCTGACAATCGGCTTCGGTCAGACCAGCCAGGGCCAGTTCCGGCACCGTGTACACCGCCAGGGGTACAACAGGTGCAATCTGGGTTTTATAGCCCAGGTCGAAGGCATGAACCATCGCCACCCGGGCCTGCTCCATGGAAGTGGATGCGAGGGCCGGAAAGCCGATGATGTCGCCGGCGGCGTAGATGTTGGGCTGGCTGGTCTGATAGTGCGCATTGACCAGCACCAGCCCGCGTGGCCCGGTCTGTACGCCCACGGCTTCCAGACCCAGCCCGGTGACGTTGCTCTGGCGCCCGGCGGCGTACAGCACGCTGTCTACGATCAGAGCTTCGCCGTCCTCCAATGATACGGTGGCTGCCGTGGCCGTGACCGTAATCTGGCGTACCTGACGGCCCAGAAAGAATTGCAGGCCCAGATGCTGCAAGTGTTCCTGGAGCCGCTCAGTCAGTTCGGCATCCACAAAGGGCAGCAGGCGGGTTCGGCCATCGACCAGCATGACCTGTACCCCCAGGGCAGCAAACAGGGACGCATATTCGGCCCCGATGACCCCGCCGCCGATGACGGCCAGGCGTCTGGGAATCTGCGCCATGTGGAGGATGCTGTCCGAGTCGTAAATGCGGCCCTGGGCAAAAGGCACTTCAGGGGGGCGTAAAGGTGAGGAGCCTGTTGCCAGCAGGATGATTTCCGCTTCCAGATAGCGCACCTGACCATCGGTTGTGTGGACCTTGACGGTATGGGCATCCACCAGACTGCCCTGACCGTTGACCCATTCAATGTGATGGCGGGCCAGATTGCGCCGGATCAGGGCATGTTGATGCGCGACCACAGCCTGTTGCCGACGCATGAAATCGGCCATGGTCAGATTTTCTTTCAGACAATAATCAATGCCATACAGACCCCGCTGGCGCAGTCCGGAAAAATACAGGGCGGTTTCGCGCAAGGTCTTGGAAGGCACCGTGCCGGTGTTGATCCCGGCACCGCCAGGATGAGGCTCTTTTTCAACCAGGGCGACTTTTTTGCCGAAATAGGCTGCCTGGGCAGCACCTTTTTCACCTGCCGGGCCAGAGCCGATTACCACCAGGTCATAACTGCCGGACATGACGGGTTCCTTCATAGCGACACAGTACGCCAAGCATAGTCCCAAAATGGGGTGGTGGCGCAGTTCGTCAGCCCGGATTCCGCGTCAGGCAGGCCCAATCTGTATCGTATGGCCGGGCCGCGTTATACTGCGCGCCGTTTGTTGGGGGGTGGTTATGTATGGCTTGGCGTGGTTGATGGCGATCAGTGCCGTGATCGCAACGACGGAAGGCACGATTCTATTGTTTGCACCGGATGTGATTCTGGCACTTCACGGTATCCAGGCGCCGAGTGCCGATGCCCTGGCCTTGGCGCGCATGTTGGGTACGATGCTGATCGGCTTTGGAGTCATGAACTGGATTGCCCGGCGGTCGCGGCCCTCGCTGGCCTTGTGGGGCATGGTGTTTGCGGATGCCTTGGCTGACACGCTCAGTTTTGGCGTGGCCTTGCGGGAACAGTGGCAGGCGACGGCGGTAGACGCCTCAGGCTGGCTGACTGTAGGGCTATATCTCTTTTTTGCCCTGGGATTCTGGTATTTTTTCCTGACCCTGCCTCTGCGTGGACCCGAATCCAATGCTGCGATCCAGTGACGTGAATACTCCCCAGGAAGCCCGGCGGCTGGACGGCAAGGCCCTGGCTGCCTTGAAATTGCAGCAACTCCAGGCCAAGGTCGCCCAGCGCTGTGCGCAGGGGCTGCGGCCGCCGGGGCTGGCAGTGGTTCAGGTCGGTGCTGACCCGGCCTCGGGGGTCTATGTGCGCAATAAACGCAAATCCTGCGCCGAGGCCGGCTTTTACGCGCCCTATCATGCCCTGGCCGCCGAGGTGTCGGAAGTGGAATTGGTGGCACTGATTCACCAGCTCAATGCCGACCCCACAGTGGATGGCATTCTGGTGCAATTGCCCTTGCCGGCGCACCTGAATGCCGAACGTATCCTGGAACAAATCAATCCTGACAAGGATGTGGACGGCTTTCACCCCTGTAATCTGGGGCGGCTGGCGGCCCGGTTGCCGGGGCTGCGCCCATGTACCCCTAAAGGCATCATGAGTTTGCTTGGCCACGCCCAAATCCCTCTGGAGGGTCGGGATGCCGTCGTGGTGGGGGTTTCCAATATCGTGGGGCGGCCCATGCTGCTGGAACTGCTGCAAGCCCGTTGTACCGTGACGGCCTGCCATAGCCGTACCCGTGACTTGGCCGCGCAGGTGGCGCGTGCCGAAGTATTGGTGGTGGCCGTTGGCCAGCCGCAATTCATCCCCGGCAACTGGATCAGGCCAGGGGCGGTGGTGGTGGATGTCGGGATTCACCGTCGCCCCGAGGGTGGTTTGTGCGGCGATGTGGAATTCGCCCCGGCGGCGGCCCGGGCCGCCTGGATCACCCCGGTGCCGGGTGGCGTCGGGCCGATGACCGTGATTTCCCTGCTGGAAAATACCTGGCTGGCTTGTACGCAAGCATCATGAAAATCGGAATGCTGGGCTTGTGTACCCTGTTGTTGCTGGCTGTCCGACCCGGTGCGGCCGACCCGGCGGGGGTGTTGTTGCAGGCGCGTCTGGACAGGGCCGAGGTGGAGGCCAGTCCGCTGGTACCCAGAGACAAGGGTGCGGATGCCAGCGTGCGGCAACTTTATCTGAACAATGGGTTCGGCCTGTTATGGAGTGCCCCGGAAACCGGTCTGACCCCCAAGGCTGCCGAGCTGCTGACCTTGCTGGAAACCTCAGACTTGCCGCTGGCCGAATTGCCTCGGCTGCCCACAGCACACCTGGTACCCTTGCTGGCCCAGGCCGAGGCCCAGTGGGCGGCAAGTGGCAGCCTTGATCCGGCGTTGCGGATGGAACTGGACTGGCAGCTGACCGCTGCGGCTCAGGGTTATCTGCGTGCCCAGCTTCAGGGCCAGTGGAGTCGTCCGGAGCGTATCGCCCCGGACTGGCGCAGCGCCCCGGAGGCGCTGGATGCCCGCCTGCAGCAGGCCTTGGCCAGCGCGGCGCCGTTGGCGGAAAGCTGGGCCGCGCTGGCTCCGAATCATCCGGGCTTTGCCCGGCTTTACACGGCCTGGCAGGATTATCGTGCTCAGGCCGCCGTGGTGCAGTGGCCGCCCCTGTCCAAGACGGTGCTGGAAGACCCGCTGGCTCAGGCTGAACAGCTCCAGGCCCGCCTGCAATGGCTGGGCGATTGGCCAGCCGATCCGAGCCTGAGCCTGGAGGCGGCCCTGGAGACGGCCCTGAGCCGGTTCCAGCGGCGGCATGGCTTGTCGGCGACCGGGCGTCTGGACCCAGCCACGCTCACGGCCCTGAATGTACCGCTGGCTGAACGCGCCCGGCAGATGGCACTGAATCTGGAGCGCTGGCGCTGGCTGCCGCAGGAATTGGGTGACCGCTACATTCTGGTAAACATCCCGGCATTTCATCTGGAAGTCGTGGCGCGGGGCGAGACCGTACTGGAAATGCCGGTCATTGTCGGCAAACCCAAAAGTCGCACGCCCTTGCTCAGTTCCATGATGACCTATCTGGTGCTCAGCCCTAGCTGGACGGTGCCGCCCAGCATTGCGGGTCAGGAGATCGGCGTCAAGGGCATGCACAAATTTCAGGTCGCGGGCGCAGTCGGCGAAGGGGGGGACCTGGGTGCCGCGTTACGCAGCGGACAGGTGCGCTTGCGCCAGCCGCCCGGCCCCAAAAACCCGTTGGGTGGCGTGAAGTTCATGTTTGCAAATCCATTTTCGGTTTATCTGCATGATACTTCATCCCGTGGTCTGTTCACCCGTAGCCAGCGGGGGCTGAGTCATGGTTGCGTCCGGATTGGCAAGCCACTGGATTTGGCGGCCTATCTGCTGGCTGACCAGCCACGCTGGACCCGTGAGGCCATTGACAAGGCCATGCGTCGCACCAAGGAACAGTATGTCAACCTCAAGCAACCCATCGGGGTGCATCTGGCTTACTGGACGGCCTGGGTGGATGCGGACCATCAGGTGCAATTCCGGCCCGACATTTATGGCGTTGATCAACAACTGCTGACGGCATTGAAACCAGCAGCACCCGGACGTAAGAAAAAAACCGCTTCAAATGAATAAAATACACGAGATATTTGCAATCAAACTTGCATATTTCATGCAGTTATCGTAAAAATGCCTCATCTGTTCCTGACGTTATCATCCTGAGGTGTCAAATCATGCGCGCATTTTTGAGTTTTTTTCTGGGCAGCCTGCTATTGCTGAGCCTGGCCCTGCCGGCTGGGGCCAGCGCCAGTCCGCCGCCTGATGAACTGGTGCGCCAAAGCACGGAGTCCCTGCTGAGTGCCCTGGGCCGGGGTGGCGTGCCACAATCGGAGGCAGTGCGGCTGGTGGAGCAAATCGTCCTGCCCCACATTGACTTCCAGAAAATCTCTGCCTACGTGCTGGGGCGGGCCTGGGCGACGGCCACGCCCCCGCAGCGGGCGGCTTTCAGCCGGGAATTCCAGACCCTGATCGTGCGTACCTACACCGCTGCCGTGACCGGCGTCGGGGGGCTGAAAGCACAGTATTTTCCGGCCCGCTATGCCAATCCGGCGGATGCTTCCATCCGGGTGGACATCCTGCAGCCGCAAGTCGTGCCCCTGCAGCTTCAATACCGGCTATACCAGGGCGAACACGGCTGGAAGGTCTATGATGTGGCGGTGGATGGCGTGAGTCTGGTCAGCAACTATCGCACGGCTTTTGCTGGTGAAGTGCAGCAAAAAGGGCTGGATGCCCTGATTTTGCGTCTGACCCAGGTCAATCAGCAAGCCGGTTGAAGAAAAACCGGAATGGGAGGCCGAGGCTGGGCTATAATCCCCGTCTCATGAGTTTTTGGGGTGGGTAGGGCAATGCAGACCGAAACGCTGTGGTTGATGGTGGGACTGGCGGGCCAGGGTTTGTTTTCAATGCGGTTTATCGTGCAGTGGCTGAGCAGCGAGCGGCAAAGGCGCAGTGTGGTTCCGGTCGCATTCTGGTATTTCAGCGTGGCAGGCGGCTGTACCCTGCTGGCTTATGCCATTCATAAGGCTGACCCGGTGTTCATTCTGGGTCAGGGCATGGGATTGGTGATTTACTTCCGGAACCTGCACCTGATTCATCGGGGCAATCCGGCTGCCGAAACGGAACAGACCCAACTGCCGGCCGCCTGAGGGGAATGACCATGCAACGGCATGCCCAAGCGCCTGTTTTGCCGCTGGCATCGGACGATATGCAGCGGCTGGCCCTGTTTCGTGGGGTGATGCTGAATGATCTGACGCCCTTGCTGGCCCAATGCACCCTGCGTGATCTGGCCTCAGGCGAGGTGCTGATCAGCTACGGGCAGATGAATCGCGATTTCTACGCAGTCATCACCGGACGCTTGCAGGTTTATGTGGAGCGGGCCGACCCGCTGGCCGTGATTGAAGCTGGTGGCAGTGTGGGCGAACTGTCGGCCATAGACCGGCAGCCCGCTTCGGCCTGCGTGCTGGCCGAAACCGATTGCCGGCTGCTGGTGATCAGCGAAAAAGTCCTGTGGTTGCTGGTGGCAGCGTCGCATCCGGTGGCGGTCAATCTGCTGGCGATTCTGACCCAGCGCCTGCGCGAGGTGAATACCCGCCTGACCGAAGCCCAGAAACAGCAACGCAAGGCTGCGTATCAAGCCTCGGTGGATGCCCTCACGGGCCTGCATAACCGGCGCTGGCTCAATGAGCGCCTGCCGCGCCTGTGCCAGGAAGCGCAGGCCAATCTCCAGCCATTGACAGCCATCATCCTCGATATTGACCACTTCAAGCGCTATAACGACACCCAGGGACATCTGGCCGGTGACCGGGCCATTGCAGCTTTGGGCCAGTTGCTGTTGACCCACCTGCGGCCCATGGACATGGCCGTGCGTTACGGTGGCGAGGAATTTGTCGTGATTTTGCCGGAGACCAGCCTCCGGAATGCCGAGTGCATCGCCCAGCGTCTATGTGAGCAAGCCCGCTTGCTCAACATCGCCACGCCGGAAGGTCAGCCCTTGCCGGGTATTACCTGTTCTTTGGGCGTGTCAGCCTGGATGGGCGTGGGCGAAACCACGGATCAATGGCTGCACCGGGCCGACCTGGCGCTGTATCAGGCCAAGCAGACCGGGCGTAACCGGGTCATGGTGGCTGCTGCCTGATGCGATTGACCGGTTCAGACGGCTGAGCGCTGCATGGAAGATTATTACGCCATCCTGGGTGTGCATCGAGATGCCGAAGAAGTCGTGATTCGGGCGGCTTACAAGGCCCTGGCCCAGCGCTATCACCCCGACCGGGCGCCTGGCAGCGAAGCCCGGATGCAGGCCATCAACGCGGCCTATACGGTTTTGTCCGACCCCGAGCAACGCCGCCGCTATGATGCCCGCTACCACGCTGCACCCAGCTCCGCCCAACCCTTGCCGTCTGAACCTGGTGTCCGCCCGGTGACGGTGCGCCTGGATGCGGCCTTGCTGGTCGCGGCCCTATGGGCGGGTTTACGGGGGGCGGTGCAGGGCGGCTTGCTGTTTGCGCTGGTTTTTGGCGTGCTGTTTGGCCTGCTGGGGGCATTGGGCGGGTTAGGATTTTTCGCCCTTTGGCTGGCGCTGGGCGGGTTGACAGCTTACCGGCGACGGCGTTGGCATGGCCTGGTGCCCTGGATCCTGCTGGGGGGGCTGCTGGCGCTCCTGGCTGAAGCCCTGGGGAGTGGAGGCGAAGGCGCCGCTTTGGGACTTTGGTGGGGCGGTTTGCTGGGGGCCCTGCTTCTGGGGCTGATCAACGCCCTGGCCGGCCTGTTTCAGGCTGCGCTGGCCCGGCGCATGCGTTAGCGTCCCCAGCAACCGCCCAGTGGCTGCACGAGTACCTGACTGCCAGCGGGGATATCGCCCTGTTCGGCAGGCAGGACAATGTAGCAGTTGGCTTTGGTCAGTGAGCTGAGCAGGTGTGATTCCTGACTGCCGCTGCCGCGCACTGTAAAGCCTTCCGGCTCCCAACTGAGCCAGCCGCGCTGAAATTCGGCCCGGCCTGGTACCTTGTGCAGCCGTTCCCGGGTGTAGGCCCGCAATTGCAGGGGCTGAGGTAGCGGATTCATCCCCATGCGCTTGAGCAAGGCGGCCTGGACGAACTGATGGAAAGTCACGACCGCTGAAACCGGATTGCCCGGCAAGCCAAAAAATAGTGTTCTGCCCAGGGTGCCAAACGCAAAGGGTTTTCCCGGTTTCATGGCCACTTTCCACACCGCCAGGTGCCCCAGTTGGCGCACTGCCGTGGTCAGGTGGTCGGCAGCCCCGACCGAGACCCCGCCGCTGGTTAAAATCACGTCGGCAGTTGTGGCTGCTACCTGTAGGGCCGCTTGTACGGCTTCCAGCTGGTCGGGCAGCACCCCGGCATCCGTGACCTGCACGCCCAAGGGGCGTAGCAGGGCCATCAGGCTGGCCCGGTTACTGTCGTAAATCTGGCCGGGGCCAAGTGCTGCCGGTGGCGCGCAGATTTCATCACCAGTGGAAAAGAGTGTCACGCGCAACGGTCGGTATACCGGCACCGTTTCCCAGCCAAAACCCGCCAGCAGCCCCAGTTCCGCTGCCTGCAGGCGCGTACCCGCCGCCAGCACTGTAGCACCGGGCTGATACTCGGCCCCGGCAGGCCGGACGTGTCGGCCCGGCTGCGTCTGAGGCGGGATGCGCACCTGTGCGGTATCTGGCAGCAGCGCCACGTCCTCCTGCATGACCACGGTATCGGCACCTACAGGCAGCCAGGCGCCGGTCATGATGCGGATAGCCTCGCCAGGGGCCAGCGGGGTCGGGTACGGATGGCCCGCCCACGCCGTGCCGCCGATGCGCAGCACCGTTGGTTCGGCAGGATGCAAATCAGCGGCACAGAGCGCGTAGCCATCCATCGCGGAGAGGTCGGCGCGGGGCAGGGCAAATGGCGCGATCAGGTCACGGGCTAAAATGGCGCCTTGCGCCTGTGCCAAAGGCAGGGGGCAGGTTTCGGTCAGGGGCGTGATTGCGGCCAGTAACTGAGTTTGGGCTTCAGAAACGCTAAGCAGGCTCATGAGGTTCGGGAATCGGACAAAGCTGCATTCTAGGGCTAAATGCCGGGTCGTGGGACGGGCAATTTGCCAATAACAAGCGTTCAGATTAAAACGGCCCTGTTATTTGCGTGGGTAAAAGCATCATGTCCAGATTAGCCGCATTACGAATTCCGTTGCTGGATTCCGGTGATGTTGAAGGCAAACGTGAAGAAATCCGCCGCTATTTCCATGCCACCTGGGATTTGTACGAACAATTGTTTGCCGTGCTGAAGGATGATAGCGGGTTTTACCAGCGTCCTGAACCGTTACGCCATCCGCTGATTTTCTATTTCGGGCATACCGCCACGTTTTATGTCAACAAGCTGTTGGTCTCCAAAATCATCGGGCAACGCATCGACCCGGCGCTGGAATCCATGCTGGCCATTGGTGTGGATGAAATGTCCTGGGATGATCTGGATGAAAAGCATTATGAATGGCCGTCAGTGCAACAGGTCAGGGATTACCGCGTGCAAGTGCGGGTACTGGTCGATGACCTGATCAGCCACCTGCCGCTGACTTTGCCCATCCAGTGGCAAGACCCGTTCTGGATCATCCTGATGGGCATCGAGCATGAGCGTATCCACCTGGAAACTTCCTCGGTGCTGATCCGGCAATTGCCGCTGGATGCGGTGGTTCCCCATCCGGCCTGGACGGTGGTTTGCCCCCATACGAGCGCTGCGCCCACCAACATATTGTTGGAAGTCCCCGGTGGCAAAGTCCGGCAAGGCCGCGAGCAACCCGCGCCGACCTATGGCTGGGACAATGAATACGGCGAACTGAACACTGATGTCCGCACCTTCAAGGCCAGCCAGTTTCTGGTCAGCAACCGCGAATTCCTTGCGTTTGTCGAGGATGGCGGTTATCAGTCCGAAAGCTGGTGGACGCCGGAAGGTTGGCAGTGGCTGCAATTCAAACGCGCCATCCACCCCGTTTTCTGGGTGCAGCACGCGGATGGCTACCGTTACCGCAGCCTGTTGCAGGAAATAGACATGCCGTGGGACTGGCCGGTCGATGTCAATTACCTGGAGGCCAAGGCATTTTGCAACTGGCTGGCGGCGCGGACGGGAAAACCCATCCGCCTGCCCACTGAAGCCGAATGGTATCGGCTGTACGACCTGCATGTCCAACACGATCAGCCTGCATGGATGGAAGCACCCGGCAACATCAACCTGGAATACGGGGCATCATCCTGCCCAGTGAACCATTTCCGCCAGGGTGATTTTTACGACGTGGTTGGTAACGTGTGGCAGTGGACGGAAACCGCCATTGACGGCTTGCCCGGTTTCCAGGTGCATCCGGCCTACGACGATTTTTCCGTGCCCACCTTTGATGGCAAACATAACCTCATCAAGGGCGGAAGCTGGATTTCCACCGGCAATGAAGCGACCCGTGACAGCCGTTACGCCTTCCGCAGGCACTTTTTCCAACATGCCGGATTTCGTTACGTCGAATCCAGCGCGCAGGTGACGCAGGCTTTCAACAGTTACGAAACCGATGAATTCATCGCGCAATATCTGGAATTCCACTACGGCGACAGCTATTTCGGGGTTGGCAATTACCCCCAGGCCTGCATCAACACGGTGCTGAAACGGGCACAAGGGATGCGCCTTGAACGCGCTTTTGATGTCGGTTGTGCGGTCGGGCGCAGCAGTTTTGAACTGGCCAGAACCATCCCGCATGTGGATGCGCTGGATTTTTCCACCCGCTTCATCCGCAACGCACTCAACCTGCGTGCACAGGGGCAGGTACGTTATTGGGTGACACAGGAAGGCGATTTGACCCTCCTCAAGCAGGCCAATCTGGCGGAACTGGGGCTGGAAGCCACTGCCGACCGGGTGCATTTCTCGCAGGGTGATGCCTGTAACCTGAAACCGCTGTACCGGGATTATGACCTGGTGTTCGCGGGCAACCTGATTGACCGCCTGTACGAACCGGCAAAGTTTCTGGGCAGCATCCACGAACGCATCCGTCCCGGTGGCTTGCTGGTGCTGACTTCGCCGTACACCTGGCTGGAGGAATACACCGAAAAGCAACGCTGGATCGGCGGCTACAAGGAGAACGGTGAAAACCTGACCACGCTGGATGGGTTGCAGCGCATCCTCAAACAATACTTTGAACCGTTCGGGGAGCCGCAGGACATACCGTTCGTGATCCGCGAAACGGTGCGTAAATATCAGTACAGCATCGCCCAGTTGACCATCTGGCAACGCCGCCCCTGATGCCTGCGTTAAAAGCACTTACATGGTTTCTGCGAAAGTCCCTCTCTTGCTTTACACTGTTCCTGGGGATTGCAGCCTCTGCAAGCGGAGCGGTTCAGCTCGTGAGTCTGACCGGTCGCACCGGGCCTGTAAATCGGTTCGGTGCGTATCCTTGCAGGGTTTGGGTAGCTCAGTGGTAGAGCAACTGCCTTGTACGCAGTCGGTCGTTGGTTCGAGTCCAACATCCTGACCCTCCGATGGTTTCTTGCCATCATCCGTGGCCGTTTCCAGCCGTGGGGCAACCTGCGGCACCGGCTGTTGCGGTTTGCAAATCTGCCCAGGGTCCGAACCTGGGGCCGTGGTGAGTTGCCGGTTGCCGCCGTCAGGGAGGCCAGCCGCCGGTTACTGCCGCTGTCCCCATGCCGGACTCCGCAGATTTCCCCGCAGCAGCCGGGGAGGCGGTTGCCCACCCCGCAGCGCAACGCCGCAGCCGATGTTCAGAGGGAACCAGGTTGAAAGTTTGCCAATAAGGCCGCACTGAATGCTTCCAGGGCACTTTCGGGCAGATGGTTGATCCCGGCGGCCGCCTTGCGTCCGCCCCCGGTCGGAAATTGCCGGCACAGGGTATCAGCCCCGGTGCGCCGGTTCAGCGGTGCCCGCACGCTGACTACATAACCGTCGCCGCTGCTGCGCGGGGTCAGGATGGCATGGGCCCGGTCAGGGAATGCTTCTACCAAGGTATTGGCGTACACACCGATGGCCCGCCGTGCCCAAGCGGCGTCTGGCAAGTGATACAGGGCGGCGTGGGCGGTGGCGACTGAAGGCGCTAGGCTGCGTGCCTGCGTCATGTCGGCCGCATAACCCGCACGCAACTGCTGATAGACAGGCTCGTCAGCGATGAAGGCCAGGGGATTGGGGTACTGACGCAGGGTCTGATGCAGCACGGCCGGCGGGTAGTGCAAATCTTCCAGCGACTCGCCGTAGGCATTGTAATTTAACAAAATGCCCAGTTCCTGAAGCTGGGCCAGTTGTGCTGCATTCAGCGCCAGACCTTCAGCCGTCTGGCGGGCCACCGTGGCCAGATTATCCCCAAAAGCGCCTACCACGGCCCAGATGCGGTACTGTCCGGCCAGATACTGGTCCACCAGCAGGCTGGTGCAGATTTCCGGGGCAGTATCAATATGCAGGCTCAGACCCGTAGTTGTGGGCAGTGGCTCGCCGGTTTCATGATGATCAAAGTAATTGACTTGCACGCCGGCAGCCAGGAGCCGGATCACTGCGCTGCGATTTTTGGCCAGGGAAATATCCAGGACATTGACCACATCCCCGGCTTGGGCCTGCACCTGAGTCAGCAGCTCAATATCACGCTTGACCCCCGTGACCAGCACGCTATCCCGTGCCTGGGCCAGATAGAGTTGTTGCAGCCCACATAGACCATCAGCATCACCGTTGAATACATCAAAAATAGGCATGAAACGTCTCCGTAGGCTATCCAGTGAGTCAGGTTTACGAGTATAACGGCGGGGCTGCACACTGTCGCGGCCTGTTGCACGGCTTTTGTTAGGGGGTTTTTGTGTTGGTGGTATGCCTGGATTTGGAAGGGGTGTTGGTGCCGGAAATCTGGATAGGCGTGGCTGAGGCATTCGGGATCGAAAGCCTGCGCCTGACGACCCGTGATATTCCAGATTACGATGTGTTGATGCAGCAACGCTTGCGCATTCTGGCCGAGCATGGCCTGGGACTTGTGGAAATTCAGCACGTGATCGGTCAGATGGGGCCGCTGCCGGGTGCGGAAGCGTTCTTGAGCCAGTTGCGGGCCGATTTTCAGGTCATTATCTTGTCCGATACGTTTTACGAATTTGCCCAGCCGCTGATGCGCCAATTGGGCTGGCCAACCCTGTTTTGTCACCATCTGGAAGTCGATGCCCAACAGCGTCTGACCGGTTACCGGTTGCGGCAGAACCAGCAAAAACAGCGTGCAGTTGCGGCCTTGCAGGAACTGAACTTTCAGGTGGTGGCTGCCGGAGATTCCTACAACGACACCGGGATGCTGGCCCAGGCTCAGCGCGGGATTTTTTACTGCCCACCGGACAGCATTGCCGCACAATTTCCCCAATTCCCGGTCACCCACAATTACGCTGCGCTGCGGGCGGCCATCGATCAGGCCCAGGCGGCGCTGACCCTGCCAGGCGCCTGAGTGGTGGCGTCCGTGGTGGTGACGTGCTGCCGCTGACCTGCTAGCGTCGGCTGGGCAAATTGCTGGTGCCTGCCGGGAAACTCAGCACCGGGGTGACGGGCGCAGTCCCGCCCGGCAGGCTTGTGCCGGGTGCCGGGGTTTCGGGGCTGGCCTGCAGGGCACCCAGATCCAGCTCAAGCGCTGGCCCGGATTCAGCCGCCAAGTCATTGACACCTGGCGCACCAGGGTTTGCGTTCACGCTATCCGGCAGGGTATCCAGGCCCAGCGTCGTGCCGTAGATCCGGAGCGCGAATTTGTATTTGCTTAGGCTGAACAGGTTGAACTTATAGGTGATGGTCGCGCAGCCGCCCGGCAACAGCAGGCCTAGCGCGTAACCTCCTGTCTGCGGTACCAGCAGTTCTGCGCCAATGCCCCCGGCGCGCCACTCGGGGGCCGTCAGATGTTGGCCAGCCGTCAGCCCGCCAAAATTCAGGGTATTGCCCTGAGTGATCCTGATGGTGCGGGTCCGCAGATTGCTCAGGCTCAGGGGTAGCAAGTCGGTACGGCAGTACTGAGTATCAAATTGATACAGCGCCACCAGCCCGGCGGGTTTGTAACCCGTGACCATTGAGGCCAGGGTCAGGCTGAAGTTGCTGGTCGTCACGCCACCGGCAAAGCTGCTTGTGACATCAACCAGACCATCGTTGTCGAGCTTGCCCAGCGCAACCGCTGAGCTATTGTCAACGGTATTGAAACTGGCACAAGCGGTGAACCCGCCGGCCCCGTTATTCAGGCAGCGCTGTTCAACCTGACCGCTGCCATAGTTACCATTGGCGATCACGGCATCCAGATCGCCATCACCGTCCACGTCACCCAAGGTAATCCCATAACTGCGATCAATGCCGTTGAAGCTGGCACAACTGACAAAATCACCCGAGCCGTTGTTCAGGCAACGCTGCTCAACGGCATCGTGGTTGGCGATCACGGCATCCAGATCGCCATCCCCATCCAGATCCCCTAGGGCGATGCTGAAGCTGCGGTCAGCCAGGTTGAAACTGGCACAGGCGGTGAACCCGCCGGAACCATCGTTCAGACAGCGTTGTTCAACCTGACCCGTGCTGGTATTGCCATTGGCGATCACCGCGTCCAGATCACCGTCGTTATCCAGGTCACCTAGGACAATGGCAGTACTATCATCGGTAGTGCCCCCAAAGCTTGTGCAGCTTGCAAAGCCACCAGAACCGTCATTCAGGCAGCGTTGCTCGGCTGCACCGTAATTTGCGATCACCGCGTCCAGATCACCATCGCCATCCAGATCGCCCAGAGCAACGCTATAGCTCCGGTCAGTCAGATTGAAACTGGCACAAGCGGTGAACCCGCCCGAGCCGTCATTCAGGCAACGCTGTTCAACGGCGTTGTCATTAGCCAAAACGGCATCCAGGTCGCCATCCCCATCCAGGTCACCCAGGGCAATGGCATCGGTATTGTCAGTGCGGTTAAAACTGACACAATTGCTCAGTCCTCCGGAGCCATTATTCAAACAGCGCCGCTCGACCTGCGTATTAAAATTGGCCATCAGGGCATCCAGGTCGCCATCGTTATCCAAATCGCCCAGGGTAATGCCGAAGCTGGAATCCAGGGTGTTGAAACTGGCGCAACTGAAATTCCCGGAGCTGTTATTCAGGCAGCGCCGTTCAGGTTCGCTGACGAAGCCTGCCAGGACGGCATCAAGGCGGGCTGCGCCCCGTATGGTGGGCGCCACGGCCTCAGCCACCGGTGGCACGCTTGCCAGTGCCCCCCAAAGCGCCAGGGCTGAAAGCTGGGAACCTGGTACGCGGCGGGTGGTAAACATGGCGACACTCCGAACAGCGTGGGGATGGCCTCCAGTGTAGCAGGGTGCGGCAGGTGGCTAAAAGCACAAGATAATGAGGGCTATGGCCCTAATGGTGGAGGCGTGATGCCCCTGAGGTCCTTCTGGTTGCGCCGGGTGCCCAATGGGGTAGTTGACCACCGGGGCACAGTTCACTAGACTGCGGGCTTCCTTTTGGGGCCGTAAAGCGCATGTTAGCCGGTTATCTGCCTGTTCTGGTATTTCTCGTGGTCGCGATCCTGATTGGGATTGTACCCGTGCTGGCGGGTTTCATCCTGGCCCCGCGCAAGCCTGATAGCGCAAAGTTGTCGGCATATGAATGCGGTTTTGAAGCCTTTGATGATGCCCGCATGAAATTTGACGTGCGTTATTATCTTGTGGCCATCCTGTTCATCGTGTTCGATCTGGAAATTGCCTTTCTGTTTCCCTGGGCCGTCGCCCTCAAGGAGGTTGGCTGGTATGGTTTCGGTGCGATGCTGTTGTTTTTGCTGATTCTGGTTGTAGGCTTTATCTATGAATGGCGTAAGGGGGCACTGGAATGGGACTAGAAGGCGTATTGGAACGCGGTTACGTCACCACCACCCTGGATGACCTGATCAACTGGGCACGTACGGGTTCGATGTGGCCGATGACCTTTGGTCTGGCCTGCTGTGCGGTGGAGATGATGCACGCCGGGGCGGCGCGCTACGATCTGGATCGCTTCGGCATGGTGTTTCGGCCCAG
>CAYNNN010000040.1:0-23510 GCA_964398665.1 uncultured Gammaproteobacteria bacterium | reverse complement strand
GGCAAAAAACACCCCCCAGAACCCCCATAACCCCCCAAAGACCAATACAGCCAGGATGATTGCCACGGGGTGCAGATTGACGACCTCGGAAAATAACAGTGGTACCAGCACATTGCCATCCAGCACCTGAATGATGGTGTACAAGGCCATGGCATACATGAATTCCGTATTGAACCCCCACTGGAAGTAGCCAACGATGACTACCGGCACTGTCACCACCAGCGAGCCGATATAGGGGATGATGACCGAAAGCCCAACCAGGAAGCCCAACAACATGGCGTAATTCATGCCCATGAGTGAAAGTGGCAAGGCAGTGGCGGCCCAGACGATGATGATTTCGATCACCTTGCCTCGGACATAATTACCAATCTGCATGTTGACTTCCTGCCAGACCCGTCGTACCAGCTGCATGTCCCTGGGCAGAAACTGCTTAAACCAGTTCAATAATAATTCTTTATCCTTGAGAAAGAAAAACACCAGAATCGGCATCAGCACCAGATAAACCAGCAAGGTGAACAGGCTCAATACGGAGGACAGCGATAGCACCTGCTGAGCCATCAGGGTTATTTCGGCACGCAAGGTATTAATGAGGGTGCTGATTTGTTCCTCACTAAAAAAATCCGGGTAGTGATTGCGTAATTGGACCAAGTGTTCTCGGCCGGTGCTCAACATGTTGGGGGCATCCTGCAACAGCCGGGTGATCTGCTGCACCAGCGTCGGCACCAGCACAAAGAACAGGTACAATAGCGAGGTCAGAAATAGTAGATAGACCATGTACATTGCCAGCCAGCGGGGCACATACCAGCGCTGAAAGACGGCAATCAAACCTTCCAGCAAATAAGCGATCACCAGACTGGCCAACACGGGCATGAGCAGGTCGCCCAGGCCCAGAACGGTGCCAAACCCGACCACCAGAAATACACTCAGCAATATGACTTGCGGGTCCGAGAGATGCCGTAACAGCCACTTACCGATCAGATTCATGGCGCATCACCCCGCTGGGCGGCATATTGCCGATAACGCTCGCCAAACAGGCTTTCCAGTTCTGCGATGACCTCACTGGCAGCCCGGCCCTGCATGACATGCTGGGTCATCAGGGCCGCTGTTTCGTGCAGCATCGTCTGGCGCTCCAGCATGGCATAACTGGCTGACAGCCGCTTGATGGCTGCGATCACGCTTTCACCCGGCGGTGCAGGCGTCAGGACCGGCTCTGGCAGCGATGCTGGTGATACCGCCTGAGCAGGTGTACGGCTCTTGAGGAATTCGGCAAAAGCCAGCACCGTGGCCCGGTCAGCCTCACTCAGGTGCCGATAACTGTGCAGCCACCGCCGCTCATCCGTACTCAGGCTGGCACCAGGCAGCGCATTAATCATGGGTTGCACAGTAACTCTTGGCAAAGCCCAGCAAGCGTTCCATTGCGGCCTGCCGGAACTTCTGCTTTTGTCGGACAAAGGAAAAAGGCCGCTGCAAGGGAGGGTCCAGCGGTACGGCCACCAGGGTGCCCAAACGCAGTTCCTTGGCAATCGTCACGCGCGAGACGATGGAAACACCCATGCCGGCTTCCACGGCACCCTTGACTGCTTCCGGACTCCCCAGCTCCATGCCAATCAGCAGGCTGGCGCTGCACAGATTGTATTGACCCAAGTACTCGGCGATGACCTCCCGGGTACCGGAACCTTCCTCACGACAAATGAACGGGTAGTCCAGCAATTCCTGAATATGCAGCATGGGCTTCTGGCCCAGCGGATGATGGGGCGGGACGATGGCCACCAGCTGATCCATGCGACAGACTTCAACGAGCAGGTTTTTATTGTTGACAGGGGCTTCGACGATACCCAAATCAATCTCGCTGGTCTCAATCCACGAAACGATTCCATCCGTGTTGGAAACCCGCAATTGTAAACGCACCTCCGGATACTGGGCCTTGAAGTCGCCCAGAAGCACCGGAAGCATGTACTCGGCAACGGTGGTGCTGGCACCCAGGGTCAGGACTCCGCTGACATCGCCGGTCAGCTGGCGGACTGCATGTTCCATCTCGCCGTAGACCGCAAATACACGCTCGGCGTACTCGAACACCTTGCGTCCGGCCTCCGTGAGGCTGATCCGGTTATGGGTGCGGTCAAACAGGCGGGTATTGAAATGATCTTCCAGTTGCCGCACCTGGAAGGTCACGGCGGGCTGGGTCATATGCAGGGCCTCTGCGGCCTTGGTGAAACTCAGTAGCCGCGCCACGCTGTAAAACACTTGCAATCGCCGATCAGCCATAGCTTCAATCGCCCTGGTAGCCCACCCCCGATTATAGGGGTGATGCAGGCCAGGGCGTTAGTGCTGATGCGAGAATTATTCCTGAAAACCGCCGATGCTGCCCTCCTGATATTCCCCACCAGCGGCATTGACCAGCGCCTTATGGATATCATCCGGCGCACGCATCATTTTCATGAAGCTATTTTCACCCACCATCCGGGTATCCGGGAAACTGATGGCGATCCGGAATCGGGGATGCAATGCATAGACTTCTCCGCCCTCCACAATGATTTCATAGGGTAGATAGGCCGTATGCTTGAGCTTGCCAATATCGACTGTATCAATGACCTGCTTGTCGCTAAACCCCTCGGTCATCTGCACCCCGAACACACTGGCGTCACGCCCCGGCACATCCAGGCGGTACACTTTGCGCGTCCCACCCTTGCCAGCCTTCAGCGCCGATTCCACATCCCGCGTCGCGGTTTTATAGTCGGCATAGCTGGCCAGCTCCAGGCGTTCGCCAAATTTCTCCATGCCAAAAGCATATTTGTAATCTTTCAGCTTGTTGACCGGCAGGCCCTTGGTGGAACCAAACTCTTCCTTCCAGCCCAGCGCCTGGCGCAGGCTGTCGGCCACTACATCAACCGGCTGTTCGACCTGGTAGGCATAGGCAAAATAGTATGGGTTGGTATACGCAATCTGAACATTGTTATTGGCCGTTTCGGTCAGGGAAATCCGCTGGGGCAGCAGGAACAGGACACCTTTGCTGTCCTTCTGGGCTTGCGCCAGTTTTTTCAGTTCCGGATGAGTAACCACGATCACCCAGGCGCCCTTGAAGGGCTGATAATCACCCACAACCTGCCAGCGGTCGGCGGTCAGCTTTTCAACGACCTGAGATTTGATCGCGCTGATGAGACCCGGGCGTTCCTCGGCAAATACATAGGGTTTGAGATACTGACCTGTAGGCGCCGCCCAGGCCCATTGCGCCATGAGTAGCAAAAAAACAACGTGGAATAATTTTAACATCGTCTCCTCCGGCCGGTTTGGAAATGCATACAGAGGAGTATAGACAGGAAACCTAAAAACAACAAACCCTATCAAGCGATAGGGTTCGGGATCGGCTACAGTGGGGAGTCAGATGTACAGACAGATATCCGATTCACCGGCAAACTCGAAGAAAGTGGCAGCACCGCCAAATTCCAGGCCCTGGATAAACTCTTTAGGATTCAGGTCGAACAGGTCTACCGTCATCTGGCAGGCGATCAACTTGACATCGGCTTCCTGGCATAGGTTGCGCAGTTCTTCAATACTGGCAACACCCTTGGCCTTCATCTTGTTTTTCATCATCATGGTCATGATGGCCTGCATTCCCGGTAAGGCTGTGAACAGCGTCGGGAACCACTTGTCCATGGCCATTGGCATCGGCATCCCTGGATTACCCAGGGGCGTCACCTGAAGGTTCAGATTTTTTTTGACCAGCTGCAAACCATAAAACGTAAAAAACACCTGAACCTCGTAGCCCAGCGCGGCTGCCGTGGAGGCCAGGATGAAGGGCGGATACGCCCAGTCCAAAGAGCCTTTCGTTGCGATGATAGCTAATTTTTTCTGGGACATATGCCCTCCTCTCTCTTGGATTTTTTAGGCTTTTTTCAGGTAAAAGTGGAACTTGCCGCCTTCTTCCTTCGAATCGAGCAGCTGATTCCCGGTTTGCTTGGCAAACGCATCGAAATCTTTGACGGAGCCGGGGTCCGTGGCGATGATGTGCAGTACCTGCCCGGATTGCAGGGCACCCAGAGACTTCTTGGCCCGCAGAATGGGCAGCGGGCAGTTCAGGCCAGTCGCATCAAGTTCTTGATCAAAATTCATGATTACCTCGTTTATGTCTTGAACACACAACAGTAGCGCAGCCAACGGCAACAGGCGCCTTCAGATACCTACGTAACGTGGTATTTTAATAACAATGGCCGAGTGAATACAATTCGGCGATTGTCAGGCCCAACCCATTATCCCCAACGCGCACTGCAACAGCTTGTGAACTACTTACCGATTTTTGTCAATATCACGTTACGCCCAAGTCTTGTGGTTGGCGGGGGCGAAGTTGCCGCCCGCAAGGCCAGCTTGCTGGCCACCGCTGGCGCCCAGCTGACCGTCATCGCTCCGGCGTTGCACCCTGCACTGGCCGAAATGGCCGCTCAGGGCAAGCTACGTCATTGGGCACGTATGTATCAGGCCGATGATGTACAAGGCTTTGATCTGGTCATTGCTGCAACTGACGACGAAGCTGTCAATGCCCAGGTTTCTGCTGAAGCCCAGGCACGGCATATTCCGGTCAACGTGGTGGATAATCCCAAGCTGTGCAGCTTCATCGTCCCCGCCATCATCGACCGCTCGCCGCTGGTCATTGCCGTATCTTCCGGCGGCGCAGCCCCGGTCTTTGCGCGGTTGGTACGGGCCAGGCTGGAAAGCACCATCCCGGCTGCTTATGGCAAGCTGGCGCAACTGTCGGAATATTTTCGGGCCAAGGTCAAGGCGCGCTTTCCCAAGGCCAATGATCGGCGCGGGTTCTGGGAGCGCCTGTTTCAAGGACACATCGCCGAGCTGGTCTTCACCGGGCGCGAGGCTGAAGCCTATGCAGCCACCGAAACAGCGCTGGCTGCAGCCGAACCCAGCCCCCTGGGCGAGGTTTATCTGGTAGGGGCAGGGCCGGGAGACCCGGACCTGCTGACCTTCCGCGCCTTACGGCTGATGCAGCAAGCTGATGTGATCGTCTATGACCGGCTGGTCAGCAGTGCCATCCTGGATTTGGCCCGGCGCGATGCTGAACGCATCTATGTAGGCAAGGAACGCAATTTCCATACGCTGCGCCAGGAAGAAATCAATCGGCTGCTCGCCGATCTGGCCAAACAAGGCCGCCGGGTCTGTCGTCTCAAGGGAGGTGACCCGTTCATTTTTGGACGTGGCGGAGAGGAGATCGATACCTTGGCTGCCGAAGGCATTCCTTTTCAGGTCGTACCTGGCATCACCGCTGCTACCGGCTGTGCTGCTTATGCAGGCATTCCCCTGACCCACCGGGATTATGCCCAGGCCTGCGTCTTCGTCACCGGGCACCTCAAGGATAACTCGATGAATCTCAATTGGGCGGCACTCTGTCAGCCCAATCAGACCATTGCCATCTACATGGGTCTGACCGGACTGGAAGTGCTCTGCCGGGAACTGATCGAACATGGATTGCCTGCTGACTTACCCGCTGCCCTGATTGAGCAAGGTACGTTGCCGCAGCAACGGGTTTTCGGCGGCACTCTGGCAACCTTGCCCGCAGTCGTTGCCGGGCAAACCATCCGCGCCCCTACCCTGATTATCATTGGGGAGGTCGTACGGCTACGGGAAAAGCTGGGCTGGTACGGTGCCGAACACCTCGCAGCCAGTCCTATCCTGCGAGACCGCTAGCGATCCCACTTTTCACTTTCAGTCGCATAAAAAACCCCGCCGCAGCGGGGTGGTTGATCAGCAGGCCGCTTGATTAACGGGCAGCGATGCTATCCTTGACGATCCGGGGCGTCACAAAAATCAACAGTTCCTGCTTGACGTCAGAGAGACTGTTGGTTTTGAACAGGTTACCCAGCAGCGGCACATCGCCCAGAACCGGCACCTTGCTGGTTGCATCGGTTTTGGTCTGCTCATAAACGCCGCCCAACACCACAGTCTGGCCATTTTCGACCAGCACCACAGTTTGAACTTCGCGTTTGTCAATGGGCGGCGCCCCTCCCGCCAAGGAGCGCGAGAAGTCCGGATTATCCTTGCTCACCAGAATGGTCATGATAACCTGATCGTCCGGGGTGATCTGCGGCGTGACCTCCATCTTCAGCAAGGCTTCCTTGAAGGAGGTTGTGGTAGCGCCACTGGCACTGGCTTCCTGATAGGGGATTTCCTGCCCCTGCTTGATGGTGGCTTTGTTTTGATCCGAAGTAATCACCTTGGGATTGGACAGCACCTCACCTCGGCCTTCCTGTTGCAGGGCTGACAATTCCAGATCCAGGAGCAGTTCAGGGCGCAGGATGGATAACGCAAAGCTGGGGCCCGGTACCGCCAGATCCACGTTCAGCCGATCCGCCAGGTTGGGCAGCACGACCGGGAAGGGCTGGCCGGTTGCGCCAATGTTACCTACCGCAGAATCGACCATATTGGGCACCAACCCGGTTCCCGCCGTTCCGTTTACTGATCCGGTAGTGCCGATAATGCCTTGCGAGCCATTGGCCTTGACCCCGGTGACGCCGAAGCGTGCCCCCAAATCCCGGCTGAAATCATTGTTGGCAATCACGATTCTGGACTCAATCAACACTTGGCGTACCGGTTTGTCCAGACGTTCTACAATCTTGCGTACATCAGCCAGTGTGGCCGCCGTATCCCGTACCAGCAGGGTATTGGTACGGTCATCCACCGTCACTTGACCGCGTTCCGAAAGCAATTTGTTTTCCGGACTCTTGAGCAGCTTGGCGATTGTCTCCGCCTTGGCATAGTTGATAACGATGAACTCCGAGCGTAGTGGCGCCAGTTCTTCCACTTGACGCTTGGCTTCCAGATCCAGTTTCTCCCGAGCAGCAATCTCCTCCCGGGGTGCGATCTGCATCACATTACCCGACTGGCGCTTATCCAGCCCCTTGGTTTGCAGGATGATGTCCAGAGCCTGATCCCAGGGAACATTTTTGAGGCGCAGGGTGATGTTGCCCTTGACCGTATCGCTGGTCACCATGTTGACATCGGTGAAATCGGCCAGCAACTGCAAAACGGAGCGCACTTCGATATCCTGGAAGTTCAGCGATAACCGGTCGCCGGTATACTGGAATTTGGCTTTCTGGATATCTTCCTTCTCCTGCTTGCTCAAAGGCCGCAACTCTATTGTCATGACGTCGTCAGCCTGATAGGACTGATATTCGTATTCACTCAACGGCGCTATCACCATATGCACCTTGCGACCCTGAATGAACGTGTCCACAAACCTGACCGGAGTGGCAAAGTCCGTCACATCCAGCCGCCGGGCCAGATTATCCGGCAATTGAGTGTCAATGAAGTCGGCAATGACTTCATTGCCTTCCTCACGCACATCCACCACCGTCTTGGGGTCACTGAGTTTGATGACTATACGCGCCTCACCCGCATCCCCCCGGCGAAAATCCACATCCAGAATCCGCCGTGCCTTGCTGGCTTTGGCAGCCGCTACTCCCTTGACATCACTACTGCCGGAACCTTCAAACAACACGATGAAGTTATTACCTTCGGAGCGGCTCTCATAGGGCACCAGCGTCACCAGGTTCAACACCACCCGGGTCCGCCCATTGACCTCGACGGCATTCAGGCCTCGCACTGCGCCCACGCCGATGGGCATGCTCTTGCTGGGCAGTGCCATCGCCGTCTCGGGAAAATCGAAGGTCACCCGGGCCGGATTGTCAATTTTGAAACTGGCTGGCGATTTGACCGGCTCGGCCATCTTCATGATGACCTGCACCCTGTCCCCCGGCAAAGTGGTAAAGTCCACACTCTGCAAGCTGTTGGCAGCCTGGGCCTGATTGCAGCCCAGGACCAGTGCCCCCCATACCACTCCGGCTGCCCGGAGCCAGCCACGTATTGTTTGCTTAGACATGCTTTCTCCCTATCAGAATCTTATTGACTCAACGCCAAACTCGCGGGCCGCTCACGCCAGCTATCCGCACCATCGGGGATGATTTCGACCAGATCGACCCTGTCTTCAGCGATGCGGACGATCCTGCCATGATTCTGCCCCAGATAATTACCCGGCTTTACCCGATGAATGATGCCATCAGTATTACGCACCAAGGCCCAGTCCCCGCCCCCCGGTTGCGCCAATGTTCCCACCATGCGCAGGGCATCCAGCGGTACGGCTTCCAGTTCTTCGCGTGGACGTGTCTCATCAGGCGCATTCACGCCACCGGGCTTGGGCTGAGTCTGGGCTTCAGCACGGGGCTGCTCCTGAGGCAGGAAAGGATCTCGCTCGGCCTGAGCGGCATAAAGAAACGGCGGATAGGACTCTATCGGTGGCACCGGTTCAATCGGTGCCCCCTCCAGTGCCTTGGTATCCGCGACAAATTTCTGCAAATCACTCATATCGCCCTGGCAACCTGCCAAAAGCAGCATGACCCAGACCCCCAATCCCCAACGCACCGGCACTGTTATGCGGAGCTTCATTTTTGTTCACCCTCCAGATAGCGGTAAGTTTTGGCGGTAGCCTCCATAACCAGCTTGATAGCTTGCGGCTCAGCCGCCTTTTTATCTTTGGATTGGGCTGCCGCTGCCTTGGCCTCGGGTTTGATGTCCACGTCATGCACGGTGACAATTCGGGGCAATGCTGCAACCTGGCTGACGAAATCGCCCAGCTGATGATAGTAGCCCGTCACACGCAACTTGATGGGTAGTTCTGCATAAAAACCCTGGGGATTTTCACCTCCTGGCTGAAACAGCTCGAATTCCAGCCCGCTGCCCAGGCCACTTTGAGAAATATCAACCAGTAAGTCAGCAACCTCTGCCTTGTTGGGCAGCTGTTTCAACATGGCACTGAACGAGACGTTCATATCGGCCAACTGCTGCTTGTATGCTTCCAGATTGACCGCTTTTGCCTGTTTTTCCTGAAAATCCTTGCGCAATTCCCCCTCACGGGTCTGCAATTGCTTGAGCTTTTTCCACTGATCTTCGATCACAAAGTAATAGGTTGCCCCGCCAATTGCGGCCATGGCGACGCCGATCAGGGCCAGCTTCAGCGGGGTAGGCCAAGCGCCGATATTGTTGAAATCCAGATTATTCAGATCCATAGTGCCTACCCCTTCTTCTTTTGTGGCTGCTTGGCCTTTTTGCTCTTGTCTTCGGTCGTCGGCTGTTCGATGGTGCCATCCGCCCGCTTGATGACCTGCTGCATCGTCAGGTTGAAGGTGCCCGGGGCCAGATCATTCTCGCCGGGTTTGCGTTCAATGATCTTCAGCACCGGATTACCCAGCCAGGAAGAAGCATCCACATTGCGCATCAGGGTCGAAACCCGGGTGTTGGACTGTGCCAGGCCATTGACCGTCACGGTAGCACCCTGCTGTTTGACTGCATTGAAATAGGTGCCTTCCGGCAAACGGCGGGGAAGCTCATCAAACAGATGCACGATCAGCGGGCGACTCTTTTGCAGGTTCTGGATCACGTCCATACGCGCCAAAAGCTTGGCCTTGGTTTCCTCCAGTGCCTTGATCTCGGCGATTTTAGCTTCAACCGCCTTGATTTCCTTTTCCAGAAGGGCATTCCGCTTGTTCTGGAACGCAATGCGGTCGGTTTCATAAAAATACCAGCCGCCCGAAAGCAGGCCAGCAACCACCACGCCCGCCACCAGCATCAGCAAAAATTGGGTCTGGCGCTCCTTGCGGAGCTGCTCACGCCAGGGTAATAAATTGATTTTAGCCATTAGTCAAAGCTCCTCAGTGCGAGGCCACAAGCGATCATCAACGCGGGGGCATCACTACTCAATGCCTGAGGTTTCACCTTCGGCGCCAATGACATGTTGGTAAACGGATTGGCCACGGTGGTCGGGGTACCAACCTTGCTCTCCACCAGCTCATCAACACCGGGTATGGCAGCACTGCCGCCGGCCAGAATGATGTAATCCACACTGCCGTAGGGACTGGAAGAGAAGAAAAATTGCAGTGAGCGACTGATCTGCTGGGCCATGGCTTCCTTGAACGGATCCAGCACCTCGCTGACATAGTTGTCGGGCAGCCCCCCCTGCCGTTTGGCCATACCCGCTTCCTCGTAGGATAGCCCGTAGCGCCGCTGAATCTCTTCCGTCAATTGCTTGCCGCCAAAATTCTGTTCGCGGGTGTAAATAATCTTGCGGTTCCGGATCACATTCAGGGTAGTCACGGTCGCCCCGATGTCGGCAATCGCAATTGTCTGGTCAGGGTTGCTCAGGGAGAGCTGTTCGGCAATCAGGCCGAAAGCCCGCTCCATGGCATAGGCCTCCACGTCCACCACCCGTGCCTTGAGCTGGGCATACTCCAGTGCAGTCACCCGGTCTTCAACATTTTCCTTGCGTGAAGCCGCCAGGAGTACGTCCACCATCTCGGACCCTTTCTCCGAAGGCCCCAGCACTTCGTAGTCTATGGTCACTTCCGACAAGGGGTAGGGGATGTACTGATCCGCCTGGGCCTCAATCTGGGCGCCCAGTTCATCGTCCGTGAGGGCAGGCGGCATGGGAATGATTTTCGTAATCACCGCAGATCCAGCCACAGCCACCGCTGCGTACTTGCTCCGTGCCCCGGCACGCTTGAGCACCCGCTTGACGGCCTCGCCCACGGCCTCGACGTCGCTGATGTTCTTGTCCATCACCGCATTGGGCGGCAGAGGCTCCACTGCATAACTTTCCACCCGATAACGATTGCCTGCACGACTAAGCTCTATCAACTTAACCGCAGTCGAACTAATATCTATGCCCAACAGTGACATAGATTTACTGCCGAAAAGCCCCATACCTTCGATTCCTTCTATCGCGTTACTTCAGATGCCCGCCCTGCCCGTTGCGTCAGCGCGACGCAGATACCCAACAGGGAGAAGCATAGCAACGTTTGCCAAAAACTGTCTATCGGTAAATGTACGCTGGCCGCTTTTTCACCGGTCTGGGCTTGAAGTATAGTTAATGTCCGCCAGCTTGCACGGCTGAACCGCACATTTTTTAATTTGCAGCCCGAATGCCGCCCAAAAATCCCAATACCCGTCATCGTCAGGAACTTGCCCAGATGGCCGCTCGCATCATGGCCGAAGAGGGGGTGCAGGACTTTCTGACGGCCAAACAAAAGGCCGCCGCCCGTCTGCGTTGGCCGGACTTGCGTAACCTGCCCAGCAATCCGGAAGTTGCCGCCGCCTTACACCACTATCGACGCCTGTTCCAGGCCAGGCAACAGCATGAACAATTGCATCAGCTACGTACGACGGCCCTGGAAGCGCTCCGGTTCCTGGCACCCTTTGATGCCCGGCTGGTCGGCCCGGTCCTGACCGGCAATATCGGCCCACATGACCCCATCTACCTGCATGTCTTTGCGGCCAGCAGTGAGGAAGTCGCCGGTTTTCTGCATGCACATCATATCCCTCACAGCCATGCAGAACGCACGGTGCGCTATGGCCGCACCCAGATTGAGACCTATCCGATGTTCCGGTTCTGGGCCGGTGAGGCGGCCATTGAGCTAACGGTATTCCCAGCCACCGGGCTGCGGCGTCCACCCCTATGTCCGGTGGATGGCCAGCCCATGTTCCGTGCCGATGCTGACCACCTGATGGCGTTAATCGCGGCCCCTTAGGGCAGCCCGATCCGCCATTGTGCGGTAGTCACGCCGGGCCGGACCATCGTACACCTGCCGAGGCCGGCCGATACGCTGGGTCGGATCGGCCGCCATTTCCAGCCAGTGCGCCACCCAACCAGCGGTGCGGGCCAGTGCAAACATCACGGTAAACATATTGGTCGGCACATTCAGCGCCTTGTAGATGATGCCCGAGTAAAAATCCACGTTGGGGTAGAGCTTGCGGCTGACAAAATAATCGTCATGCAGGGCAACTTCTTCCAGGCGCAGGGCCAGCTCAAACAGCGGGTCATCCACGCGCAACGCCCGCAGCAGCTCGTGACAGGTCTGCCGGATGATGGTTGCACGCGGGTCATAATGTTTATAAATCCGGTGCCCAAACCCCATCAGGCGAAAACTGTCATTTTTATCCTTGGCTTTGGCGACATAACGCGGAATATTGGCCACGGTGCCGATTTGGGCCAACATGCGCAATACGGCTTCATTGGCGCCGCCGTGGGCTGGCCCCCACAGGGAGGCTATCCCGGCAGCGATGCAGGCAAATGGGTTGGCACCGGAACTCCCGGCCAGCCGTACCGTGGAAGTGCTGGCGTTCTGCTCATGGTCTGCATGCAGGATGAACAGCAAATTCAACGCCCGGGCCGCAATGGGAGAAACCTCTTCGTTGCGCCAGGGCACACTGAACATCATGTGCAGAAAATTGGCGCAGTAATCCAGATCATTGCGGGGATAAACATAAGGCTCGCCGATCGAGTGCTTGTAACAGGCGGCGGCCAGGGCAGGCATCTTGGCCAACAGCAGATGCGCGGAAGCCTCCCGATGCTCCGGATTCGCAATGTCCAGCGTATCGTGGTAGAACGCCGACAGCGATCCCACCACCCCGACCATGATGGCCATGGGATGGGCATTGTAATGAAACCCGGTAAAAAAGGTCTTCAGCGCCTCATGCAACGCCGCATGGCGCTGTAAAATTCCAGTAAAATTCTGATATTGCCTGGGGGTGGGCAGCTCACCATAGATCAGCAGGTAAGCCACCTCGAGAAATTCCGCCTGGGTCGCCAGTTGCTCGATGGGGTAACCGCGATACAACAATACGCCTTCTTCACCGTTGATGAACGTGATGGCGCTGCGACAACTGGCGGTGGACATGAAGCCGGGGTCGTAGGTGACACAGCCGCAATTTTTTTGCATCTGGCTGATGTCAATCGCCACTTCGCCCATGGTTCCCCGACGGACGGGAAAGGCGGCAGAGGCCCCGGTGGTGGGGTCGGTAAGTGAAACCTGTTCAGTCTGCAACGGCAACATGGACGGCATTCTCCGGGCAGTGGCAATGCCCCGAGGATACCGCCTGCAGCTCAGAAATCAAAGCTGTCCCTGACCTAGCCCGATAACCCCAGCCGCGCCACACCGGAAGCGACTGCCGCCTGAGCAACCGCTGGCGCTACGGTCTGAACCAGGCGCGGATCCATGGGTTTGGGCAAGATGTAATCCGGGCCAAAACTTAAGTCCGTCAACTGATAGGCCGCCAGGACGCTCGCCGGGACTGGCTCGCGTGCCAGGGCGCTCAAGGCGCGTACTGCGGCAATGTGCATGGCCTGGTTAATCCGGCGGGCCCGCACATTCAACGCACCGCGAAAAATGAAGGGAAACCCAAGGACGTTATTAACCTGGTTGGGAAAATCGCTGCGCCCGGTGGCCATCAGGGCATCCTGACGCACAGCCTGCACGACTGAAGGCAGGATTTCCGGAACCGGATTGGACAGTGCGAATACAACGGGGCGGGGTGCCATGCTGCGCACCATATCGGCGCTCACCAGATTGGCGCCGGAAACCCCGATGAAGACATCGGCACCTTGCAGGGCATCTGCCAGGCTCCGGCAGGGCGTTGCAACAGCCAGCTCGGCTTTGGTGGCCACCAGATCGCTGCGGGCACGGCTGATCACGCCCTGACGATCCACAGCCAGAATCTGCTCCGGTGCCGCACCCAGGGCCCGCAGCAGGCGTACGATGGCCACGCCGGCGGCGCCGGCGCCCAGCAGCACCATCCGGGCCTGACTCAGGGATTTACCCTGAATTTCCAGCGCATTGAGCAATGCCGCCGCAACAATGATTGCCGTACCATGTTGGTCGTCATGAAAGACGGGAATATCCAGACGTTCAATCAAAGCTTCTTCAATTTCAAAGCAATGTGGCGCCGCGATATCTTCCAGGTTGATTCCTCCGAAGGTCGGTGCCAGCGCCGCAACCACCTCGATAAAGGCTTGCGGGCTGGCAGCGTTGACTTCCAGATCAAACACGTCAATATCAGCAAAGCGTTTGAACAACACTGCCTTGCCTTCCATGACCGGTTTGCCTGCCAGGGCGCCGACATTACCCAGACCCAGCACGGCAGTGCCGTCGGTAATCACCGCGACCAGATTACCGCGATTGGTATACTGGTACGCAGCTTCCGGCTGGCGGGCAATTTCCAGCACCGGCACGGCAACCCCCGGCGTGTAGGCTAAAGAAAGGTCAGCCTGGGTTTCGGTCGGTTTGGTCAGGGATAATTCAAATTTGCCCGGCTTGGGCAGCGCATGGTAATCCAGGGCCGCCTGGCGGATATCATCCAGCATGATGGCGCCCCGTTAACCGCGGGTGTATTTGCGCCGGAACTTGTCAATCCGCCCGCCCACCTCGGCCACTTTCTGCTTGCCCGTGTAAAAGGGATGACATTGTGAGCAAACTTCGATGTGGGTCACCGGACGGCCCAGGGTGGAGCGGGTGGTAAACTGGTTGCCGCAGCTACAGATGACCGTCGTCTCGGTGTAGGCAGGATGGATATTGGCTTTCATGATTTAAGGTCAGCAAACGGGATAAACCGGCGATTCTAGCCAATACCCCCCTCTGGCTCAAGGGAAAAATAGGGCAATGACGGTATTCAGGTAACGTTGCCCCAGCGGCGTCACTTGCACCCAGTCCGCCGTTTGGGTCAGCCAGCCCTGTGCCTCGGCCTGCGCGCAGGCAGGCGCGACCACGGCCCAAGGCAACCCGGTGCGGGCCTGGAACAGGGCAATCGGAAAGCCGCCGGTCAGACGCAAGGCCCCCAGCATGAATTCGGCGCTCAGGTCACTGGCTTGTAACGTGCGTTGCTCGCGGTAACGTGCCGTGGCAGGGGTGACCTGATAGCTGGCCGGATGTTTGCACAAGGCATGGCGGCTCACGGTACCATCGGGGACGGTGAGTTTGGCATGCGCGCCAGCACCGATACCCAGATAGTCACCAAACTCCCAGTAATTGCGATTATGGCGGCATTGCTGGCCGGGCTGGGCATAAGCAGATATTTCATACTGGGCAAACCCGGCAACAGCCAGCAGGGCCTGACCCTGATCCTGCAAGGCGACCAGCAGGTCATCCTCAGGTAAAACCGGCGGTTGCTGATGGAAGGGCGTGCCCGGTTCCAGGGTGAGTTCATAATAGGACAGATGGCTGGGTGCCAGGGCACAGGCCAGCCGCACATCAGCCTCGGCCTGCGCCAGCGTCTGCCCTGGCAGGCCGTACATCAGGTCCAGATTCAGGGCCGTAAATCCAGCCCGTTGGGCCAGTTCCACTGCTAGCTGCGCTTGATGGCCATCGTGAATCCGGCCCAAGCGTCGCAGACAATCATCCGTAAAACTCTGAATACCGATGGAGAGTCTGTTGACACCTGCTGCCCGCAATTCGGCAAACCGTCCAGCTTCCACCGTGCCCGGATTGGCTTCCAGGGTAATTTCGGCTTCGGGCACCACGGTCAGACGGGCATGAATGCCATGCAGCAAATCAGCCACCGTTTCCGGGCGCAGCAGGCTGGGCGTCCCGCCACCGATGAAGATGCTCAGTAGGGGTCGGCCTGCGGCTGCGGCCAATGTTACATCCAGATCATCCAGCAAGGCACGCAGATAGGCAGCCTCAGGCAGAATTGCCGGGGCATGATGGGAATTGAAGTCGCAGTAGGGGCATTTGCGTACGCACCACGGAATGTGGACATACAGTGCCAGTGGGGGTAATGCGTCAGGCAAGATACGCAGCGAGTCTGGTCTGGAGCAGGCGCAAGGCCTGACCGCGATGGCTGAGCTGATTTTTCAGGGCCTCGGGTAGCTGGGCAGCGGTTTGAGCCAGATCGGGCAGGTAAAAGACCGGATCATAACCAAAGCCATTGACCCCAGCCGGCGCAGGTGCAATCTGACCGGCCCAGATGCCTTCGCAGACCAGTGGAGCCGGATCGTGGGCATGGCGCAAATACACCAGCACGCAGCGAAACCGGGCCAGACGCCTGTCAGGCGGAGTATCGGCCAGGGCGGCCAGCAACTTGCTCACGTTGGCTCCATCACTGCTCCCCACCCCGGCATAACGCGCTGAATAAATGCCCGGTGCACCATGCAGGGCGTCCACTTCCAGGCCTGAATCATCGGCCAGTGCAGGCAGTCCGGTGACGGTTGCGGCGTGTCGAGCCTTGAGCAAGGCATTTTCGATGAAGGTCAGGCCGGTTTCTTCGGCCTCACTGACCCCCAGTTCGGCCTGACGCAACACCTGTATGGGCCAGTTCCGCAGCAGCGCCTGGAATTCACGCAGCTTGCCCGCATTGTTGCTGGCCAGCACGATACGGTCAGAGGTCATCGTCATCCACAATGTCACGGTAAATTTCGCTGAGTTTGGCCGCCCACTCCAGATTTTCCGGAGATTGTCCCGCGAGGGCCACCAATTCGGGCGGGACGGTGGCCGCAGCCTCAGAGCCATAACGCACGGCCACTGCGGTGACATTATCGCTTTCCGGGGCCTTGACGGTGGCTGCGCGCTCGGTCAGCTCATTCAGCAAGGTCTCGACAGGGCGGCGGTCATTCCAGGCTGCGGCCAGCACTTCATCTTCCAGTGCGCCCCACAAACCATCCGTGCACAGCAACAGCACATCATCCCGGCAGAGTGGAAACGGCAAGGACAGGCTGGGTTGCGCCGATTTGTCTTCCCCGCCCAGACAACGGGTTACGTAGTTGCGCCGCTTGTGGCTCTTACGCTCGTCGGCAGCAATCTGGCCGGAACGATACAATTGTTCCACGTAGGAGTGATCCCGGGTGCGCTGGCGAAACTGGCCACTGCGTATCACATACAGGCGACTGTCCCCCACATGCGCCCACCAGGCAAAGCCTTGCTGTAACAACACCGCCACACAGGTGGTTTTAGGGGTGATCGGAGGACGCTGACGCTGGCCAAACTGCACGATCTGCTTATGCGCCTGTTCCATGCCCAGGCGCAAAAAGGCCTCCGGGTCGGCAACGGGTTTACTGGCCCGACGGAAAAGCACCTCGAAGGTATCCACTGCATATTGCGCGGCTTGCTCCCCACGGGGATGCCCGCCCATACCATCGGCCAGAACCAGCAGCAACGCATCTTCAGCACTGAAGATCGCGCAGCGATCCTGGTTCATGGTGCGGTTTCCCAGGCGAGTGGCCTGTCCAGCATCATATTGCATAATTTATCTTTTTTTGGACCAACTGGTCAGACGCTGGATAAAGGACTCGCTCTCCTCCTCATCGCGGGCCTGCTGGGGGAGTGCCTTGAGCAAATCCAGCACGGTCTGGGGACGATGCTTGGGGTTCAGTTCCATAGCCCAGTCGGCGGCCTCAAGCAGCTCCTTGCTGTAATTGCGCTTGTGGGTCAGGGCCAGTGGTACCAGCCGATCACGTTGCTCACGCTCCGGTGCGGGCGGCGGTACCTTGGCTTCAATGCAGGTGCGCAGGGTGGCGCCGATGGCATAAAGATCCGTCCAGGGGCCAACCTCACCCCCTTTCTGGTATTGCTCCGGCGGCGCAAAGCCCGGCGTAATCACCCGAGCGATGGGGTCAGGCGCATGGATGCCCTGAATGGCACCAAAATCCAGCAGGACCGGGCTACCGCCCGGACGGATGTAAATGTTGCCCGGCTTGATGTCCAGATGCAGGTAACCATGCCGGTGGACCGCATCCAGGCCGCTGAGCAGTTCGGGAAATACGCTCATGAGCATACGCTCGTTCAAGCCATTGTCGCTAGCCCGGATGTACTTCCCCAGGCTCTTGCCCTGTTCGAAATTCATCACCATGTACGCGCTGCCGTTGGCCTGGAAGAAATTGATCACATCCACGATATTGGGATGTTTCAGGGTGGCCAGCACCCGGGCTTCCTGCGCAAACAGCTTGCGCCCGCGATTGAAACGAATCTGGTTTTTTTCGCCCGGTGCCACAATCCGCTGATCGGCTTCGCGTTGGCACCAACGCTTGGGCATGTATTCCTTGACCACTACGGTGCGCTTGCTATTCAGGTCCATCGCCTTGTAGACGATGCTGAAACCACCACTGGCAATAACATTTTGAATCAGATAATTTTCCAGCGCGATTCCGGAAGGCAGTACCCGACGGGTGGCATCCACGGTCACTTCAGCGGACTCGGGCGTCAGTGCCTCGGGCTTGACGACCGGCTCACCCGGCTCGATGGACTCGCGTCCGATGGATTCGCGGCCCAAAACCGGCGTCAACTCCAGCGGCGTCAGTTCCATGGATTTTTCCGTACCAAACTGCACGGAATCGGTCGAGGTGGAATGAGGCGCCAGGGGCGGTGGTGGGGGGGGGGCAGCCCGGCTCTCGGCCAGCTTGACCAGCTTGTCTACCAGCTTGCGTTCCCAGTCCCGGGCCGCACGGGCGCCATCATCGTGAAACAGCAGTGGCAATTTGGCCTGAGTTGCCAATTGGTCCAGATTTTCAAAATCAACTTCATAATCATCATGCTCAGAGACATCCATCAGGATGACGTCGGCCGTGTCGTCACCCAGATTGACCAGCTGCGGGTCTACCGGCTGCATCATGGCCACCAGGTGCAAAGCCGACTGGCGTGCAACCACCTCGCGCCAAAAAGCACGCTGTGCCTCTGCCCCTGCGGCGACGACTAACCGGGTTCGTTTATCTGCACTCACCGACATTCACTATTTGCCATATCTGCACGGTTAAACCCTACACGAGTGCTGCGGCCAAGGCAACCGCGCACCTGACGCATTTTGACGTGCTGGCCAAAGCTTGACAAGCCTGCCCAGGTTACTTAAAGCATAGCGCAATGCCTTATGTGACGAACAACCCAATCCAGCAGGTGCACCATGCCTAACGTCATCATCATTTCGGCGCCTTCCGGCGCTGGCAAGACCAGTCTGGTCAAAGCGCTGCTTGCGGCTGATCCCCGGCTGCGCGCCTCTGTCTCCCATACCACGCGGGCGCCCCGACCCGGAGAGGTACCGGGGCAGGATTATCACTTCGTCAGCGTCGGCGAGTTTCGCAACCTGCAGGCCCAGGATGAATTTCTTGAATCTGCTCAGGTATTTGATAATTTTTATGGCACGGGACGCAGTACGGTGAATGCCTTGCTGGCCGATGGATACGATGTCATTCTGGAAATCGACTGGCAGGGTGCCCGGCAGGTACGGGCCCGCATTCCCTGCCAGAGCCTGTTCATCCTGCCGCCCAGCCAGGCTGCCCTGATCCAGCGCCTGCGGGGGCGAGGCCAGGATAGCGAGGGCGTGATCCAGCGGCGCATGGAACAGGCCCGAGCCGAGATGAGACACTACGAAGAATTTGATTATCTCATCATTAATGATGATTTTGACACTGCGCTGACCCAGATCCGGCACCTTGTCGCCGCCCTGCGCCTGCATACGGAACACCAGCGCCGGCAACATGCGGATCTGATTCAGGCCTTGCTGGATTTTGATGAACCGCTTGGCAGCTAAGCCCCATATCCATTACACTGGCGGCATTCCTTAGCGAGTTCCCGGTGTTATGGCGCGGATTACGGTAGAAGATTGTTTGCAGCAGGTAGACAACCAGTTCAGTCTGGTATTGCGAGCGGCCAAGCGTGCCCGGGCATTGGCGCGTGGTGCAGCTCCGCTGGTCGAGGTGGAAAATGACAAGCCGACCGTACTGGCATTGCGGGAGATTGCCGAAGGCAAGGTGACCGACGCCATCCTGGCTATCGAAATCCTGCCACCCAAGCCGGTACTGCCGCCCTTGGCGGACCCGGAAGATGCTTTCCTGCAACATTATGGGCTGGGCAATGTTTCCTAGTTGGATGACCGTGAGGTAACCTATGGACCCCGACCCCCACCCTGCACCGCACCCTGACCGGCTGCTTATCAGCGAGGTGCTTGCCTCGCTGGACTATCTGAGCTGTGAGAACCGACAGCAGTTCTATCAGGCATATCTGCTCAGTGCCACTGCACATGAAGGCCAGTGTCGGCGCAGTGGCGAACCTTATGTCTTTCACCCCATTGCCGTGGCCCACATCCTGAGCACGATGCGCCTGGATCACGAAGCCCTTTGTGCAGCCCTGCTCCATGATGTCGTTGAGGATACCAGCACCAGCCCGGATGAGATCGAGCAGCAGTTTGGCAAGAATGTCCGGCACATCGTCGAGGGTGTCAGCAAACTGAGCGGCATTCGGTTTTCCAGCAAACTGGAAGCCAAGGCCGAAAATTTCAACCGGCTGCTGGCCGCAGCCCTGGCCGATGTCCGGGTCATTCTGGTCAAGCTGGCTGACCGGCTGCACAATCTGCGCACCCTGGATAGCCTGCGCCCTGACAAACGCCGCCGCATTGCGGCGGAGACCCTGGAATTATACACCCCGCTGGCCGGACGTCTGGGCCTGCATAACTTACGCACCGAACTGGAAGCCCTGGCCTTTGCCAATCTGTACCCGCTACGCCAGCGGTTATTGGCCAGTGGGCGGGCACGCCTACGCAGCCAGCAGCAGGAAATCATCCAGCAGATTACTCAGCATCTGGCCCAAGGCTTCAAACAGGCACGCCTGGACGTGGAGCTGGATTGGCACGAGAAACCCCTGTGGCAGATTTTCCTGGCGCGCAAGCGCACCCTGAACGTCCACCAACCTCCTGCCGAGGCTGGACTGCCGGCCCGCTTTGAAACCTTGCTGGCCGGGTTGCATCTGCGCATTCTGGTATCGCAGCCAGAAGATTGTTATCGCGCCATCGGCATTGTGCACAGCTTGTACAAGCCGCGGCCACAATGCTTCAAGGATTACATTGCCATTCCCCGCAGCAATGGTTATCAGGCCCTGCACACCACGGTGTATGGCCCACATAACACTTCGCTCAAGACGCGGATTAGCACGCACCAGATGCGCGTCAAGGCCCAATATGGCATGGCCAGTTACTGGAATGAACACCCAGGTGCCCTGCCCAAACAGGAAACGGTCATCCGCGAGTGGCTCAATCCGTTGCTGGAATTGCATCAGGCCAGTATAAATTCAATTGAATTTCTCGAACATTTCAAGAATGACAGTTTTACTGACGAAATTTATGCCCTGACGCCCAGTGGTAAAGTCATTCGCCTGCCCGCCGGTGCTACACCACTGGATTTTGCCTACGCAGTTCATACGGATATTGGTGACCATTATGCCGGCGCCCGCCTCGATGGCCATGAGACCATGCCAAGCACACCGCTGCGCAATGGGCAGATGGTTGCCATCAGAACCGAAGCAAGCGCCCATCCCGAGCCGCGATGGCTGAATTATGCCGTGACATCACGCGCACGCCTGCGCATTCAGCAGGTACTCCGGCGCCTGCCGCCGGCCGAAGCTGCCGCGCTGGGGCGCACGCTCCTGATCCAGGAACTCTTCACCCTGGGCCTGACCTGGACCGATCTTGCCGAATCAGCCCTGCAAGTCTGGTTGATCGAGCAGCAGCTTCCCAGCCTGGAGCAGCTGTTCATCGAGGTTTGCCGGGGTACCCGGTCCAGCTTTCTGGTTGCGGCAGCCCTGAGCCGGTTGGCCACGCCCAGGGCGCATGCGCCGGCCGTACTCCGGCGCAAAGCAGGCCCGCTGCCCCCGCCACTTGAATTGGCAGCCTGCTGTCGCCCATTACCTCCGGAAGCGCTGATCGGCATCCCCAAACAGCCCTCCGGTCTGCTCATCCACCGTCACGACTGTCCTGCCCTGCATGCCTCGCTGCAACAGCGCGCCGGCCACGAGCGGCTGGCCTGGGGGCCAGCCCTGGGTGATACTTTCGTAGGGGAATTCCACCTCTATGCCCGAAATCAGCCAGGCATGCTGGCAGCAATCACACAGGTCATCGGCAAGGCCGAAGCCAATATCGAAAACGTGGACTTTCCGGCAAGCACCGAAGATTACAAATTGATCGAGATCAGCCTCAAGGTCAGAAATCTGGCCCATCTTGAAACCATCCTGCAGCACCTGGCGCGTATTCCGGGCATTACTCAGGTCACCCGGGGTCGCGCCCCGGTCATGGCCGATCTTGACTGAGTTTTCATGTTAATCAAATTATTTGTCGTGATAGTCCTGTTCGTCATTGTCTTCAGCCTGGGTTCGGCACTGTTTTTCATGCTGCATGGCCGGGATGACCCCGAACGGATGGTGCGGGCTCTGACTTGGCGTATTGGATTATCCATCGCTCTGTTCATCTTGTTGTTCACCGCCTACAGCCTGGGCCTGATCGTACCGCATGGTGCCTTGCCGGTACCCTGACACACCATGGACCTTGGTCTGCCCCGTCTCCGGCTTCAGGCGCTGGCGATAGTGCGGCGCAACTTTCTGGTCTGGCGCAAGTTGTTCTGGTCCAGCCTGCTGGTGCATTTTGGTGAACCTTTGCTGTATCTGCTAGGCTTTGGCTATGGCTTGGGATTGTTCATCGGCGAGATCGAGGGCATTACCTACCTGGCCTTCCTGGCTTCCGGAATCGTGGCTTCGTCTGCCATGCATACCGCCAGCTTTGAAGGCATGTACTCGGTTTTCACGCGCATGGTACCGCAACGTACCTACGAGGCCATTCTGACGACACCACTGGATGTGGATGATGTGGTCAGTGGCGAACTGCTCTGGTGCGCGCTCAAAGGCCTGACTGGCAGCCTGGCCATCTTGCTGACTGCGACCCTGCTGGGTGCCATCAGCGACCTGCGCGCCCTGCTGGCCATCCCGATCGTGTTTCTCATCGCACTTTGCTTTGCCGGCCCGGCCATCCTGATGGCTGCCCTGGCCCGCAACTACGATTTTTTCAATTATTACTTTATCCTGATTCTGACCCCGATGCTGATGCTCAGCGGCGTATTTTTCCCGATTGCCACGGCGCCGGCCTGGTTGCAGGGCCTGATGCAGATGCTGCCGCTGACCCACGCGGTAGCGCTGGTGCGCCCTTTGCTCACCGGTGCATGGCCGACGCTGCCCCTGCTTCATCTGGGCGTATTGCTGGGCTACACCGGCCTGAGCTTTTATCTGGCCACGCTTGCCGTACGTCGGCGCTTATCGGTGTAAGCCTCAAATGCAGCACGACATTTTACTCGGCAGCCTGGGATTGCTGGCCGCTGTGGTCACCTTGGTCGCCGCCCTGCGTCAATTGCACCTGCCGCCCATTCTGGCCTATCTGGGCGTTGGGATTATCGCCGGTCCACACGGCATGGCCCTGTTGGCTGAATCAGCCACCATCCACCTGCTGGGCGAGTTGGGGGTCATGTTTCTGATGTTCTGGCTGGGGCTGGAGTTTTCCCTGCCCCGGCTGATCGCGGCCCGCGTGGCGGTTTTTGGCGGGGGTGGGGCGCAAGTCCTGTTGACCGGGGGCCTGACCGCAGGTATTGCCATCCTGCTGGGCCTGGACAGTCTCACGGCGCTCTTCGTAGGGGGGGCCCTGGCCATGTCTTCCACAGCCATCACGCTGAAGCAACTGGCCGAGCAAATGGAGGTCAATACCCGGCATGGTCAGTTGGTGGTCAATATCCTGTTGTTTCAGGATCTTGCTACCCTCCCCCTCCTGATTGCCCTGCCCATCGTTGCCGCTGGCAGTGGCGATCTGGGCAGTGCGCTGCTGTTGGCCGCACTCAAGGCGGGGTTGGTGTTTGCCGTGATCTACTTTGGCGGCGTCCATCTGATGCGGCCCCT
>CAYNNN010000039.1:0-27751 GCA_964398665.1 uncultured Gammaproteobacteria bacterium | reverse complement strand
TTTAGTGCTGTGTCCACAGCCCAGGCCACCGTAATGTCCCCGGCAGTGAGGCTGAACCTGGGTATTTTGCTGGCTGAAGCCCTTGACATGCAGTTCATAGAGGACGGTATCCTGCCAGGGGATTTTGGGCAGTCGGTCGTCACCCCAGGCAAAAGCACCATCCACCACCCGACATTTGGGCAGGGCAAACGCACTGTCACGCCGATCCAGGCTCAAATCCAGGCGCCGACTTTCTGGACGATAGCCATACAGCGTGTCACTCCAGTGCAGACTGCCCTGCAAGGCGCGTGCATAGGGATCCAGCAAGAGTTTATACGGGTTATAGCGCTGGCCCAACTGCGGATTGTATGGCCCATGCGCCCGATAGCCGTAGAGCCAGCCGGGCCGGGCTTCCGGCAAATAGCCATGCCAGATGCCGTCGGTACACTCGGGCAGCCTGATCCGTTGCAGTTCGTGCTTGCCACGCGGGTCAAACAGGCATAACTCGACCTGCTCGGCCCCACCGGCATACACCGCAAAATTGACCCCCTGCCCATCCCACTGGGCCCCCAGTGGATAGGCCGCCCCGGCCCAAACCGCAGTCACACGTCCCATGGCGTCCCCTTACTCACGCAATTCCCGCCCGGTCAGGCGCAAAAACACGTCCTCCAGATTCGCAGGCCGGTGCAGATAGCTGATATCTGGCGCCTGGGCCAGCGCTGCCAGCAAAGGGTGCGGATCAGGGGCCGTGCAATAAAAGGTATCGCCGTGGCGCTCCACTGGCCAGGGCTGCAAGGCCAGCCACTGGGCACAGGCTTCCGGATTGCGCGCCCGAATTTCCACCAGATGGCCGGGGGCATGGGCAGCGATCAGCTCAAGCGGCGTCCCCTGAGCCAGAATGCGGCCCTGTTCCAGGATGATCAACTGGTCACACAAGCGTTCGGCTTCTTCCATATAGTGCGTGGTCAGGAGCAAGGTTTTGCCCTGTTGCAGCAAATCCCGCAACCGCGCCCAAATCAGGTGCCGGGCCTGCGGGTCCAGCCCGGTGGTCGGCTCATCCAGAATCAGCAATTCCGGGTCGTTGATCAGCGCCCGGGCAATGGTCAGACGGCGCTTCATGCCCCCAGACAGGGTTTCCACCGGACTCTGGGCTTTGTCACTCAGATTGACAAAGGCCAACAATCGGGGGACCCGCTGGGCCAGCAGCGCCGGGGCCAGCCCAAAATAGCGCCCATATACGGTCAGATTCTCGGCGACGGTAAAATCCGGGTCAAGATTATCCAGTTGCGGTACCACCCCCAGCCGCTGGCGCACCTGGCGAGCTGCTGCGGGCATGGGCAGGCCAAACACGCGCAACTGCCCGGCCGTCGGCGGCGCCACCCCCAGGATCATGCGCAAGGTTGAAGTCTTGCCCGCCCCATTTGGCCCCAGCAGGCCAAAGCAACGTCCCTGGGGCACGTGCAGATCCAGACCACGCACCACGGGCAGTGTTCCGTAGTGTTTGACCAGGCCAGTCGCCGTAATGACGGGTTGTGCAGCCGACATCTATTCCTCCAGCAAGGCGCGCAGGCCCGCCAGGCGCTGGCGCCGGGTTTCCTTGGGCGGCAACACATTGGTCGGCTGACGCTCCCAGGACAACTCGCCCAGTTCAGCCAGAAACCGGCTCGGCGTGGTGGGCTGGGGCTGCTGGCTGCTGCGGCGGGTCTGGGCATACGTCAGGGTCAGACGCTGCTGGGCGCGGGTGACCCCGACATAGCACAAACGCCGTTCTTCCTCGATCCCACCCTCTTTCAGGCTGTGCTCGTGGGGTAGCAAGGCCTCCTCCAGACCGGTGAGATAGACATGCGGGAATTCCAGCCCCTTGGCAGCATGCAGGGTCATCAGGGACACTCCGCTGCGCGTCTGGGCTTCATTACGTTCCAGCACATCCCGTAGCGTCAGCCGGGCCACCAGCGCCCTGGGCTGGCGCAACGCGGGTTCCTGCGTTTCCAGTCGGGCCAGCCAGGTGAGCAAGCTGGCGACATTGCGTTTACGCCGCTCGGCGGTGGCGCTGGAGAACGCCTGGGCATCCAGGTGTACCCCATAACGCACCGCATCCAGTACCTGACGCAGACCCGCCGCCCCGCCACTGCGCTCGGCCAGCGTCTGATGCTGCCGCATGAGCTGGTGCAGGTGGAGCAGACGCTGGGCCACCTCGCCGGGCAACTCGGTCAGTTGCGCGGCCTGGGCACAGGCCTGCAACAGGCTGAGGCCACGTTGATGGGCAAACTGGGCCAGTTGCTCCAGAACGGCGGGGCTGAGATCGCGTTTGGGCGTATTGATGATGCGCAGCAGGGCATTGTTGTCGGCGCCATTGGCCAGTACTTGCAGATAAGCCACCGCATCCTTGATCTCCGGGCGGGCAAAGAATGAATCCCCGCCGCTGACGGTGTAGGGAATGCCCTGCGCACGCAGCTGCTCTTCAAACAGTCGGGCTTGCTGGTTGCTGCGATACAGGACGGCATACGCTTCCCAGGCACCCTGGACGGCAGCCTGGTGCTGACGCAGATCCGCCACCACCTGCGCGGCCTCCTGTTGCTCGTCGGGACACGGCAGCACGCGCACCGGTGCCCCCGCCGGCAGGGCGGTCCAGAGCTGCTTGGCAAAGCGGATATTATTGTTGGCAATGAGCTGATTGGCGGCGGCAAGAATCTGCGGGGTCGAACGATAGTTCTGCTCCAGCTTCAGCACCTGCAAGCGGGGGAAATCCTGGGTCAACTGGAACAGATTATCCGCCTGGGCGCCGCGCCAGGCGTAAATCGCCTGCGCATCGTCTCCCACCACGGTAAAGGCCTGCCCCGCCCCCACCCAACTGCGCACCAACGCATATTGGGCAGCATTGGTATCCTGATATTCATCCACCAGCAAATATCCCAGCCGGGCCTGCCAGGCTTGCAGACAGTCAGGCTGCTGCTGCCACAAGCGCACCGGTAGGCGCAGCAAATCGTCAAAATCCACGGCATGATACGCCGTCAACTGGCGCTGGTAGCGCTGATAGGCCCGCGCCAGCAGCCGCTGCTCCGGTTCCTCCTGCTCAGCCAGCACCTGAGCCGGGTCCAGCAGGGCATTTTTCCATTGACTGATGGCGGCCGCGATGGCACTGAGCGGTTGGGTGCGCAGCTTGCTGTCATGAACCAGGATCTCCTTGAGCAGCCGTTCGCTGTCGTAGGCATCAAACAGGGCAAAGTTGGCGCGCAAGCCCAGGGCTGCATGTTCGGCCCGGAGGATTTCCAGCCCCAGGGTATGGAAGGTGCCGATATGCACGCTGCGGCTGGGTCTGGCGAGTTGGGCCTTGCAGCGGGCCTGCATTTCCTGAGCCGCCTTCTGCGTGAAGGTGACCGCATAAATCCGTTCCGGGGCACAATAATCTTGCGCCAGCAGATAGCCAATCTTCTGAGTAATCACCCGTGTCTTGCCGCTGCCCGCCCCGGCCAGCACCAGCAACGGCCCGTCCAGGTAACGCACCGCTGCCTGCTGGGCAGGATTCAAGGTTCCCGCCAGGATGGTCATTTTTCCTTGCTCAGGGTGAATTCGATATCATGGGCATATAAGCGCTGGCGCGTGGCATTCAACTGGGCCAGATCGGTATACGGTCCCATCTTCACCCGGTAAACAGGCCCCTTGGGCTGGGTTACCGCCACCACACCGGTCTCAAAGCCCAGCAGGGCCAGGCGCACCTTGCGTTCCTCGGCCGCTTCGGGTTTTTGAAACGCGCCCAATTGCAGGGTATAACTGCCGGGTTTGGTTACCAGCGCCAGCGGCGGCTTGGCCTTCTGCACATCCGGTTTCTGGGTTTCCACGCGCACCTTGGGCAGTATTTCGTAAAAGTCGAGCCGGGGCTTGGGTTCCGGCTCAGGGGCCTTTGCAACCGGCGCGGCGGCAGCCGCTACTGCCGGTGCAGGGACCTGACGCTGCAACAGGCTCAGCGGCCATACCGAGGGCAACAGATAGGCATGGTACAGCTGCACGACCACGGCTACCCCCAACCCCAGGATCAGACCCAGGAGGAAGCGGGGGACGCAGGAGCGTTGCCGGGGTGGAGGTTCAGAAGACTGCGGCGGGCGGACATAAGTACGTGGCATCGGGGAGCGACTCTGAAAACCGGCGGCTGATAGTAATGGCAATAAAACCATATCCGGCGCACCTTGAAAAGGCAGTCGGCAGACTTCCTCCAATCGGGATCGGCCCCAAACGGGCTTCAAGTTGTCACAGGCGTTGTATCCACACCCACAAGCAGCTATATTTCTGGTCGGGTAAGCCAGCGTCTCGGGTTAGGACATATGATCAGCGTTCGTTACGGCCACGCCACCGACAAGGGGTGCAAGCGCGGACACAATGAGGATGCGCTCAGCGTGCATCCGGAGCTTGGATTGTGGCTGGTTGCTGACGGCATGGGCGGCCACCAGAAAGGCGAAGTCGCCAGTGCCATCGTCGGCCAGACCGTCTTTGCCTGCGTGCAGGAAGGCAGCTCCCTGAGCCAGGCCGTCAAACAGGCGCATGTCTCGGTACTCAACGCCATTCACACCGGGCAGGGTGCCCCGGGCATGGGCAGTACGGTCGTCGCCCTGCGGATCCAGGACAGCCAGCGCTATGAGGTCGTCTGGGTCGGGGATAGCCGCGCCTATCTGTGGAATGGCCAGGAACTACGCCAGCTGACCCGGGATCACTCCTTCGTGCAACAGCTGGTTGACTACGGCGCCATCACGGAAGCTGAAGCCCGTAACCATCCCCACAAGAACATCATCACCCGCGCCATCGGGTTTGCCAATGCGCCCCAGCAGCAGGGCGGCGAGATCGCCGTTGACAGCATCAGCGGCACCCTCAAGCCCGGCGACCGGCTCCTGTTATGCAGCGATGGCCTGACCGGGGAAATTGGCCGTCTTGAAATTGAAGAAGTCTTGAGCCAGCAACACGATGATCAGGCCGCCGTTGATGAACTGATCCGGCGGGCACTGGATCACGGGGGTTCCGATAACGTGACCGTCATTCTGATCAGCGCCCCCGAAGCCGCCTGACGTTAGCTCCACGGTGTCGGCAACTGCGTCTGCCGTGGCTATCCTGCTGCTGTAGGCCCATCGGCCATGCTGCCCAGCCTGTCCATCAATACCCGGCTCCAGCGTATCCCCCTCATCACGCTGGGCACGGCCTGGTTTCTGGTCATCACCCTGCTGGGCCTGGCTGCCTATTATTTCATGCGGGCCGACACCCTGCGGGATACCCAGGTCAAAGCCGAGCTGATCGCCCGCTACAGCACCGCCATCCTGACCTTCCAGGACGAAAAGGCCGCACATGAGTTGCTGGCCGCACTGGCGGCTGCGCCAGACGTCGAACAGGCCGTACTGCGCACCCAAAACGTCCAGGTACTGGCGCACTACCGGCGTAACCACGCCCTGGAAGCCCTGCCGCTGATGGCGCCGGGCTACACCTTTGGCTGGGGTCATCTGCACTACCATCAGGCCATCCTGCTTCAGGCCCAACCCATCGGCAGCATCCAGCTACAGGTCAGCCTGACTGCGCTTCATGAGCGGCTGCTGACCTTCACACTGACTACAGGGGGCATCCTGCTGCTGGGCTTGCTGAGTGCGGGCGTGCTCACGTTCAGGCTCCAGCGCACCATTACCCGTCCGATCTCGGAACTGGCCCAGATCATGGCCCAGGTCTCCCGGCATCAGGACTATAGCCTGCGCGCACCTGTCCGCCAACAGGATGAAATCGGTCTCATGGTCGGGGTCTTCAATGCAATGCTGGAACAAATCCAGCTCCGGGATCAAAAATTGGGGGCCCAGCAAACCGTCCTGGAAGAAAAAGTCGCCACCCGCACTGCGGAGTTGGCCCGGGCCAAAGAAGCGGCCGAAACCGCCAATCGGGCCAAGAGCGTATTTCTGGCCAGCATGAGCCATGAACTGCGCACTCCGCTCAACGCCATTCTGGGGTTTGCCCAGCTTTCCCTGATGGATACACCCGCACCCAGTGCAGCACGGCAGCACTTGCAGGAGATTGAACGCGCTGGCGACCATCTGTTGACCATTGTCAATGATTTGATTGATCTTTCCAGGATAGAGGCCGGGAAGCTGGAACTGGTCCCCGAAGTGGTCACTCTCAGTACGGTCATTGATGCCAGCCTGGCCCTGATCACGCCCCTGGCCCGCAACAAGGGCATCAGTCTGCTGGATGCCGGAGGCAACAGCCGCCAGGCCCAGATCTGGGCTGACCCGATGCGCCTGCGCCAGATCATCATCAACCTGCTCTCCAATGCCATCAAATACAACCGTCCCCAGGGCTATGTCTGCGTCATGTGTACGGAGGAACCGGGTGGTCGGGTGCGGATCGCCATTGCCGATAGCGGGCGGGGCATCCCGTCGCGCCAGCAGGCCCGGCTGTTCACCGCCTTTGACCGGCTGGGGGCAGAACGCGGCGCCATCGAGGGCACCGGCATTGGCCTGATCATCACCCGGCAACTCACCGAACTCATGCAGGGCCGGATAGGCTTTGAAAGCATCGAGGGCCAGGGCAGCACGTTCTGGGTGGAATTTCCCGTCCGGCCTGCCCTGGCTACCGATGACCCCGTCGGAAACACCGCTGTTTTGGCGGTTCCAGCCGGCGCACAGCCCCCCCGTCAGGTGTTGTACATTGAAGACAGCCCGATGAACTTACGCCTGATGCAGCAGATTTTCACCAAAAGACCCGACCTCCTGCTCCAGGATGCCCATACCGCTGAACTGGGTCTGGAATTGGCCCGCAGCCACCCGCCGGCCCTCATCCTGATGGATATCAACCTGCCCGGCATGAATGGCTATGTAGCCCTGGCCTGGCTCAAGGCTGACCCGCGCACGGCCAACATCCCGGTGGTTGCCGTATCCGCAGATGCTTCACAGGGTTCCAGAACCCAGGCGCTCAGGGCCGGGTTCGCCGCCTATCTGGCAAAACCCATCGGCATTGACCTGTTGTTCAAGACCCTGGACGCACTTTTGCAAGCTTCCCATGATCATTGACCATTGCCCAACCCACCGTCGTCTGACCGCCGTGCTGATGGCATGCCTGCTGGGCCATGGCACCAGCGCCCGCGCAACTGACCCATTGCCGGGCCTTCTGGATCTGAGCCTGGAGGAATTGATGCAGGTCGTCGTGACTTCTGCGGCCAAAAAACCCCAGATGCTGGCGGAGACCGCAGCGGCCATCTTTGTCATCTCGGCTGAAGATATCAGGCGCAGCGGGGCGCGTTCGATCCCTGAAGCGCTGCGCCTGGCCCCAGGCGTGCAGGTCGCGGCCCTGGGCAACAACAAGTGGGCCATCTCCATCCGGGGCCAGGCCGACCGCTTCAGCAACAAATTGCTGGTACTGATGGATGGCCGCAGTGTGTACAGCCCGATTTTTTCCGGCGTCATCTGGGAAAACCACGTCGTCCCCCTGGAAGCCATTGAGCGTATTGAGGTGCTGCGCGGGCCGGGCGCCGCATTGTGGGGCAGCAATGCAGTCAATGGGGTGATCAATCTCATCACCCGCCCGGCTCAGCAAGGCAGTACCCTGACATTCACGGCAGGTTCGGAATTGCGCAGCGCCCTCTTTGCCCGCAGCGGCTGGCGCCTGACCCCCGATACGACCCTACAGACTTACCTGCAAGCCCAAAATACCGGGCCGGCCCAAACACTGACCGGCGCACCCGGCCTTGACAGCTGGCGTCATACCACCACCGGCTTCCGGCTGGACCGCGCCCAGGACCAGACCCGGTTCCACCTCCAGGGCAGCCTCTACAACGCACTGGCCCACGACCAGTTGCTCCTGGCGACTCCGCCTGTGAACCAGCCGGTCGAAAAAACTCAAGTTACCCGTGGGGGACATCTGCTCGGACGTTGGGAATTTCAGCACACCCCGCAGCAACAGCGTAGTTTGCAGGCCTACCTGGAATATTCCGCCTATGAGCACGTACCCTTGCACGAGCGGCGCACTACCCTGGATCTGGAGTATCAGGTTCAGACCGAGATAGCCCCACACCACAGCCTGACCTGGGGTCTGGGCTACCGCCACAGCTACGATCAGTTTGTTGGCAATCCGGGCGTGATCACGGCACAGGCACCCGATTATCATCTTGACCTGCTCAGCGCCTACTTCCAGGATGAAATTCGCCTGAGTCCGGAGCAATGGCGCCTGCTGCTGGGCCTGCGTCTTGAACATAACGACCTGACCGGGTTCAATGCCCAACCCAACCTGCGCCTGCTGTGGACCCCAAACGCCCAGACCAGTGCCTGGCTTTCCCTGGCGCAGGCCCGGCGCAGGCCCGCCCTGCTGGAACAGGAGGGCCAGCTCACACTGGCAAACGGAGCAACCAGCACGCTGCAATTGACCGGCCAGATGGATCAGGATGAACAGCTTGATGCGCTGGATCTGGGCTGGCGCCAACAAATGACCCCCCGCAGCCACTGGGATCTCAGCGCGTTTTACTACCGCTATACCCGGCTGCGGGACGCAACGCCCACCGGCATGCAGCTGTTACCCGGTGGCTATGGCGTGATTCAGGCCGCACTGCGCAACAGCAACCAGGCTGATGCTTATGGCTTTGAGGCCAGCCTGGATTGGCGGCCCAGACCTGACTGGCGCATTCATGCCGCTTACAGTACGGCACACATTACAACCGAACACACCCAGTTGCTGAGTGCCAGCTATACCGACACCACGCCCCAGCACCAGCTTTCCCTGCGCGTTGCCCATGACTGGAGTTCCACCTTGCGTTGGGATGCCTGGTTACGCTACGTGGACGCCGTGCCCCGCTACGAGATTCCTGCCTACACCAGCCTGGACGTACGTCTGGCCTGGCAGCCGCATCCTGCCTGGGAATGGGTATTGGTTGGACAGAACCTGTTTGATGATGCGCATCCGGAATTTGGCAGCAGCTTTATCAACTCCACAACCCATGCGATCGAACGTGGGATTTATGCCCAGTTGCGCTGGGAATTTGAATGAACCCGCGCAGGCCCTGGCATACCCTGGTCTGGCTGGCGATTTTTTTGCCCCTGCTGGCGCATGCGAACGAGTTGGCAGAACCTGAGCTGAAAGCAGCATTCATCTACAATTTCACCAAATTCACCACCTGGCCGGACGCCGGCCCACATGCAGCGCCGCTGCGCCTGTGCAGTACGGGCGAAAATCAGGTCAGCGCCCAGTTCACCTGGCTCCAGGGGCGCACAGCCCAGGCACGCCGTATAGAGGTCCAAGTCCCTGCCGATCACGATCTCTGGCCAACCTGCCACCTGCTTTATGTGACTGAACCTACTCATTATAAAGCTGTTTTTTCGATGGTTGCTCAGCGCCCCGTTCTCACCGTCGGCGAAGGTGCCGAATTTGCCCAGGCGGGCGGCATCATCGGTCTACAGCGCATTGCCGACCGCATGCGCTTCACCATCAATCTGGGTGCTGCCCAACGGGCAGGCTTGCAGTTAAGCAGCCAACTGCTGCAACTGGCTCAGGAAATTATCCCCTGACACCCTGCCGCAGCCCATGATGGCATGAGATTTGCTTGATATGCCTGCCTGGCCAGTGGTCTTCTTGCAGTACCGGTGGTAACCACTGCCGGGCACTACAACGAGGCTGGAGCGAGACCCATTGTTTTTTGCGGAGGTTAGTCATGCAATCCCATCAACTCGACATGATCCGCCTGATGGTGCGGTTCAAACTTCAGGTTCGGCGGCTGCTCGACCAGGCCGTTGATTTAGACCAGCTGGTCAGCGATCTGGCCTATGCCCGCGCTCGTCTGGCCGAGATCGAGGCCGCCAGCCAGGATGAGGATTTGCTCATCATGCTGGTGCAACTGCGCACCCATTTGCTGGAGGGCGGCCAGACAGAAGCCAAAAATCGGCCCAAGTCCACGCCCCGGAGTGCGGCCATCACCGCAGCCAACGAAGTGGTTCCTGCCCATAGACATAAATATCTTTATGGTGCAAGAGGTTAACTCAATAGGGCCGGATGTTCAGGCCAAGGCCCGCCACCGGCGCCAGCAATGTAAGGGCAGGTCACGACGCCGCCTGAGTCCCAGAATCAGCTGCAACCAGCGCAGGGCATCAACGTGAGGCCGATGGGGCACAGGCAGCTGGTGCCAGGCCCGCCGCCAGCGCAGATAGCGGTGTACCAGCAAACTCAGGCGACGGCGGCGCGTCAGGGGCAGGCAGCCTTGCGCATACTCTGCCCGCTGCTGCCAGGTCAGTGGCCAGCCTTGTAGTGAGTCCCGCAACGCCGCTGGCACAGTCAGCTGCCAGGCTGCCCCCAGATAAGCCAGGGTATCGCGCAGGTGGGGTATGCGTTCGTGACGGTGCGCCAGTTCCAGCATGCGCTGCCAATCCAACGTCGGGGCCTGGCGCAGGATCAGTTGCGCATCCGCGACCCAACGTATGGGCGCCACAGCGTTCCAGGCCGCGCCGTGGACACAGACATGGAATAACAGGTCCCCCAGTGCCGGACAGGACAGGGACAGCCCCCGCCAGGACAACGGCCGGGCCGCCTGCCAGAAAGCCTGATCGGCATCCAGCGCCAGGGGCTGGGGCAACAGACGCCAGTGCAAATCACACTTGCCACCCTGCGGGCCAAGAAATTCGGCGCTGCTGGCACACCATAAAAATGCTTCCAGATTATCGGGTAGCGGCCGACTAGGCCGCCAACCCCACTGCCGCATCCTGCCTATCACCTCAGCCGCCCGCCCGGTAGGCACCAGAATGTCCACATCTTCCATCGGGCGTAAGCCCGGATTTGGGTACACCGTCAGGGCCAGTGCCATCCCCTTGAGCAGCATCACCGGCACCCCGGCCACCTGCAAGTGTTCCAGCAGGGGATATACATGCTGGAACAACAACTGGTTGGCATACCAATGCCGCCGCTGGATGCCCGTAATCCGGCCCAACGCCGGTAACACCATCCCCGGTGCCTGCTGACGCAGATTCTCGGCAACCAGAGGCAATAACCGATACGCGCCCAAATCCACCGTATCCAGGCGCAGCGCTGGATTCCAGCGCAACCAGGCCGCCCCGGCAGCCGTTCCGGGACACAAGGCAGCCTGCAACAAGGCCGTTTGTGCGGCATCCGGGTGCCAATACCCCGACATGATTACTGATCGGACCCAGCGGCCTGACGGGCGCGCTGGAGTTTGGCATGCAGAATGCGTAACAAGTCCTGCTGCCCGTCCCGCTGGTGGCGGGCCAGATTGGCAGCATGCAGGCGCCGCTCGGCCAACACTTCGGGGAGAATCCGCACCTGCCAGCCCTTGTCTCTGGCACGCGCGTACCAATCAATAAATTCACCGACTCGCCAGTGAGTCTGGTATCCGCCTGCGCCGGGCGCGGCAAAGGCCTCACGATGTACCAGCAGCGTCGTTTCGGCAGTGCCCGGCAGCACCTGGCCCACGCCCGCCAGACGCTGAACCTGGGCCAGCGGCAGCTCCGGACTGGCAAATTGACGTATCTGGGTAAAAAACAGGGTACGGCGTGCCGCAGGCGTGGCCTGCACGGCAGCCCACTGTAGGGCCAGCTTGTCCGGCAGCCAGCGGTCATCCGCATCCAGGATGGCCAGCCATTCTCCGCGTGCCAGCGCCACGCCGGCATTGACTGCGCCTGCGGTGCCCTGGCGAGACTGGCAATGCACCTGCGCCCCGGCAGCCTGAGCCAGCGCAGCGCTCGCATCGGTAGAACCATCATCCACGACGATGAGTTCCAGGGGGGTCAGGGTCTGCGTCCGGACCGAAGCAATGGCCTCGGCCAGATAGTTCGCACCGTTATAAACGGGAATTATGACACTAATCATGTTGATGTGGAAACAGGACCGCCCAGATCAAGCGGAAGTGCTAGCGCATCAGTCCAGCAGCAACCTGCAAGCGCCGCTCCTGACCCAGCAGGCGTTCGATCAGTACCAGGGCAAAATCCAGGGCGGTGCCAGGGCCGCGCGAAGTAATCACGGGGCCATCCTCGACGACGGCATCCGGACATAACTGCACGCCGGCATCCGGAAACGCCTCAAGCGTACCGGGATAGGCCGTGGCCCGGCGGCCCCACAGCAACCCGGCCTGAAGCAGCGCCTTGGGTGCGGCACAAATGGCTGCTGTATAACGACCCTGAGCCTGCATGCGTTGCAGCAGGCCCAAAATACGCCGATCACACGCCAAGCGTTCGGAACCGGGACCGCCGCCGGGCAAGACCACCATCGCGTACTCACGCTGCAAGGCCTGGTCCAGCGTCATGTCCGGCACCAGCACCACACCCCGGCTGGCAGTCACCGGCCCAGTTTCCAGCCCGGCCACCACAACCTCGGCGCCTGCCCGGCGCAGTAGGTCGATAATGGTAACGGCTTCCAGCTCTTCACAGCCCTGAGCCAGCGGCACCAGAACAGCAGGCCTGGCAGTCATGTTCAAACGCCGTTGCTGCGCTGACCCAGAATGGCCAGCGCCTTGAGCAGATTCAAGGCTTCACTCAGCGGATAGTCGTCCCGCACCGGCTTCTCTTCACCCACAACTGCCTTCTTGTCGCCGTCCTTGGCCTTGCTGCTGGCAGGTGCCGGCTTCTTCTCACCCTGACCATTGTCCAGATGCCGACTCAGATTGGCTTCTTTCAGCGTATCCGACTCGGCCTGGTCATCCTGGGCCAGCTTCAGGTTTTCCAAAACGATGTCTGGAATGATGCCTTCGGCCTGGATGGAGCGTCCGCTGGGTGTGTAGTAGCGGGCCGTAGTCAGTTTGACCGCCACATTGGCGTCCAGCGGCAAGATGGTTTGCACCGAACCCTTGCCGAAGGTTTTACTGCCCATGATCACGGCCCGACCATAATCCTGCAGGGCACCGGCAACGATTTCCGACGCCGAAGCAGACCCGCCGTTGACCAGAACCACCATCGGCGCGCCGTTGACCAAATCGCCAGGGGCAGCCTTGTATTCCAGCTTGGCATCGGCAACCCGGCCATCGGTATAAACGATCAGGTTGCCGTGCTTCTTGCCCAGATTACGCGGCTCCAGAAAGGCATCGCTGACGCTGACGGCTGCCGTCAGTACCCCGCCTGGATTATTGCGCAAGTCCAGCACCAGCCCCTTGAGGGGCTTGTCCTTGTTATCCTTGCGCAGTTGAGTGATGGCCTGTTCCAGATCTTCACCAGTCTTGCTCTGGAACGAGCTGATGCGCACATAGGCAAAACCCGGCTCCAGGATCCGGCTTTTGACGCTGCGCACCTGGATGATGTCACGCACGATGGTGAACTTCAGCGGCTTTTCGGCGCCTTCCCGCACGATGGTCAGGACAATGCTGCTGCCGGGCTTGCCGCGCATCAGCTTGACCGCATCATTAATGGTCATGCCCTTCACCGGCGTTTCATCAAGCTTGATGATCAGGTCGCCCGCCTGCACGCCGGCCCGCTGGGCAGGCGTATCGTCAATGGGCGAAACCACCTTGACGAAGCCATCTTCCATGCCGACTTCAATCCCCAAACCGCCGAACTCGCCGGTCGTGCCGACCTGCAATTCACGATATTCCTCTTCATCCAGATAGGAAGAGTGGGGATCCAGCCCGGAGAGCATCCCTTTGATGGCATTTTCCAGCAGGGTCTTGTCGGTGACGGGCTCGACATAATCTTTCTTGATGCGGCCAAAAACCTCGGCAAAAGTCCGCAATTCTTCCAAAGGCAGGTTCTCGGGCTGACCTGCAGCCCGGCTGGCCCAGACATTGGCTTGAAGACTAACCAGGGCACCGACCAACACACCACCGCTCAACGCAGCGAGGTAACGCACTGTCGCGTTCATCCACAAATCTCCGGCAAGAAAATAGACACGTGAAGTTGCATCATACGCGGGTCTGGCCTGCGACAAAAGCGCGACGCCCGGTTTCCTGGCCCCGCGCAGGGGCCGCTGGTCATGGCTGGGGCAGTTTGTCCAGAAAGCCCTGTGCTTCAGCATTCCCGCCCGCAATGGCCTTGCGATACCAGCGGGCTGCCGCTGCATGATCCTGCTTGACGCCCCGCCCTTCCTGATACAGCCAGCCCAGGTAAAGTTGCGCCTGCGCATTACCCTGATCAGCAGCCTTCTGATACCAGCGCGCTGCCAGACGGTCATTCTGAGGCGCACCCTTGCCCTCCTGATATAACCAGCCCAGATACATCTGCGCCTGCGCATTGCCCTGATCGGCAGCCTTGCGATACCAGTCGGCGGCCTGTTCGTAATCCTGGGCTACGCCATTACCCTCCTGATACAGCCAGCCCAGATACATCTGCGCCTGCGCATTACCCTGTTTGCCCGCTGCCGCAAACAGTTCTGCGGCCCTGGCATAATCCTGCCCGACGCCTCTGCCTTCCTGAGTCAGCCAGCCCAGATACATCTGTGCTTCGGCATCACCTTTGGCCACCGCCAGGGCATACCAGCGTGCCGCAGCCGCATCGTCCTGGATCAAACCCTGCTCACCCTGCTGGTAATACCAGCCCAATTGCACCTGGGCACGCACGTTGCCTGCCTCAGCAGCCTTGCGCTGGGCCTGCGCCGTCTTGTTGCCCGGACTGCTGGCCTGGGTTGCAGCGCCCTGCTGACCCAGGAACTGCCCAACGCCGACATCAGTGGCAACCGCTGGCGTGGCGGTTGTCGCAACCGGTACAGGATCGCGGGTCTCGGACACCACCACAGCGCTACTCACCGGCACCTGCGCAACCCCGGTAGCCAGCGCACCACCCTTGATGCTGTCGTAAAAGCCCGTTGCAGAACCCGGCGTGGCATCAGACGGCGGGGACAGTGCAACCACCGACACATCCTGGGCAGGTTTTTCAGCCAGAATCAGCTCGGGAACCGGCTTGTGCGCCCGGTCTTCCACCCGCTCGGGTACCGGCCTGGGTACCAGCCCCAAGGCCTGAACCAGCTCATGGCGCCCCAACCAGAGGGCGCCGGCAGAAATCAGGACAAACCCGGCCAGACCCAGCAACCAGGGCCAAACCGGAGGTTCCCGGCGCCGAGTCTGGATTACCGGCCTGCGCTGGCGGGCAGGCGGCTCCGGAATCGGCTCCGGCGCACGAATTTCAGTCGCCGCATCGGCAGATGAGTAAAGCAGGGCCGGGGCTTGCTGATGTTCCAGCGCTTCCAGAGCCGCTGCCAGTTCCGCGCCGTGCAGATAACGATCGGCAGGTTGTTTGGCAAGCAGCTTGTCCAGAATGCCCTGAGCGGGCGCCTGAGCCGCAGGCAGCCGGGGAATGGGCGCTGCGATGTGCTGCATGAGCAGGGCAGGCACGGTATCCGCGTCGTAGGGGCGCTGGCCCACGAGCATTTCGTAGAATACCACCCCGAGGCTGTAGAGGTCAGCCCGGCCATCCACCTTGTCACCCAGGGCCTGTTCCGGCGCCATATAGGCCGCAGTTCCAACCACGGCACCGGTCTGAGTCAGGGTCTGACTGCCCACCAGCTTGGCAATGCCAAAATCGGCCAGCACCGGCTGGCCATCCGCACGGAACAGGATATTGTGGGGCTTGATGTCCCGGTGGATGATTTGCTGCTGATGCGCCATGTGCAGAGCCTGGGCCAGCGGTCTCAGGACACGCACCGCCTCCAGCCAGGACAGCGCACCTTTGGCCAGCCGTTTGTGCAGGTCACCACCCGAAATGTACTCCATGGCGATATAAAGCAGATCATCTGCGGCGCCAATGTCGTAGATCGTGATGATATTGGGATGGGCCAGCCGGGCGACCAGCTTGCCTTCCCGCACAAAACGCTCCCGGAAGATGGCTTCATCACCCAGATGCCCGGCCATGACCTTCAGGGCCACAGGCCGGTCTACCGACAGTTGCGTAGCCAGGTATACGGACGCCATCCCGCCGCGCCCCAGTTCGCGCTCAACCTGATATCCCGGAATCTGCACCAACATGACCAGGGTCCTTAACGCGGGGTGCGGCGGCCACCCGCCTGCTGGGCAAGCTCCTGACGCAGCTTGAGCAACTCCGGATCATCCGCGACCAGGGACAAACCGGAATCCACTTGAGCCAGCGCACGCTGGATATTACCCTGCGCCGCCTGCTGGCGGGCGTTGCGCACGTACTCGGCAGCGATTTGCTGCAAGCCCAGACGTGCCTCGGCATTATTGGGTCTGGCCCGGATGACGGCCTGATATTTTTCCGCCGCATTCTTGCCTGCCGGCTCCACCAGACGCCCGGCAGCAAAATCATCGCGTGCCCGCTCCAGCAGATCGAGAATTTCCTGTTCGGAACGTCCCTGCATCTGGCGTGCGGCCCGCGCCTGCTCCAGACTGGTCTGGAGTTGCAGCAGATCCTGCTGCAACGGCAATACGTGCAGGGCCTTTTGCACCCAGACCAGCGCTGCGTCCAGATCACCCAGACGTTGCTCCTGCTCTGCCTGGCTGCGGTAATGCGCCACCACCGCACGCAAGCCTTCCCGGCCAGCCGGATTATCCGCCTCCAGCCCCAGCACCTTGCGGTAGAGTTCCAGGGCATTGTTATCCGGCGGCTGGTCCACCCGGCCTTCCTGCAGCGCCTGCCGCGCCTGATTCAGTAAGGCATTCACCGGGTCGTGCCGGGTATCCGGCGCAAACAGCCAGAAACCCAGCACTCCCAGTGCCAGCAGCACAATGGCAACGACCAGCACCCCCAGCAAGGCTGTCTTGTAGGATTTGGGTGGGCTGCGGGGTGGCGGCAAGGTATTGGCTGCCCGGCGCTCCTCCGCCATCTGGCGCAGTTGCTCGCTGTCCACGGGCACCGTGGCAGCCGCTGAGGGTGCAGGTGCCTTTGCGGCAGCCGGCTCCAGCGCTTCCAGGGCGGCAATGAAGTCGGCGGCCGTCTGATAGCGCGCTCCGGGATCTTTGGCCAGCACACGATCCAGTACCTGCTGGGCAAAGGCACAGCGGGGGGGCAACAAAGGCACGGGGTCGCTCAACTGCATCAACACGACCGACATCGCCGTCGGTGCGTCAAAGGGCCTGCGCCCGGTCAGCATTTCATAAAACACCACCCCCAGGCTGTACAAATCAGCGCGGCCATCCACGGCCTTGCTGTGAATCTGCTCCGGACTCATGTAGGCGGGCGTACCCATGGCCAACCCCTGCACCGTCAGCCCTTGAGCCGCAGCCAGGGCATTGCTGCCCATGGGTTTGGCAATCCCGAAATCGGTGAGAACCGGAGTATTATCCTCCCTAAACAGGATATTATGCGGCTTGATATCACGATGGATCACCTGCTGCTGATGGGCATAACCCAAGGCGCTGGCAATGGCTTTGGTAATTTGTACCGCCTCCAGGGGCGTCAAATCGGGGCCGATCCGATCTTGCAAACTGCCGCTGGCCAAGTATTCCATGGCAATGAAGTTGACGCCATCCGTTGAACCCGCATCGTAGGTACGCACGATGTGGGGATGAACCAACTGGCTGGCCAGCTTGCCTTCACGGACGAAACGTTCCCGAAACTTGGCGTCCCCACCGCCGCCCGCCTGATCCGGATTCATAACCTTCAAGGCCACTTCGCGGTCCAGCGTCAATTGCCTGGCCAGATAAACCTTGGCCATGCCACCCTGCCCCAACTCGCGCACAACTTCGTAGCCCGCGATCACCTGATTCATAAATACGCCACCTTCGAGCATCGTTCGCGGCCTGACTATAGCACAGACGGCTATGACCGAAAGTGATGCACAGGCTAATCTTCAACACGGTTGCCGCCCAACCGCAACCCCCCGCTCACAAACAACCGGTTCCGGCATGTCGTAGCGTTCCATGCGATTTTTACACACGCTATTGTCCCCACACTCCCTCCACCATCAACACCCGTTCCGCCCAGATTTTCAAGCTGCGCACTGCTGGCGGTGGTGAGGCGGCTTTCTGCCCACGCTGGCAGGCGTCCGAATTCGGCTTGGGTATTTTGCAGAAGGCTTCGGACTGCGCCGGAAAGCGTGTCATTTTCCCACGCAGAAAGTGCCAAATATCTGGCCCAGCAGATCATCAGCCGTAACAACCCCGGTAATTTCCCCCAAAGCACGTTGGGCCTGAGCCAGCTCTTCTGCCAGCAACTCCGGCAAGCCCCTGGCAGTCAGCGATTCAGCGCGTGCCAGCGCGGCTTCGGCCTGACGCAGGCTTTCCAGATGCCGGCGCCGGGCCAGAAACCCCCCTTCTCCGACCCGATAACCCACCAGATTTTTCAGGTGCTGACGCAGCAAATCCAGCCCGGCACCGGTTTGTACCGACAGTTTCAGGCAGGGCGTTCCATCGGGCAGGGTCGTCAGGGCCGGCGCCTCGCCGGTGCAATCAATTTTGTTGCATAACAACGTATGTGGCCGGGTGATTTCCGGTCGCTGCGCCAGGGCCTGGGGCAGATTGTTTGTGGCATCCAGCATCCATAGCACATGATCCGCCCGTTCCAGAGCAGCCTGAGCACGACGCATCCCTTCCTGCTCAACCAGATCGCTACTGACCCGCAAGCCTGCCGTATCCAGCACGGTCAGCGGCAGGCCATCGAGATTGACCGGTTCGCGCAAAATATCACGGGTCGTGCCCGCCTGTGGCGTGACAATCGCGACTTCGCGTCCGGACAGCACGTTAATCAAACTGGATTTTCCGACGTTGGGCGGCCCGGCAATGACCACCGTCAGCCCTGCTTGGAGCAAATGTCCCTGCTGGGCGTCGTGCTGCAAGTGCGCCAAAGCAGCACGCAGGCTGGCCACCTGCTGCTGGATCTGGGCCGGGGCCAGCCAATCCAGCTCCTCGTCGCTAAAATCCAGGGCTGCTTCCACAAATACCCGCAGTTGGATCAATTGGGCAACCAGCTGGTTAATCCGTGACGAGAACACGCCTTCCAGCGAATGCAGGGCGGCTTGGGCCGCAGCACGGGAATGGCTGGCGATCAGGTCGGCAATCGCTTCGGCCTGCACCAGATCCAGCTTGTCATTCAGAAAGGCGCGTTCGGAAAACTCACCTGGACGGGCGAGCCGCGCCCCGTGCTGCACGCAGGTTTCCAGCAGCCAGTCCAGCACCACCGGGCTGCCGTGCGCGTGCAGTTCCAGGACATCTTCACCGGTAAAGGAGTGCGGGGCCGGGAAAAACAGCGCCAGACCACGATCCACGACGCCACCTGTAGCATTGTGGAATGCGCTGTAGCAGGCCCGACGCGGCACCAGCCGGGCATCTGCACCCAGAATCCGGGCCGCCAGCCGGGACACAAGCGGTCCCGAGACCCGCACCACACCCACCCCGCCCTGCCCCGGTGGCGTGGCGATGGCTACGATGGTGTCACCGGCTAACGGGCGGCGGCCTGTTGTTCGATTTTCCGGGTGATCAGCCATTGCTGGGCGATGGACAGCAGGTTATTCATCAGCCAGTACAACACCAGGCCCGAAGGGAAGAAGGCAAAGAATACCGTGAACACCACCGGGAGGATCAGCATCACTTTCTCCTGCACCGGGTCGAGCGGTGCCGGATTCAGTTTTTGCTGGATGAACATGCTGGCGCCCATAAGCAAGGGCAGGACGAAATACGGGTCTTCCCGAGATAAATCATTAATCCAGAGAATGAAATCAGCTTGGCGCAGTTCGACACTTTCCAGCAGCACCCAATACAGGGCAATGAAGAACGGTACCTGGAGCAGAATCGGCAGGCAGCCGCCCAAGGGGTTGATTTTTTCCTTGCGGTACAACTCCATCAGGGCCTGGTTGAATTTTTCCTTGTCATCGGCGTAGCGTTCTTTCAGCGCCTGCATCTTGGGTTGCACCTGACGCAGATGCGCCATGGATTTGTAACTGGTCTCGGACAACTTGTAAAACGCCAGCTTGATCAGCACGGTGATCATGACGATGGCCCAACCCCAGTTGCCCAGCAACTGATGCAACCATTTCAGGAGCCAGAACATCGGCTCGGCGATGATGGTAAGAACGCCATAATCAACAGTCAGTTCCAGGCCCTTGGCAACCTGGCCCAATTCGTCCTGTAGTTTTGGCCCCAGATACAGCGTGGTTTGGGTATGCCGAGTCTGGCCGGGGGCCACCTCGATTTGCGGCGCAACCAGACCCAGCACGTAACGATTGCCAGCCAGTGCCTTGCTGTAATAGTGGTTGACCTGCTCGGCGGCTGGGATCAGGGCCGCGAGAAAATAATGCTGTACCATGGCCGCCCAGCCCTGGGCCGTGTCCTTGGCCAGATTCTGGCTTTGCATGTTGTCGAAGCTGACCCGCAGATACTTGTCCTGAGGGTTGTAGATGACCCCGCCCATATAGGTGTAGATCATCGAACTCTGATGTAGCTCGGCAGCGGGAGTACGTTGTAGCTGGCGGTATTCCCGGCCCTGCCAGACCTGAGCACCAAGATTGCGCACCTCATGGCTCAGACCCACCTGATAGCTGCCGCGCCTGAACGTATAAATCTTGCTCACTTCCAGCCCCTCGCCCTGCCAGGTCAGGCGCACCTGCAACTCATTCTGGCCCGGCTCCAGCCGATATTCGGCTTGCGGCGCGCTGAACACGCTGTTATGCGTGGGGGCATTGGCAGCCAGCCAGCCGGACTGGAGGATAAACAGGCGACTGGCACTGTCATCCAGCAAGGTGACACCGATATGGGGCGCCTGAAGTTCGACCGGATAGCGGGTCAGGATGGCCTTGCGGATATCCCCGCCCAGGGTGTCCAGTTCCAGTTTCAGGACATCGGTGCTGACCTGAATCTTCTGGCCCTGATTCAGGGCGTCAGGCTTGGCGCCTTCGACCGCGCCCGGGACGGCGGGTACGGCCTCTGGCGTCGGTACCGGGGCACCACCTGCGGACAGGTTTGCAGGCGCTGCATGACTCACCACACCCGGCGGTGGGACCGTTTTGGCGTGCTGGAAGCGCTGCCAGGCATCCCAGAGCAAGAAGCTTGTGAATACCAGCGAGATAATCAGCAATAATCTATAATTTTCCATGGGGAGGCTTGCGGGATTTTGGAACGGGGTCAAGGCCACCCGGATGCCAGGGGTGGCAGCGAGCCAGGCGACGCAGCCCCAGCCATAACCCCAAAAGCAGGCCATGCTGTTGCAGTGCCTGTTCGGCATAGTGGGAACAGGTGGGGTGAAATCGGCACTGGCCGCCGATATAGGGGCTGAGCACCCAGCGGTAAATGCGGATCAGGAAGATGATCCCGGTGCGGAGCATGAGCGTAGTGCCTGCCAGAGTTGAGCCAGGAGCGCGGCATCATGTCCCGCCGAGGTCACATCAGACCGACTGCGCAGCATGACTACCACATCCAGGCCGAAAAAATCTGCCTGCTGCCGACGGAAGCCCTCGCGCAGCAGGCGCTTGATCCGATTGCGCCGAATCGCCGTCCGGGTATGGCGCTTGGGGATCACCATGCCCAACCGCGCCGCCAGACCTCCATTGGACAAAGCCAGGGCACTGAAGCAGCCCGCCTTGACGCGCAGGGTCGCGGCTGCCAGCACCTGATTGAACTGGGCAGCCTGGCACAGCCGGTGGACACGCGGGAAACCCTGCGGGTGCAACCGCAATTCTAGCCGCTGACCGTGAGGCGCTTGCGGCCCTTGGCGCGCCGGGCATTGATGACCTTGCGCCCATTACGGGTGCTCATCCGCTGCCGAAACCCGTGCGTTCTGACACGGTGCAGGTTACTGGGTTGAAAAGTGCGTTTCATGGGGGTAGCCTCCGGAAAAGGCGCAAAGTGTAGGCGTCAGTGATGATTTTTGTCAATGCCCGGCTGATAGCCATTTGGCTGGACTGAAAGTTTTACACCGGGGAAAAAATGCGCGGGCCGCAAGACCCGCGCCAGCAACCACCAACAGGCGGCGTGGAGGAGAAACATGCCCTTGCGGAAGCCGCATCAGCATGTGAGAATTGTCTTATATTTGGTACAAGCGGTCAAGGGCTACTGCGCAAATTCAGCCCGGATTCACGCCTTGCGGGCTATCCTGCCCCGTATGGGTTCGGGGTTATGGGGTCATGAAAAAACTACTACCTGTTTTCTTGCTGGGGAGCCTGGTTCTGGGCGGCAACAGTGCCGCACAAATGAGCCTGGACGATGCGGCCAGCGAAGTGCGGCGGCGCACCGGTGGGCGCGTGCTGTCCGGAGATGCCGAACGTCGGCAGGACGCTTCCCAGACTTATCGCATCAAGGTGCTGACCCCCGAGGGCCGGGTACGCCAGATGGAAGTCGACCCCTACAGTCGGCGGGTTCGGGACTAAACTGGGGTAACGTGTTACAAGCATCGGGAATCGGTTATGCGCCTGTTGATCGTTGAAGATGACGCCAGTTTGCGTCAGCAATTGGCCCATGCCCTGCAAAAAGAGGGCTATGCCGTTGATCAGTGCAGTGATGGTCAGGAAGGGCTGTTCATGGCCGGAGAGTATCCGATTGATTTGGCCATCATTGACCTCGGCCTGCCACTTTTGAGCGGGCTTGAACTGATCCGGACCCTGCGCCGCAAGCATCAGAAATCCTATCCGGTGCTGATCCTGACCGCCCGGGGGCGCTGGCAGGACAAGGTGGAAGGGCTGGAGGCCGGGGCCGACGATTATCTGGTCAAGCCTTTTCATGTCGAGGAACTTCTGGCGCGTGTCAATGCCCTGCTGCGCCGCGCCTCGGGCTGGGCACAGCCGGTGCTGCAATGTGGGCCGGTCAAGCTGGACACCGCTGCCCAGAGCGTGCAGGTCGGTGACCGCCCCCTGGACTTGACTGCTTACGAATACAAGGTATTGCATTATCTGATGCTACATACCGGTCAGGTAGTTTCCAAGGCCGAACTGACCGACCATCTCTACGAGCAGGATTTTGACCGGGACAGCAACGTGATCGAAGTCTTTGTCGGGCGACTGAGGCGCAAGCTGGACCCCGACGGGATGCTTAACCCCATCGAGACCCTGCGGGGGCGCGGGTATCGCTTCAATCTGGCCCGCGAGGGCGTTTGAGTTACTCGCTACACGGCCGCCTGCTGACAGCGGCCAGCCTGCTGCTGCTGATCTTTCTGGGCGGTACCTGGCTGGCGCTGGATCAGGCATTTCAGGAAAGCGCCGAAAGCGCCCTGCGGGCCCGGCTGCAAGTCCATGTCTACGGCCTGCTCAGCGCCGCCGACATGAATGCCCACGGCCTGAATCTGCCCAGCAATCTGGCCGACAGCAGCCTGGCCCAGCCTGGTTCCGGGCGTTATGCGGCGGTGCGTGGCAATGACGATGACTTCATCTGGTATTCGGCCTCCACGTTGGGAACCGGCCTGCGTCCGCCACCGCTCACTGCCGCCGGGGTCTGGGCTTATGAGCGCTATCAGCAGGCCGATGGCGTCTGGCTGTACGAGGCCCGGCTCGGGATCATCTGGGAACTGGGCCAGGGCATCAGCCGGGCCTACACCTTTGCAGTCACGGAAACCCTGGATAGTCATTTCGCCGAACTGAGCAGCTTCCGCTATGGCCTGTGGGTCTGGCTGGGTGGCCTGGGTCTGGTGCTCTTGCTGGCACAGGCCGGATTCCTGCGCTGGGCATTGGCACCGCTGCGGAGCGTGGCCGCCGACCTGCGCCGCATGGAAGCCGGGGAGCAAAGCGCCCTCAGCGGACCCTATCCCAGTGAACTGACCGATCTGACCGAAAATCTGAACGCCCTGCTGGCCCATGAGCGGGCCAATCTCGAACGTTACCGCAACACCCTGGCCGACCTAGCACATAGCCTGAAAACCCCACTGGCCGTGTTACGCACCGCCGTGACACCGGGAGAGGAAGCGGGCTTGCGCACCACAGTCATGGAGCAGGTCGGGCGCATGACCCAGATGGTGGATTATCAACTCCAGCGCGCCGCCGTTTCGGGCCGCAGCGCCCTGGCAGCACCGCTGGCCGTCAGCAAGGCTGCCGAACCACTGGCCACCTCGCTGCGCAAGGTATATCACGCCAAGCAGCTGGAACTCACGCTGCTACTTGCGGATGGTGCGGTCTTCTACGGTGACGAAGGTGATTTGTTCGAGATTTTAGGCAACATGCTGGATAACGCCTGCAAGTGGTGTGCACAACGGGTCTGTCTGCGTGCCGAAGTCCTCCACGATCCACGCTTGCGCCGTCCTGGGCTGAAGCTCAGCATTGAAGATGACGGGCCGGGAGTTCCGGAAACCCAGCGTAGCCTGATCTTGCAGCGCGGCGGACGCGCCGATGAGCGGGTGCCGGGTCATGGCATCGGCCTGGCCGTGGTGCGCGAGCTGGTCGAACTGTATGGCGGCAAACTGCGTATCGGCAGTTCCGCCTGGGGCGGTGCAGCGTTCACGGTAAATTTCCCGCCCCGCTAGGCCAGGCGTTATAATCCCGGCCCCCCTTCTTGTTGGACATGGTGATGGCCGGAAGTAGTTTGCTGGCACTGCTCGACGATATTGCCACCGTGCTGGACGATGTCACGGTCATGACCAAAATCGCAGCGAAAAAGACTGCCGGGGTGCTGGGCGATGATCTGGCCCTGAACGCCCAGCAAGTCGCAGGGGTCAAGGCTGACCGGGAACTGCCGGTGGTCTGGGCCGTTGCAGTCGGATCCCTGAAAAATAAGCTCATTCTGATTCCAGCGGCCCTGCTGATCAGCGCCCTGATCCCCTGGGCCATTACACCGCTTTTGATGCTGGGCGGTTTATATCTGTGCTTTGAGGGTGCAGAAAAACTCGCCCATCGCTGGCTGCACAGTCCAGCGGAAACGGCAGCCCATCACGCCGAACTGACGGCGGCTCTGGCTGACCCTCACGTTGACCTGGCGGCCCTGGAACGAGACAAGATTCAGGGCGCGATCCGCACCGACTTCATTCTCTCCGCCGAAATCATCGTCATCACCCTGGGCAGCGTGGCAGGCACCGGGTTCTTGACCCAGGTAGCCGTGCTGATCAGCATCGGCCTGCTGATGACCGCAGGGGTATATGGCCTCGTGGCCGGGATTGTGAAGCTGGATGATGCCGGACTGTACCTGAGTCAGGCCCGTTCTCGCGCCACCCAGTGGCTGGGGGTGTTATTGCTGCGGGCAGCGCCCTGGTTGATGAAACTGCTGGCTGTGCTGGGCACGGCCGCCATGTTTCTGGTCGGGGGCGGCATCATCACGCACGGTATCCCCTGGCTACACCATCAGATTGCGCATCTGACCGAGGGGCTGGGCCATGCGTCGGGCTGGACCGGGGGCGCCCAATACCTGGTACCCCTGCTGGCTGATGCCGGAGTGGGCATTGCCAGCGGAGTGCTGGTACTGACGATTGTCACCCTGAGCACGCGCCACGCCTGACGTTGCACCACCGGGCACCCCGCCTATGCCCATACCCGCTTATTATCTGCCGCTGCTGAGTCCCCGTGGCCATCGCCTGCATGCCCTGCCCGGCATTGCAGTAGGCAGCTACGTTCAGCGCGGCCAACGTCTGGCCAGCAATCACTGGGGAGAACTGCTCCACGCGCCCGCAACCGGCACCCTGACGGCCCTACAAACGCGGCCTGTCGCCTTACCCCACGCACCCGGCGTGGCAACCTGGATGCTGACGCCCGACCCACAGGCTGGAGCACCACCCATGCCCCCAGCACCATTGCCCGCCCAACGCCAGCATCTGGAGCGGCTGGGCCTGACCGGCCTGGGCGGTGCGGCCTTCCCGGCCCATCGCAAATGGCCAGCCTCTGTCAACTTGCTGGTCATCAACGCAATGGAATGTGAACCCGACATTACGGCAGACGCCGCCCTGTTGGCCATGGCCCCGCAGGCCGTGGCCCAGGGCATCCTCTGGCTGCGTGAGGCGCTTGGCCAGCCTCGCACCGTGCTGGCCCTCAAGCCCGGACTGCCCTGCCCGCCCGTGCCACCGGTCATTGAACGACAGACTCTGGCTGGCGGCTATCCGTCCGGGGCCGAACGGCTCCTGCTGGCGCGGGTCAGCCATTACCCCCTGACCGCCACCCAGCCACCCGCAGCAGTGGGCATCGTCTGTCACAATATCGGTACTGCGTATGCGGTCTGGCAAAGCCTGACCACTCACCTGCCTCCCTTGGGGCGCTGGATCAGCCTGAGTGGACCGGGGCTGCTGCAACCGCAAACGCGGTGGGCCATTGAAGGCACCCGGTTGCGCGACCTGCTGGAACAGTGCGGCTATCAGGGAACCGGGGGGGTGCGCGTGGGCGGGCGTTATAGCGGCTACCCCCTGCCTGCTGAAGCTCTGGAAGCCCCATTACAATCCCATATCAATGCGCTACATGTTGCCCCGGCCCGCGTGCCTCCGATAGCACGCGCCTGCATTCGCTGTGGCCTCTGTACCCAGGCCTGCCCCTTGCACCTGCCTGCTCAGGAACTGTATCGCGCCCTGGCCGCGCAACACGCCCCCGATATCAGCCTGCAACACTGTCTGGTCTGCGGCTTGTGTGAAACCGTGTGCCCCAGTCAGATTCCACTCAATACCTGGCTGCGTCAGGGTAAATGGGCACAACGCCAGCAACAGGCTCAGGCCCTGCAGGCTGCCCAGGCCACAGCCCATCATGCGGCCCGCACCCAACGCCTGGCCCACAGCACCGCACAGGCCGCAGCCCAGCGGGCACAACGCCTGGCTGAGCATCTGGAAACCTACCGCGACGACCCCTTGCGTCTGGCCAAGTTACAGAGCGCCTTACAACAGCCACCCGCCCAGACCCATCAGGCGTCCAGCCCATGAACGGCAGCCGGCCTGACAAGCCGCAGCCGATGCAGCGCAGCCCTGCATCGGGTCCGGGTCAGCCAGAGCCGTAGCGGCGGGGACAGCATTTGTTACAATCCCCCGCTTTGGCAGGACCATCGGACCATGCAGACCTATCAGGCGGAATTTTTACGCTTTGCCCAGGCGGCAGGCGCGTTACGCTTTGGCCAGTTCACCCTCAAGTCAGGGCGCATCAGCCCCTATTTTTTCAATACCGGTGAGTTCAATACCGGCTTACGGCTGGCCCGGCTGGGCCAGTATTACGCAGCGGCCATCGTCCACAGCGGGCTGGCCTTTGACCAGTTGTACGGCCCGGCCTACAAGGGCATCCCGCTGGTGGCAGCAGTAGCCATTGCCCTGGCTGAACAGCATGGCATCGAAGTGCCCTACGCCTTCAATCGCAAGGAAGCCAAGGATCACGGCGAGGGAGGCCTGATTGTGGGGGCGGCCCTGCGGGGTCGGGTGCTGATTGTGGATGATGTGATTTCGGCAGGGACTTCAGTACGCGAATCCGTGGCAATCATCGGCCAGGCCGGTGCCCAGCCGGTTGGGGTCGCCATCGCCGTGGACCGGCAGGAACGGGGGTTGGGTACACGATCAGCCTGTCAGGAGGTCATGCAGACAGGCTTGCAGGTCATCCCCATCGTGGGCTTGGCGGAGGTGCTGGACTACGCGCAGCAGCAACCGGAACTGGCTGCGCAAGTGCCCGAGATTCTGGCTTATCAGCGTTGCTACGGGGTCGATGGCCTTTAGCTGCCGCTACGCCGGGCGCTGAGCCAGCGTTCCAGCCTGAGCGCATCCTGGGCAGGCCCGGAGCGGGCAGGTGATCCCAGAAAGACCAGCAGATAGGGGTCATCAGCCAGATTGGCCTGCATGACCAGGCAACGGCCCGCCTCCCGAATGTAGCCGGTCTTGCTCAGACCGATGGCCATGAGCTGATTGCGCACCAGCGAGTTGGTATTGCGATATTCCGTAGGCAGAAAGCGATTTGAGAAATAAACTTCGCTTTCGGCGGTAGTGGTGATACGCCGAATGACGGGATACTGGTAAGCCGCCTGAGCCAGTTTGGCCAGATCGGCAGCGGTGGAGACATTGCCCGGATTCAGCCCGGTCGGGTCCAGAAACCGGGT
>CAYNNN010000038.1:0-28775 GCA_964398665.1 uncultured Gammaproteobacteria bacterium | reverse complement strand
TGGGTCAGGCGTTGACCCAGTGCGGTCAATTCCTGTTGAAACAGATTTTCCCCCTTTGAAGCCATGCTGTTGCCCGCCAGGGTCTCTTCCAGCTCGCCTTCCTCCATCAGGCTCAGGCCACCCATTTCCAGACTCTCACCCGGTTTTTTGACGGCAACCACGGTCGGCAGGGTATCCCAGAACACTTCATAGGTGCGGGCAAAACGGCGCATGAATGCCGTTTCCATGCGGTTGCGCTCCTTGCGTACCTGACGCATGGCGTCAAAATACAGGGTTTGCTGGGTATTGTTTTCCGCCCGGTCGGCCATCTGATACAGGGCGTCGTCCACCCCCTCGAACAAATCAGCCAAGCTATGCTGAAGTTGTCTGCTGGTAATCTCGCCGATCTCGGTGACCAGTTTTTTGCTCTCGGTGTCTAACACAATGCGCCGTCCTGCTGCTTGCTCCAGGGAGATGACATTTGTCTTGTTGTCTTGCATGGTAAACCTCGCGCCGTTATCGTGCGACCGCCAGCCAGTCGTATGTTCATGAGGGTATCACCTTCGACTGTCCAAAATCCCTACTTCAACCCAGTCCAATCTATAGTCCATCCTGCTGCCCTCATCTGTGACCGCCGTCACATCGCCAGATGGCACGCGACACGATTGAACCTGGACCCGCCCAAGGCGATAATCCGGAACCTACCCCTTTCCGCACCTGCCTGACTGGGCCAACATGATAACCTTGAACCCTGTTTCCGGGCTACTGGCGCCGGCAAATTATCACGCTTCGCCCAACGCCGACGCCCGCCCGCCCGGCGTACAGCCGGAATTACTGGTGATCCACAATATCAGCCTGCCACCGGGAGAGTTCGGCGCCGGTCACATCAGCGACTTCTTCACCAATCGGCTGGATTATAGCTTACATCCCTACTTCGACACGCTACGCAAGCTGCGTGTTTCCGCGCATCTATGCCTCTACCGGGATGGCACCTGGTGCCAGTTCGTGCCTTTCCATCAGCGCGCCTGGCATGCAGGCGTATCACAATATCAGGGCCGGGAACGCTGCAACGATTTTTCCATCGGCATTGAACTGGAAGGTACCGACACGCTGCCCTATACCGACGCCCAGTATGCCATCCTGCACACAATTTGCCGCCTGCTGATCCAGACCTACCCCGGTCTGAGTGTAGACCGGATCGCAGGCCACAGCGACATTGCGCCGGGCCGCAAAACCGACCCCGGCCCGGCTTTTGACTGGTTTCGTCTGCGTCATTTGCTCACCACATGAAGCGGCTGGGCTGGCTCTTGCTGTGCCTGCCGCTGGCGGTTCAGGCAGAACCCCAGCGTCTGGTCAGCCTGGCCCCACACCTGAGCGCCTGGGTCATGGCACTGGGAGCGGGGGCACGGCTGCGGGGCGCCATCCTGCCCCTGCCGCCAGGGAGCCATGCCACGGCCGTTGGCGATGCCAACGGCCTCAACCGCGAGCGGCTGCTCGCCCTGCAGCCGGATGGCATTCTGACCTGGCCTGGTGGCAATCGGGCTGACGATTTGGCCTGGATAGCCAGGCACGCCTGGCCGAGTTTCAGTCTGGACAGCCGCAACCGGCTGGCGGACTTCCCGGCGCAACTGCGACAACTGGGAGATTGGCTGGGCACGCCTGCCAGCGCTGCAACCCTGGCCCAGCAGTGGACGACGCAACTGGCCCGGTTGCAGCAGCGCCATGCCCAGGCCCGCCCGGTCACCGTGTTTTACCAGATCTGGCCCGACCCCCTGCTGACTCTGAATGATCAGCACATTCTCGGTGATGCCCTGCGTATCTGCGGCGGTCAGAATGTCTTTGGCGCATTGCCGCTGCTGGCGCCCCAGGTCAGCTGGGAGGCCGTGTTGGCCGCCGACCCGGAGCTGGTCCTGATTGCGCAGGAAAGCGGCCAGGATTTCGCGCAGCTCAGCGCGCCCTGGCAGCGTTTTCCCCAGCTTCAGGCGGTGCGGCACCGGCGGGTGCATGCCGTCAACGCCGACCAGCTGCATCAGCCCGGTCCCGCGTTGCTGGCGGGCGTTGCGCAATTATGTGCCACGCTGGCCCAGGCACGCACAGTGCCCTGAAATCTACATCCGCTCTGGTGCCTGTACCCCCAGCAGCTTCAGACCATCGGCCAGCACCCACTGCACGGCCCGAATCAGGTAAAGCCGGGCCTGACGCAAGCCGGATTCCGGGACCAGAAACGGTGTGGCATTGTAGTAGGCATGGAACGTGTCGGCCAGTTCGCGCAGATAGTGGGCCAGGCCATGCGGGGCGCAGTCTGTCGCTGCCTGCTCAATGACCTCAGGATAGCGGGCCAGCGTTTGCAAGACCAGTTGCTCCGGCAGCGTAGTCAACTGGTGCATGTTTTGCCGCGCCAGGGCGTCCTCTTCGGGCCAGCCTTTATCCAGCGCCTGACGCTGGACGCTGCAAATCCGGGCATGGGCATACTGAATGTAATAGACCGGGTTGTCATTGGACTGAGCCTTGGCCAAATCCAGGTCAAAATCGAGATGTTGTTCGCTTTTACGCAACACATAGAAAAACCGGGCGGCGTCATTGCCGACTTCCCGGCGCAACTGGCGCAAGGTGACAAACTCTCCGCTGCGCGTACTCATGGCCTGGGGTTTGCCGTCGCGTAACAGATTGACAAACTGTACCAGCAAGACCCGCAGGCGCTCGGGATTGATGTCCAGGGCACGCAGGGCAGCCCGGACGCGGGGAATGTAGCCGTGGTGATCCGCTCCCCAGATATCAATCACCTCGCTGAAGCCACGCTGGAATTTTTCCCAGTGATACGCAATATCGGCGGCAAAATAGGTAGTCTGGCCGTTTTCCCGGCGCACCACCCGATCTTTTTCGTCCCCCAGGGCCGTGCTTTTGAACCACAACGCACCGTTTGCAGTGTACAGATGCCCGCCCTGGTGCAGGCGCTCGATCAGGGCATCCACAGTACCATTCTCGTGTAGACTACGTTCGGAATACCAGCGATCGAACGTCACCCCAAAATGCGCCAGGTCGTCGGCGGTATCACCCAGCAGCGTCTCCAGCCCCAGATTGAATACCACGGCATAATCAGCACCCAACTGCTGTTTGGCCAGGGCTATCAAGGTGTCCACATACCGTTCATGCCCGGCATCATCGGGACCATCATCGCCCAGGCCAGCAAACCGCGTGGCCTCCAGGGTGAAGCGTGCGCCGTGGGTACGATGCAGGGTGGCTGCGATATCCCAGACGTAATCACCCTGATAACCCCGACGCGGAAAAGGCGCAGTCAGCCCGGCCAGTTCCAGATAACGTAGCCAGATACTGGTCGCCAGAATATCCATCTGGCGTCCGGCATCATTGACGTAATACTCCCGCTGTACTGCATAACCGGCGGCAGCCAGAATATTGGCCAGACTGGCGCCGTACGCAGCGCCTCGCCCATGCCCCACATGCAGCGGGCCAGTCGGGTTGGCAGACACGAATTCCACCTGAATGATCTGGCCCTGACCCAGGTTGCAGCGCCCATAACGCGGTTGACCCTCCAGAATCTGCGCAGGCAGGGCCTGCCAGGCCGCCGCACTGAGCACAAAGTTGATGAAGCCTGGCCCGGCCAGGGTGACCTGCGCCCGCCACGGGGAGGGTGGCAAGGCCGCAACGATACGGTTGGCCAGTTCACGCGGATTCTGGCGCAGGGCTTTGGCCAGACCCAGAGCAACAGGCGTGGCAAAATCGCCATGACTGGCCTCACGAGGGCGTTCGACCACGAGATTGACGGGAAGAGGCGTGGGCAGGGCACCGCTGGCCTGCAGAGTGTGCAAGGCTTGCTGGAGCCAGTCCGTGACAAGAAATTTCATGAGACAGCGCCAATACGTAAAAGCCGGACTGTAAGCACCCATTCAGGCGTTGGCAAGGGTGAACGGGCGCACCCAACCAATACCCCTGCTGTGAGTGCCCTTGGCCAGATTTTGGCGATAACGCAGAGAACAGGGGTGAGGTCACCAGATGACCGCCCATGCTACACTGACCGCAACTCCACCACTTCACCGCCCCCATGCTGCGCGATGTGCAGATTGCCCGGTTCAACCCGGTAGAACCCCAGGCGTATGAAGACAGTCTGCGGAATGCGCAACGCCGATACTGCGCACAAGACCCGTCTTGCCAGCTTGTCAGGTTGGGGTGGGCACGTTAGCATCAGGCATTTTATGAGGTTGGGGAATGTTCCATGTTCAAGGGTAGCCTGGTCGCGCTTGTGACCCCGATGCACGCTGACGGCCAGATCGCGTGGGAGGCGTTGGAAGCCTTGGTGGAATGGCATATTGAGCAGGGTACGGACGGCCTGGTGGCAGTGGGCACTACGGGTGAGTCGGCAACACTGGATGATACCGAGCATTGCGCCGTGATCCGGGCCGTGGTTCAGGCTGCTGCGGGTCGGGTACCGGTGATCGCCGGAACCGGCTCCAATGCCACCCAGGAAGCCATTCACCTGACCCGCTGCGCACAGGATGCGGGTGCTGCGGCCTGTTTGCTGGTCACGCCCTATTACAACAAGCCGCCCCAGGAAGGTTTGTACCAGCATTTCAAAGCCATCGCTCAGGCGGTGGACATTCCCCAGATTTTATATAATGTGCCAGGCCGGACGGCCTGTGACTTGCTGCCTGCCACCGTCGCCCGCCTGGCTCAGGTACCCAATATCATCGGCATCAAGGAGGCGACTGGCCAACTGGAACGCCTGCACGCCATCCGCGCCACCTGTCCACCCGCATTTGTCTGCTATAGCGGGGATGATGCCACAGCCTGTGATTTCATGTTGCAGGGCGGACACGGCGTGATCTCGGTCACGGCCAATGTAGCCCCGGCCTTGATGCATCAGTTGTGTCAGGCAGCACTGGCCGGAGCGGCTGATACCGCACGAACGCTGGATCAGCGCCTGAGTGCCCTGCACCGGGATTTATTCCTGGAGGCCAATCCCATCCCCGTGAAGTGGGCTTTGGCGCATCTGGGGCTGATTCCGCCGGGTTTGCGGCTGCCGTTGGTCCCGCTGTCGGCCCCGTATCATGAACCCTTGCGTGCTGCTCTGGCGCAGGCGGGAACTGCAGCATGAACCAGGATTATCGTTTGAACAAGAGGCTGAACGTGCAGTTAAAAACCGGGTTGGGCCTGATGGCCGTGGTGGGATTTCTGGCCGGTTGCGGCCTGAAAACCGATGATATCCTGCCCGACCGGCGGGTGGATTATAAAAAGGCGACCAGCATTCCGACCCTGGAAGTACCGCCCGACCTTTCCAGCGCTGGCCTGAATGACACGCTGTCGGTACCCAACCTGGGCAGCGCCAGTTATGCCGATTACCAACAGCAACGCGCCGCCACCGACCCGGCCGTGAGCGGCGTTTTGCCCCGCAGTGCCGAGGTGCGCCTGGAGCGTAGCGGCACTCAGCGCTGGTTGGTCGTGAGTGCGTCAGCCGAGGAAATCTGGCCCAAGTTGCGGGCATTCTGGCTGGAACAGGGCTTCAACCTGAAAATCGAGGATGCCCGGATCGGGATTCTGGAAACCGAATGGCAGGAGAACCGCGCCGACATTCCTCAGGATCGACTCCGATCCCTGCTGCAAAAAAGTCTGGGCGAAAATGCCTATTCTGCGCCTACCCGGGATAAATACCGCATTCGTCTGGAGCGCAGCCCCGACGGTAAGGCCAGCGAAATTTACCTGAGTCACCGGGGCATGCTGGAAACCGACCGAGGCACCACCGGGGTCGTGTGGGCACCACGTCCTACCGACCCGGAGCTGGAAGCGGAATTTCTCAACCGCCTGATCATACACTTGGGCAAGTCAGCCCCCGCCAATGCGGCAGCAGGCACGCAAGCCCAGGCGACCCTGAACAAGGATGCCGATGGCTTTGGCGTATTGCAAATCCAGCTCCCGGTGGCAGAAGCCTGGCGCGTGGTAGGACTAACCCTGGATCGGGTGAGTTTTACCGTCGAGGAACGCAAAGCCGACCAACAGGTGTATCTGGTGCGCTACCAGGACCCCGATCAGGAAGCCCCCAAGCGCGGTCTGCTGTCCGGGCTGGCCTTCTGGCGCTCTGATCGTAAATCCGAAGCCCAGCGTTATCAGATCAGCGTGCAAGGCGATGCCCGCAGTAGTACCGTCAAGGTGCTGACCCTGGAAGGCACGCATGACAACTCGGCAACAGCCAACCGGATTCTGACCTTGTTGCAGGAGCAGCTGCGCTGATGACACCGTTGATGTTGGCCCTGCCCGGCGGCCCCGCACTCTCGACCTTCCGGCAGGCCCATCTGCTGGCACGCCTGCAGGCCGTAGCCCCCGATGTGACCGGGATACAGGCACACTGGGTGTATCTGGTTCAGACCGAGCCACTCACACCCACCGCTCAAGCGCGCCTGGCAGAATTGCTGGACGCACAGCCGACCCCCTGGCTATGGGTGGCTGACACGGTGCTGGTCACGCCCCGTGTGGGGACCCGTTCGCCGTGGTCCAGCAAGGCTACTGATATTGCCGGGCAATGCGGCCTGGCCGAAGTGCAGCGTCTGGAACGGGCCACCGCCTACCATCTGGAGGCCACCGGACTGACGGCCGCCCAGCAGCAGGCAATTTTGATGCACCTGCACGACCGGATGACGGAATCAGTGCTGGAAACGCCGGCTCAACTGGCGGATTTCTTTACGACGCCCCCGGCCGGGGCCATGACCTGGGTGGATGTGCTAACCGGGGGCGACGCCGCCCTGCAAGCCGCAGATGCTGCGCTGGGTCTGGCCCTGAGCAGCGAGGAACGGGCCTATTTACTACATTATTATCAGTCAGTCGGGCGGAATCCCACCGACGCCGAGCTGATGATGTTTGCTCAGGCCAACTCGGAACACTGCCGTCACAAGATCTTTAACGCCCAATGGACCCTGGATGGCGTGCCCCAGGCTGATTCGCTGTTTGGCATGATTCGCCATACTGCTGCGGCCAGCCCCGAGGGCCTGATCTCGGCTTATCACGACAATGCCGCAATCATCGCCGGACCTGAGGTGGCGCGTTTCAGCCGCCAGCCTGAGGGTCACTATGCCTACCTGAGCGAAGCCACCCCTTTTCTACTCAAGGTGGAAACCCATAATCACCCGACGGCCATCGCGCCGTTTCCGGGTGCAGCCACCGGCGTGGGCGGAGAAATCCGCGACGAGGCCGCCACCGGGCGCGGTGCCCGCAGTCTGGCAGGTCTGGCCGGATTCATGGTCTCGGACTTGCGCCTGCCAACTGCCCTGCAGCCCTGGGAGCAGATTGCGGGCAAACCGGAGCGGTTGGCCTCGGCGCTGGAGATCATGATTCAGGGGCCACTGGGTGCTGCCGCCTTCAACAACGAATTTGGACGCCCCAATCTGGCCGGATTTTTCCGCACTTACACCCAGCGTAGCCCCGATGGCCGCTGCCATGGCTATCATAAGCCCATCATGCTGGCCGGCGGGGTGGGCCAGATCCGGCCGATGCTGACCCACAAGGCGGCGTTGCCGGTGGGTGCCCGGCTGGTGGTGCTGGGCGGTCCGGCCCTGCTCATCGGGCTGGGGGGCGGCGCAGCCTCTTCAGTCGCCAGCGGAGCCAGCAGCGCAGCCCTGGATTTTGCCTCGGTGCAGCGCGGCAATCCGGAAATGCAGCGTCGCTGTCAGGAAGTGATTGAACGCTGTTATGCGTTGGGCGCAGCCAATCCCATCCTGTCCCTGCACGATGTGGGCGCAGGTGGACTGGCCAATGCCCTGCCCGAACTGGTCAACGATGCCGGACGTGGGGCGCAGCTGGCGCTGCGCGCCATTCCCACCGATGATCCCAGCCTGCCCCCCCTGGCCTTATGGTGTAATGAAGCGCAGGAACGCTACGTGCTGGCGCTGGCACCGGAACATGAAGCCCTGTTCGCCGCCCTGTGTGCCCGTGAGCGCTGTCCTTACGCCGTGCTGGGCGAAGCAACGGCTGTCAGCCAGTTATACCTGCACGATCAGACTACCGGACAGGCCGTGGTGGATTTGCCGCTGGGCGTGCTGCTGGGCAAATTGCCCCGGATGCAGCGTCAGGCCACTCATCAGCCTGCCGTGACGGAACCGCTGAATCTGGATGCCATTGCCCCCGCAGAAGCTGCACTGCGAGTCTTGCAGCTGCCCACGGTTGCCAGCAAGCAGTTTCTGATCACCATTGGGGATCGTACCGTGGGTGGACTCAGTGCCCGTGACCAACTGGTCGGACCCTGGCAAACCCCGACGGCAGATGTCGCGGTGAGTTGTGCCGGGTTTCAGACCGTGGCCGGGGTCGCTTTTGCCCTGGGCGAGCGCGCCCCGGTGGCCGTGCTGCACGCAGCGGCCTCGGCACGTCTGGCTGTCGGCGAAGCCCTGACCAATCTGGCCGCCGCCGGCATCGGCACTTTGGGTGCGGTCAAGCTCTCGGCCAACTGGATGGCCGCCGCCGGTCAGCCAGGCGCCGATGCGGCGCTGTATGATGCTGTGCGCGCCGTGGCCCTGGAACTGTGTCCAGCCTTGGGCATTGCCATTCCGGTCGGTAAGGACTCCCTGTCCATGAGTACCGTCTGGACAGATGAGGGCGCCATACGGCGTATCAGTGCCCCTCTGTCGCTGGTGGTGACAGCCGTGACACCCGTGGCCGATGTAGCCCAAACGGCCACCCCGCTGTTGCAGCCCGAAGGCCAGCTCTGGTTGCTGGATCTGGGTCAGGGCCGCAACCGGCTGGGGGCCAGCGCGCTGGCCCAAGTGTATGCCAGTGTAGGCGATACTCCGGCTGATCTGGATGACCCGACCCTGCTGGTGCGATTCTGGCAACTGATGCAGCAATTGCACGCGCGGACCGGTTTGCTGCTGGCCTATCATGATCGCTCCGACGGCGGCCTGTTTGCCTGTGCCTGCGAGCTGAGCTTCACCAGTCATCGGGGCCTGACCCTGCGCCTGGATGCGTTGGGCAACGCCCCGCTGGCGAGCCTGTTTGCCGAAGAACTCGGGGCCCTGGTCCAGATAGCCCCTCAGCGGGAGGGCGAATTTCTGGCCCTGGTGGCAGCAGCGGGCCTGAGCAGCCTGACGCACCTGCTGGGCCAACCCAGCGCCGACCAGACCCTGACCTTCACCTGGCAGAATCAGCCCTATCTGGTCGGCGACCGGGTCACGTGGCAGCGGGCCTGGGCCAGTACCAGCCACCATATCCAGATGTTACGTGATAACCCCGCCTGCGCTCAGGCCGAATACGCTGCGCTCCTGGACGTGGACGCCCCCGGTTTGCGTATCGTTGCCCCGCCGCTAACCGCACCGATGTTGAATTTCACCCGCCGACCGGCGGTAGCGATTTTGCGCGAGCAGGGGGTCAACGGCCACCTGGAAATGGCGGCGGCTTTCGACCAGGCCGGATTTACTGCCGTGGATGTCCATATGAGCGACCTGCGGGCCGGACGTTACACCCTGCGTGATTTTGTCGGTCTGGCGGCCTGCGGCGGCTTTTCTTATGGGGATGTGCTGGGCGCCGGGGTGGGCTGGGCACGGGCCATTTTGTATAACACCAGACTTCGGGATGAATTTACCGCCTTCTTTGCCCATCCCGACCGCTTCGCCCTGGGCGTCTGCAATGGCTGTCAGATGCTGAGCCAGCTGCGCAGCATCATCCCCGGTGCAGAAGCCTGGCCGCAGTTTGCCCGCAATCGTTCCGAACAGTTTGAAGCCCGGCTGAGTCAGGTGGCCGTGCCACCCAATCCTTCACTGTTCTTTGCCGACCTGGCAGGTCTGCAAGCACCTATCGTGGTGGCACACGGCGAAGGTCAGGCCGTTTTCCAGCACCCTGCGCAGATGCAGGCTGCCGGACCGCTGGTCTGCCTGCATTACAGCGATGCAGCGGGCTTGCCCACCGAACGCTATCCCGACAATCCCAATGGCTCACCACAAGGCATCACCGGGCTGACCACGCCCGATGGCCGGGTGACTTTAATGATGCCGCATCCGGAACGTCTGTTTCGCACTGTGCAATATTCCTATTTGCCACTAGACTGGAAGGGTCCGTCCCCCTGGGTGCAACTGTTCCACAATGCGCGGCGATACGTCTCCTGAAGCCTCGGCATCGCTGTTACCACAAGAATGGCGCAAGCGCCTGACGGATGGCTCCCTGGTCTGGCGCCTGGGATTGACCCTCTGGCTGCTGGGCAGCATTCCGCTGTTGCTGACCGCGTGGTTCGGGTTCACCGGCCTGACTGAAACGGTGGCCGAGGCTCGCCGGACCCAGGCGGCAGCTTTTGCCTATACCCTGATCCGGCGCCTACAGGAACAACCCGAGCAATCCAGCCGTGAATTGTACCCCTGGCTGCTGCGAGTTGCACCAGCGCAGAGCTATCGCTACGTGGGCCTGTCCTATGCCGACAACTACATCCGCAGCGGGCCGGAAGTCGTGACACTGCCGGGAGAAACCCTGGTGAACTGGGGCCAGCGTCACCCCCAGGATGATGTGGTCACGCTGACGCTGCCATATGCCGGAGCCTATAACCTGCTGCGCCTGGAACTACGCTTTGACCCTCTGCTGGCAACGGTGGGCAGTTTGCTACTGTGGCGATTGGGCCTGTTGTTGCTGGTCTGGGGGGGCTGGACGCTGGCCCTGACCGTGCTGATGCGCGTCTTTCTGGCCGTGCCGTTATCCAGCCTGCTGATGGACTTGCGCCTGCAACGGGAAAATAGTGAAACCCTGCGCCTGAGTGTAGACCCGGAAGCCCAGGATGAATTCAGCGTGTTGCGCCGGCTATGCAACGGGATTTGGGAGCGCCTGCTCTTGCAGCAGCAACGGCTGCTGGATACCGTCAGCCGTCTGCAATATGCCAGTGTCCATCTGGAACAGCTGGCCCGCCAACGCACCCAGACCCTGGAGCAGGTCGCCAACAACCTGCATCGAAACGAAGCCTGGCTAAATGCCTTTGCGGCCATTGCCAGTAGCTCATTGACCGTAACCAACCGGGTGCATGAACTGCTGGCATTGGCCTGCCGCTGTACCGAGATGGATGTTGCCTGCATCACCATCCAGAATGCCCAGGCCATCAAGGCCATTGCCAGTTACCCGCCCAATGCCCGGCTCATGGCTTCCGATGAACTGCCCTATGCTTCTGAGCTTTATGCGGAAGCTCAACGTCAGCGGGGGTTGATCAGCTACCTGCGTCTGAGCCAATCGCCTTGGGGCGGACAGACCCCGGAGGCTGCTGACACGGCTTACCTGGGCCTGCCGTTGCAACTGCCCCGGCAAGTGATGCTGGGCACCCTGCACCTGTTTCGGCGCGGGGGCCGTGCAACGCCTTTTGACCCGGATGCCCTGAACCTGGTCAAGCTCTGCGCCTCGGCTCTGGGCAATGTCCTGCTGCGCGACTGGCATGAGCAGATGTTATTTCAGGCCAAGGAGCGCGCCCAGGTTACCCTGGCTTCCATCGGTGATGCCGTATTTGTCACCAACGCCCACGGCCAGCTGGATTATTTGAATCCGGCCGCCGAGCAATTGATTGAATGGGAAGCTGATCGTGCCCAGCGCCAGGATATCCGGGCCATTTTGCCGCTGGTGGATGCCAAGGGCCAGTTGCTGGCGGTACATCCGGTGCATCAATGTCTGGAGACCCGCAAGGTGATCCGGATTCAGGATTGTTTTCTACGGAGTCCAGCCAGCGTGACTGCCCTGCTGGCGGTTGAGGGAACCACTGCACCGATCCGGAACCGGCACAGCGTGGTCGAAGGGACGGTCGTGGTCATTGCCGATGTCAGCGCGGAACGGGAACTCATGCGCCAACTGCATTTTCAAGCCCGCCACGATGCCCTGACCGGTCTGGTCAACCGGCGTGAATTTGAGCAACGCCTGGGTCAGGTGCTGGAAGCACCCGATGGCACAGCCCATGCCCTGTGTTACCTCGATCTGGATCAGTTCAAGGTGGTCAACGACACCTGCGGCCATGCAGTCGGTGATGAACTGCTGCGCCAGTTGGCCTACATCATCCAGAAGCAGCTCCATGCCGGGGATACCCTGGCCCGGCTGGGTGGCGACGAATTCGGCCTGCTGCTGCTCAATTGCAGCAAGGAGCAGGCTGTGGCACGGGCTGAACAGTTTCGGGATGTGATCAGTGAATTCCGCTTTGGCTGGCAGGGCCGCACCTTCAGCGTGGGGGTCAGCATCGGGCTGGTGATGCTGGGTGATGCGCAACGTGACCTGGCCCGCGCCCTCAGCGCTGCGGACAGTGCCTGTTACGCTGCCAAGGGTCAGGGCCGCAACCGGGTGCATGTCTTCCAGCCGGATGATTTGGAACTGGCGCGCCGGCAGGGCGAAATGCAGTGGGTCATGCGCATCAAGCAGGCCTTGCAGGAAGAACGTTTTGTCCTGTATCACCAACCCATTTTCCCACTGGCTCACGACCGCAGCCCCCGCCACCGCCACAGCGAAATTTTACTCCGGATGCAGGATGAAGATGGCAGCATCGTGCTACCGGGCGCCTTTATTGGCGCCGCAGAGCGTTACGACCTGATGTATTCAATCGACCGTTGGGTCATTGACAATGTATTCAGTGCAGTGCGGGAATGGCTCCAGCGTGACAGCCTGTGGCTCAACCGCTGTTCCATCAATCTTTCCGGAAGCTCCATGGGAGAACCGGATCTGGGGCCGTTCATCCAGGCCCGACTCAAGGAATATCAGTTGCCACCCGAGCTGTTCTGCTTTGAGATCACCGAAACCAGCGCGATAGCCAATCTGCGCCTGGCCCGGAGCCTGATCGACAGCCTGAAACAGATCGGCTGCGCCTTCTCGCTGGATGATTTTGGCAGCGGCCTGTCCTCATTCGGGTATTTGAAAAATCTGCCCGTGGATTACCTGAAAATAGACGGCGCCTTCATCCGTGACATGAGCAACGATCCGATCGATTACGCCATGGTACGTTCCATCAACGAAGTGGGGCATCTGATGAATCTCAAGACCGTGGCGGAATTTGTCCAGACTCAGGAAGTCCTAGAGATGCTGCGTGATATTCACGTGGATTACGCGCAAGGTTACTGGCTGGCCAAGCCCAAGCCATTCACCATGCTCAATCAGCTTTAGAGGTCCTGCCATGTCCCGCATTCGCCTGCCCTTGATTCCGGCCCGTGAAATTACTCCGGCGGACTGCTATCACCAACGCCGCAGACTGCTACAGCTGGGTGCCGCCGCTGCACTGGCGCCGTGGCTGCCTGCTCGGGCCGGAACGTCCCTGGATTACCGCAAGGATCCCAAACCACCCGCCGAACAGTTGACTCCTCTGGAAGATGTCACCCACTACAACAATTTTTATGAGCTGGGAACCGACAAGCGCGACCCGGCCCAAAATGCCCGGTTCCTGCGCACCGCAGACTGGACCGTCACCATCGGTGGCCACTGTGCCAGGCCGGGTCGTTATACCCTCGAAGATATTCTCAAACCACATGCCCTGGAAGAGCGCGTTTACCGGCTGCGTTGTGTGGAAGCCTGGTCCATGGTCATTCCCTGGGTGGGTTTTGCCTTGGGCGATTTGTTACAACGTTTTGCCCCGGATTCCCGCGCCAAGTATGTCGAATTCATCACCCTGCATGATCCGGAACGGTTGCCAGGTCAAAAAACTGCGGTATTACCGTGGCCTTACCGGGAAGGTTTGCGTATGGATGAAGCCATGCATCCGCTGACGATTCTGGCCGTCGGCCTGTATGGCGCAACGCTATTGCCCCAGAACGGCGCCCCCTTACGCCTGGTCGTACCCTGGAAATATGGCTTCAAGAGCATCAAGTCCATTGTAGCCATCAACTTTACCGAGTCTCAACCCAATACCACCTGGAATCGGCTGGCCCCGCAGGAATACGGCTTTTACGCCAACGTCAACCCGGCCGTGGATCATCCCCGCTGGAGTCAGGCCAAGGAACGCCGATTGGGGGAAAGTTTTTTGGCACCCAAGCGGCCTACCCTGCCATTTAACGGTTATGCCGAACAGGTCGCCGGGTTGTACCGCGATCTGGATTTGCGTAAACATTACTAACATGCGCTGGTTCTTGCTCAAACTGGCCCTCGTCGCCCTGGGTCTGCTGCCCGCCCTGGGGCTGGGCTACGGGGCATTCCGTGACCAACTAGGCCCCAATCCGGTCGAAACCTTACTCCACGACACGGGCTTATGGGCCTTACGCGGTCTGCTGCTGACTTTGACCTTGACGCCGCTGCGCAAGCTGACCCGCTGGCACGGTATCGTGCGCTTGCGCCGTACCCTGGGCTTGCTGACATTTTTTTATGCCGCCCTGCATTTTTGCATCTATCTAACGCTGGATCGCCAACTGGACTGGCTGGAAATCAGCGTGGATCTGGGCAAGCGGCCTTACATCATCGTCGGCTTTACGGCCTTCCTGCTGCTGCTGGCGCTGGCAGCCACTTCGTTTGACCGGGCCATCAAGTGGCTGGGGGGATTGCGCTGGCAACAGTTGCACAGTCTGGTCTATCCGGCAGCGGCGTTGGCCGTGTTGCACTTTGCCTGGCTGGTCAAAGCCGACCGCCGCGAAGCTTTGCTGTATACCCTGCTCCTGCTGCTCCTGCTGCTGCCCCGGCTTTGGTGGCAGCGCCAGGCCCGGTTGCGTGCCCAAACCGGGCGGGCAGCGGCCCGCGGTTGCGCGCACCACGCGGGTTCCAGCCGCCACAACTTCCCGATTGCGGTGCAGCTTGAGCGGCCTAACCCGCGCGCAAAGCCGTAACGCGCTGGAAGCCCCTGGGCAATTTCTGCCCCCGCCGCCCGCGCTCGCCGCGATAGGCCGCCAAGTCCTGCGGGCTCAGGCGCAAGTGGCGCTCGCCTGCATGGATCAGCAAAGCGGCGGCTGGAGCCAGCAAGGTCCAGTGTGTCAGCAGCTCTTCCCGCGCTTCCGCCCGCACGGCTGAAATTTGCAGCAACTGATTACCCTTGCCCTTGGTCAACTGCGGCAGTTCCGCCAGGGGAAACACCAGCAGGCGACCGTCACTGCTGACCACAGCCAGATCCTGAGCCTCAGAAGCCAGCCGCAAGGGGGGCAAGGGCTGCGCGCCGGGGGGCAGCGTCAACACCGCCTTGCCTGCCTTGTTGCGCGCATGCAGGTCAGTCAGGGCCAGGGCAAAACCATAACCGGCATCCGACCCCAGCAGATAACGTTCACTTTCTTCCCCCAGCAAGACGGCTACACAGCGGGCCCCCAGCGGCCAGTCAAAGCGCCCGGTCAGCGGTTCTCCCTGCCCGCGTGCCGAGGGTAGCTCATGTGCGGGCAGGCTGTAGCTGCGCCCTGTGCTATCCAGAAACACGGCCAGTTGACTGCTCCGCCCGGCTACCGCCTGCAAAAACCTGTCCCCGGCCTTGTAACTCAGATTGGCCGGATCAACGTCATGGCCCTTGGCAACCCGTACCCAGCCTTTTTCGGATAGCACCACCGTCACAGGTTCGCTAGGCGCCAGTTCCTGCTCGCTCAGGGCCAGCGCCGGGGGACGTTCAAGCAACGGACTGCGGCGCGCATCACCGTAACGTTCCAGCTCCTGCAACAATTCGGTCCGCAGCACGGCTCTGAGCCGATGCGCCGAGGCCAGGATCTGTTGCAGATCAGCCTGTTCAGCCTGTAACTGCTGTTGCTCGGCCCGCAGGCTGATTTCTTCCAGACGTGCCAACTGCCGCAACCGGATGTTCAGCACAGCCTCAGCCTGGGTATCCGTCAGGCCAAACTGACGCATCAGGACTGGTTTGGGTGCATCTTCGTGGCGAATGACTGCCAACACCGCGTCCAGATTGAGGTATACCACCAGCAATCCGGTCAGTAGATGCAGGCGGGCCTCCACCTGGGCCAGACGATGCTTTAGACGCCGGGTCAGGGTTTGCTGGCGAAAGGTCAGCCACTCGGCCAGCAACTGCTTGAGGTTTTTGACCTGCGGCTTGCGATCCAGGCCCACCACATTGAAATTGACCCGATAGCTGCGTTCCAGATCAGTTGTGGCAAATAAATGGGCCATCAACCGCTCGGCGTCCACCCGACTCGAACGCGGCGTCAGCACCAGTCGGGTGGGATGTTCATGGTCGGATTCATCACGCAGGTCTTCCAGCCAGGGTAATTTTTTAGCCTGCATCTGCGCTGCGATCTGTTCCAGGACTTTGGCGCCGGATACCTGATACGGCAAGGCTTCAATGATGATCTGGTTCTCTTCCACACGGTAGCAGGCGCGTTGGCGCACGCTGCCTTGCCCGCTCTGGTAGAGCTTGCGAAGTTCAGCGGCTGGCGTCACAATTTCAGCAGCCGTGGGAAAATCCGGGCCAGGGACATACGCACACAACGCTGCCACGTCAGCTTCCGGATGTTCCAGCAGATGCACACAGGCGGCGACGATTTCGCGGCTATTGTGCGGAGGAACGTCGGTTGCCATCCCCACGGCAATGCCGCTGGTGCCATTCAACAGCAGGTTGGGCAGGCGCGCCGGCAACAGCAGCGGTTCTTGCAGGGTGGCATCAAAATTGGCCTGCCAGTCCACCGTACCGGCCCCCAGTTCCTGGAGCAGGGTCTGGGCATAGGGCGTCAGGCGGGCTTCGGTGTAGCGCATTGCGGCAAAAGACTTGGGGTCATCGGCAGACCCCCAGTTGCCCTGGCCTTCCAATAGTGGGTAGCGATAGGAAAACGGCTGGGCCATCAGGACCATGGCCTCATAACAGGCCAGATCCCCGTGTGGATGGTATTTGCCGATCACATCACCGACCGTGCGCGCAGCCTTCTTGGGCTTGTTCCCGGCGGCCAGCCCCAGCTCGGACATGGCATACAGGATGCGCCGCTGCACCGGCTTCAGGCCATCCGCCAGATGCGGTAGGGCACGATCCAGAATGACATACATCGCGTAGTCCAGATAGGCCTGCTCGGCAAAGCCCAGCAAGGCCAGTGACTCGACGGTGTCGCGCTCCACGCTCATGCTTGCCCCCGGCCCTGGTCCTCAGACGAGGGCCTGGTGCCTATTCGTCATCTTCATCAGGGCCAAAGTTCAGGCGTAATCTCTCCCGGGGCTGCTGCTCCTGCTGGAGCAACTCCTGGCGCAGTTTGGCATCGGCCTCACGATGCACGTCTTCCATCGAGCGCTGCTCAACTTCCCGCACCCGCTGCAAGCCCTGACCTTCCAGGCGTTTGCGCCGCCGTTCGAGATGGTGCATCAAGCCGGTACCGGCCGGCACCAACCGCCCGACGATCACATTTTCCTTCAAACCCCGTAAATCGTCCCGTGCGCCGCGCACCGCCGCATCGGTCAGCACCCGCGTGGTTTCCTGGAACGAGGCCGCCGAAATGAAGGACTCCGTAGACAATGCCGCCTTGCTGATGGGCTGGAGAATGTCATAGGCCACTGGACGCCGTTTACCCTCTTCCTGATCCAGGCGGGCACATTCTTCCTTGTAGCGCTGCTTGTCCACCTGCTCCCCTACCAGAAAACTGCTATCGCCCACATCCACGATCTCGACCTTGCGCAGCATCTGCCGGATGATGGATTCAATGTGCTTGTCATTGATCCGCACCCCCTGCATCCGGTACACCGACTGGATTTCCTTGGTCAGGTAATTGGCCAATGGCTGCACGCCCAGCAGACGCAGAATGTCATGAGGCGAGAATTCGCCATCCACGATCAATTCCCCGCGCCGTACCGTCTCACCATCGTTGACCGTGATCTGACGCCATTTCGGGATCAGCTCCTCATGCTTGGTGCCATCGGAAGCCGTGATGACCAGCTTGTGCTTACTTTTGGTTTCCTTGCCCAGACTCACCGTGCCGCTGATCTCGGCCAGAATCGCCGGGCTTTTGGGCTTGCGCGCTTCAAACAGATCGGACACCCGAGGCAAGCCCCCCACGATATCGCGGGTCTTGCCCATTTCCTGCGAGACCCTGGCCAGCCGGTCACCCGCACTGACCAGACTGCCATCGGCAATTTCCACCACGGCATTGGCCGCCATGGGGTACTGGCGTTCCAACGGATTGCGTCCTTCCACATCAGTCTCGGTCAGGACGATGCGAGGGCGCAAGTCCTTGTCCTTGCTGGTACGCTTCTTGGCATCAATCACTGTGATCTGCTGGGTGCCCATCATGTTGTCAATCTTGCTGTTGACCGTGACCCCCTCCACGAAATCCAGGAAGCGCACCACGCCCGAGAACTCGGCGACCACGTTCTGGTTGAGTGCGTCCCAACTGGCCAGCGACTGGCCAGGCTCCACCGGACTACCATCCCGGACAGCCAGTACTGCGCCGTAACGTACCTTGTAACGTTCCCGCTCCCGATTGCGCTCATCCCGTACCACCAGCTCGCCCTGGCGCGAGATCACCACCATGTTGCCATTACGGTTGGTTACGCCCTGAACATTGAGCAGATGCACCGTGCCCTTGGTCTTGGCCTCAATATTGCTCACGGCTGCCTGGTTGGAGGCGGCCCCACCGACGTGGAAGGTACGCATGGTCAACTGGGTGCCCGGTTCACCAATGGACTGGGCCGCAATTACACCCACCGCCTCACCAATGCTGACCAGATGGCCACGGGCCAGATCGCGGCCGTAACACAGGGCGCAGATACCTTGGCGGGACTCGCAGGTAATCGGTGAACGCACCTTGAGCTGGTCGATACTCGCATCATCCAGCAGGGCGACGAGCTTTTCATCCAGCAGGGTGTTGCGTTCCAGAAGCACAGTGCCATCCGGACGCAGGACGTCTTCAGCCACGACGCGACCCAACACCCGGTCGCGCAAGCTGACTTCAACCTTGCCGCCTTCGACCACCGGGGTCATCAACACCCCGGCCTGGGTGCCGCAATCATCAATGGTGATGACCACGTCCTGGGCCACATCCACCAGGCGCCGGGTCAGGTAGCCGGAGTTGGAAGTCTTCAGGGCCGTATCCGCCAACCCCTTGCGCGCTCCGTGGGTGGAAATGAAGTATTCCAGCACGCCCAGCCCCTCGCGGAAGCTGGCCTTGACCGGGGTTTCGATAATGGAGCCATCAGGCCGGGACATCAGGCCGCGAATCCCGGACAGCTGCAACATCTGCTTGTCGGAACCCCGTGCCCCGGAATCGGACATCATGTACACCGAATTGAACGAACGCTGCTTCGAGAGACTACCATCTTCCGCCAGGCGGGGCTGACCCTCTGCGTCCCGCACAAGTTCATGGCTGATTTCAGTGGTCATGCAGCGGGCAATCTGGTCGCGGGCTTTGGTCCAGATATCAATGGCGCTGTTACGTTTCTCACTTTCGGTAATTGCTTCGTTCAGCACCTGATCCTGGAGGATCTTGATTTCAGCATCGGCCTTGTCCAGGATGCTCTGCTTTTCCGAAGGAATCAGCATATCGCCAATACAGATTGAAATCCCGCCCCGCGTCGCATAGGAAAAACCGGTGTACATCAACTGATCGGCAAACATGACCGTTTCCTTCAGCCCCAGACGCCGGTAGCAGGCATCCAGGACACTGGAAATGGCTTTTTTACTCATATCCCGGTTGACAATATCAATGGACAACCCTCGAGGCAGAATCTCGGCCAGTAAGGCACGGCCCACCGTGGTTTCCACCCGGCGGGTATGCGCCACCCATTGCCCGGCAGTATCTGCGGTCCACTCCTGCACCCGGACATGCACCTTGGCGCCCAATTCCACCTGGCGGTTGTCATAGGCCCGATGCACTTCATCCAGCCCGCTGAAATACATTCCCTCGCCTCGGGCACCCAGCCGCTCGCGGGACATGTAGTACAAACCCAGCACCACGTCCTGGGAAGGCACGATGATCGGGTCGCCATTGGCCGGACTGAGGATGTTATTGGTCGACATCATCAAAGCCCGCGCTTCCAGTTGGGCTTCCAGCGACAGCGGCACATGCACGGCCATCTGGTCACCGTCAAAGTCGGCATTGAACGCTGTACACACCAGCGGATGCAGGTGGATGGCCTTACCCTCAATCAGGACCGGTTCAAATGCCTGGATACCGAGTCGGTGCAAAGTGGGCGCCCGGTTCAGCATGACCGGATGTTCACGGATGACTTCTTCCAGCACATCCCAGACCTCGGTGCTTTCATGCTCGACCATTTTCTTGGCTGCCCGGATATTACTGGCCTTGCCCTTCAATTCCAATTTACTGAAAATGAAGGGCTTGAACAGCTCCAGGGCCATTTTCTTGGGCAACCCGCACTGATGGAGGCGCAGATAAGGTCCCACCACAATCACCGAACGCCCTGAATAATCCACGCGCTTGCCCAGCAAGTTCTGCCGGAACCGGCCCTGCTTGCCCTTGATCATGTCAGCCAGCGACTTCAGGGCACGTTTATTTCCTCCCTGCATCGCCCGCCCCCGCCGCCCGTTATCCATCAGGGCATCCACGGCTTCCTGCAACATGCGCTTTTCATTGCGTACGATGATATCGGGCGCGGAAACTTCCAGCAGCCGACGCAACCGGTTGTTACGATTGATCACCCGGCGGTAAAGGTCATTCAGATCCGAAGTGGCAAACCGTCCACCGTCCAGGGGCACCAAAGGCCGCAATTCGGGCGGCAGGACCGGCAACACGGTCAGGATCATCCACTCGGGACGATTACCGGAGGCCTGCAAGGCGGTCATCAGCTTGATTCTCTTGGTCAGCTTCTTGGTCTTGGCCTCAGAACGGGTCAGTTCCAGCTCCTGACGCATTTTCTTGACTTCAGCTTCCAGATCCATGGATTTAAGCATCTCATAGATCGCTTCGGCCCCCATCCTGGCGTCGAAATCATCGCCGAACTCTTCCACCTTGGCGATATAGTCATCCTCGCTCAGTAGCTCGCCCCGGTTCAAGGGCGTCATGTTCGGCTCAACAACCACATAACTTTCGAAATAGAGTACGCGGTCAATGTCCCGCTGGGTCATGTCCAGCAACAAACCGATGCGCGAGGGTAACGCCTTGAGAAACCAGATATGCGTCACCGGGCTAGCCAGCTCGATGTGCCCCATGCGTTCCCGGCGTACCTTGGCCAGGGTGACTTCAACCCCACATTTTTCGCATACCACACCACGATGCTTGAGCCGCTTGTACTTGCCGCACAAACATTCATAGTCAACGACCGGGCCGAAGATTTTAGCGCAGAACAGACCATCACGTTCGGGTTTGAACGTACGGTAGTTGATGGTTTCGGGTTTTTTGACCTCGCCATAAGACCACTGGCGAATCACCTGCGGTGAGGCAAGCTGGATGCGGATGCTCTCAAAGCCATCCAATTCAGCCAGTTGTTTATTGATCTTGCTATAATCTTTCAAGCGCTGTGCTCCCCTGTCTGGTTGATGTCCACCGACCCGACACCGCACCCGGGTGCGGTGTGAGTATCAGGGCCGGTGTGCGCTAATCGCGGTCCAACTTGATGTCAATGGCCATCGAGCGGATTTCCCGCACCAGCACGTTGAAGGACTCGGGCATACTGGCCTCCATCGTGTGATCGCCATTGACTATCTGCTTGTAAAAACGGGTACGTCCGGCCGTATCGTCCGACTTGACAGTCAGCATTTCCTGTAAGGTGTAAGCTGCCCCGTAAGCTTCCAGCGCCCAGACTTCCATTTCCCCGAAACGTTGCCCGCCAAATTGCGCCTTACCCCCCAGGGGCTGCTGGGTCACCAGGCCATATGGACCCGTGGAACGGGCGTGCATCTTGTCGTCAACCAGATGGTTGAGCTTCATCATGTACATATAGCCTATCGTCACTGGACGGTCGAAAGCTTCCCCCGTGCGCCCGTCGTACAAGGTGGTCTGACCGGATTCCGGCAGCCCGGCCAAGCGTAACATCTGGCGAATTTCAGCTTCCGAAGCCCCATCAAACACCGGGGTCGCCATCGGCACCCCGTGGCTCAGATGTTCAGCCAGCGTAATCAGGGCAGCATCATCATAGGCATCCGCTTCAAATTGCGGCCCGTAGATTTGCTGGAGAAATGTACGGATCTCCTGCAACTGCCCTTCGCGATGCTGAGCCAGCAACACAGCGATACGATCCCCCAGCCCACGCGCGGCCCAACCCAGATGGGTTTCCAGAATCTGGCCGATATTCATGCGTGAAGGCACACCAAGCGGATTGAGTACGATATCCACCTGCTGGCCGTTGGCCAGGTAGGGCATGTCTTCAATGGGCACGATGGTGGACACCACGCCCTTATTCCCATGGCGCCCGGCCATCTTGTCGCCGGGTTGAATCCGGCGCTTGACGGCCAGATAAACCTTGACCATCTTCAACACCCCTGGTTGCAGCAGGTCATCATCACTTTCCAGTTTGCGCTGCTTTTCCTTGTAGAGCTTTTCCGAAACAGTGCGTTGTTCTTTCAGACGCTGCTCCAGCCGTTCCAGTTGCTCGTTGACGGTTTCATCGCGCACCCGCAGCCCCAGCCAGGCCGCTTTAGGCACATTGGCCAGGATTTCGGGCGTAAGCAGGGTACCCGCCCGCACGCCCTTGATGGCACCGGCTTCAATGGGCTTGCCAATCAGCAGCTGTTCCAGGCGCTGGTAACTATCCGCTTCCACAATACGCAACCGCTCATCCAGCTCCTTGCGATACCGGATCAGCTCTGCCTGCGCGATATCCTTGGCCCGCTTATCCCGTTCCTTGCCATCGCGGGTGAACACCTGAACATCGATCACCGTCCCATCCATACCGGAGGGCACCCGCAATGAAGTATCCTTGACATCAGAAGCTTTTTCGCCAAAGACAGCCCGCAAGAGCTTTTCCTCCGGGGTCAGTTGCACTTCGCCCTTTGGAGTAACCTTGCCAACCAGAATATCACCCGCCTTGACCTCGGCCCCGACGTAGATGATCCCCGACTCATCCAGCTTCAGCAGGGCCGTTTCATTGACATTGGGAATATCAGCCGTAATTTCTTCCGGCCCCAGCTTGGTTTCCCGTGCCAGACAGGTACGCTCCTCAATGTGAATCGTGGTGAAGCGATCCTGTTGCACCACCCGTTCGGACAAAGTGATGGAGTCTTCAAAGTTGTAACCGTTCCAGGGCATGAAGGCCACCAGCATGTTTTGCCCCAGGGCCAGCTCACCCAGTTCAGTACAAGGCCCGTCAGCCATCACGTCGCCTACCTGGACCCGATCACCCGCTTTCACCAATGGACGCTGATTGATGCAGGTATTCTGGTTGGATCGGGCAAATTTCGTCAGGGTATAGATATCTACCCCAAACTGTGTGGTGTTGGCTTCGGCGTCATTGACACGCACCACAATGCGCTCGGCATCTGCCGACTCAACCACGCCGCCGCGCTGGGCCACAATGGTGGCGCCCGAATCCACTGCCACCCGCCGCTCCATACCCGTACCGACAAAAGGCGCTTCGGCACGCAGGGTTGGCACCGCCTGACGCTGCATGTTGGAACCCATCAGCGCACGGTTGGCGTCATCGTGCTCCAGAAACGGTGTCAGAGAAGCGGCGACCGAAACGATCTGCTTGGGCGACACATCAATATACTGCACGTCATCTGCGGGGCGGATGGTGGATTCGTTGCGGTGGCGGCACGACACCACGTCTTCCTTGAAGCGGCCCGAGGCATCCAGCACGGTATTGGCCTGCGCAATCACATAGCGATTTTCTTCGATGGCGGACAAATAATCCACCTGCGCACTGGGCTGACGGGCAACCACCTTGCGATAGGGTGTTTCCAGAAAACCGTAATCATCCAGGCGGGCATAAACAGCCAACGAATTGATCAGGCCGATATTGGGCCCTTCAGGCGTTTCGATGGGACATACCCGGCCATAATGCGTGGTATGAACGTCGCGCACCTCAAAGCCAGCCCGATCACGCATCAGACCACCAGGCCCCAGCGCAGATACCCGGCGCTTATGAGTCACTTCCGAAAGCGGATTGATCTGATCCATGAACTGAGACAAGGCACTGGAACCAAAAAATTCCTTGATTGCAGCAGAGATGGGTTTGGCATTAATCAAATCCTGCGGGGTCAGGTTTTCCAGCTCGGCCTGGCCCAGCCGCTCCCGCACCGCACGCTCCACCCGGCTCAATCCTTGGCGGAACTGCATTTCAGCCATTTCCCCCACGCAACGCACCCGGCGATTGCCCAGATGGTCAATATCGTCAATCGTACTCTTGCCGCTGCAAACACTGATCAGTTCCTTGATCACATCCAGAATATCCTGTTGTGACAAGGTACCAGGGCCTTCGATCTCCGGACGGCGCAACCGGCGGTTGAATTTCATGCGCCCTACCGGCGACAAATCATAGCGACCGGGATCAGAAAACAAACCATGGAACAGCAGTTGTGCTGCATCGCGGGTTGGCGGCTCACCAGGACGCAGCACCCGGTAAATTTCGAATAAAGCACCCAATTCCGCATTAGCCTGCTCCAGGCGCAGGGTGTCGGAGATGAAGGGTCTACGTTCTATCTCATTGATATAAAGCGTTTGAATGCTTTTTATCGAACTGCGTTCAATCTTGGCCAACAGGGTTTCGGTCAATTCGGTATTGGCCCCTGCCAGTTGCTCGCCAGTCTCCGGGTCCACCAGATCCTGCGCCAGCCGCCGCTCATAGAGATAATCACGTGGCACCCGAAGTCGCGCCACGCCAGCCTTTTCAAGCTGACGCACCTGTGCACGATTCACCTTTCGACCCGCTTCCAGAATGGTGCGTTCACCGACCACCAGGTCAGTTGGCCAGAACTGTCCGATCAGGCGTTCCGGCACCAGATGCATCTGGATACCTTCAGCATCGAAACTGAAAGTATCCATCTCAAAGAAAGTGGCCAAAATGGCCTCGGTGGTCATGCCCATGGCCCGCAGCATCACGGTCGCCGGCATCTTGCGCTTCTTGTCCAGGCGCACATACAGGCAATCCCGGTGATCAAATTCAAAATCTATCCAGGTACCCTGGGCAGGAATGATCCGCGCCGAATAGAGATATTTTTCTGAAGAGTGGCCTTTGCCCTTGTCATGGTCAAAAAACACCCCCTGAGACCGGTGGAGCTGGGAAACCACCACCCGTTCCGTGCCATTGATAATGAAGCTGCCATTACGGGTCATGAGCGGCAATTCACCCATGTAGACTTCACCCTGCTTCACGTCCTTGATCACCCGCGATTCGCTGCTATCCTTCTCCTCACGCTTCTCGTAAGTGGCCAGACGCAGCAACACCCGCAGTGGCGCAGCATAGGTCAGACCGCGCAGCAGGCATTCCTTGACGTCAAACTGAGGTTCACCCAGGCGATAGCTCAAGTAATCCAGGGTCGCCTGCCCAGTCTGACTCTGGATGGGAAACACGGTACGCAGTACCGCCTGCAACCCTGCATGACGGCGCGCCTCGGGTGCGGTATCGGCCTGAAGGAATTTCCGATAGGAATCCACCTGCTTGGCCAGCAGGTATGGGACAGGCAACATACTGGGATGCTTGCCAAAATCTTTGCGGATGCGTTTCTTTTCCGTGTACGAATAGGGCATGAGCTGCTCCGCTATAGTCTAGCATGTTGAATAGGCACAAAAAGGCCAGCGCCCATACCGGCGCCAGCCCGCCCAGGCCAAATGGACCTGGTAAACGCAAATTTGCGTTATTTGACCTCGACCGTCGCGCCCGCTTCGGTGAGTTGCTTCTTGATCGCTTCGGCTTCTTCCTTGGACACACCTTCCTTGACGGCAACCGGCGCCTTCTCGACCAGCGCCTTGGCTTCCGTCAGGCCCAACCCAGGCAATACGGCGCGCACTGCCTTGATCGCACCAATCTTGTTGCTGCCCGCAGCAACCAGCATCACGGTGAACTCGGTCTGCTCTTCGACCACAGGCGCTGCCGCAGCGGCACCTGCCGGTGCTGCCGAAGCTACTGCAGCAGCTGCAGAAACACCAAATTTGGTTTCCATCGCCGAGATGAGATCAACGATTTCCAGCACCGTCATGTTGGCGATGCTATTCAGGATGTCTTCTTTAGAAACGGCCATTAGTCATTACTCCAAAAAGTTGTACTGTCCACCACCCAAGGGTTGGGGATCTTTCACAAGGCAAATCTGCATCAGCCAGGCACCCTGGCTTATTCCGCTGTCGGCCCCTGTCGTTGGTCACGCACGGCAGCCAGCGTCCAGACGAGTTTCTGTACCGGCGCCTTCAGGGTTGCCATCAATTGACTGAGCGCCTGATCACGAGTCGGCAGGTTGGCTACCGCATCCAGATCGTTTACCGTCAACTTTTTGCCTTGCAGGGCCACCAGCTTGACCGCGAGCTTGTCATTGGTTTTGGCAAAGTCCTTGACCACGCGTGCGGCGGAACCCAGATCTTCCGTCGCAAAAGCCAACATGACCGGGCCTTTCAATTCACCACCCAGATCCGCAAACCCGGTACCCTGAAGCGCCTTGCGCGCCAGGGTGTTCTTGACAACCCGGAGGTAAACCTTGCTCTTGCGCGCAGCCACGCGCAACCGGGTTACAGCTTCCACGGTCAACCCCTTGTTTTCGGCGGCAATCAGGCTGTACGCCGTACGTGCGACAGCAGCAACCTCATCAATGACAACCTGTTTTTGCTCTTTATTCATCGGCATGGTCGTTATCCTCGCAATTACAGGCCCAAGGAGGCACGGTCAACAACAACACCCGCGCCCATCGTACTCGACAAGCTGATGCGTTTCATGTAGATACCCTTGGCAACACTGGGCTTGGCCTTTTGCAGATCCACAATCAGCGCGTCCAGATTCTCGCGCAGCGCCTGAACCGTAAAGTTCGCCTTGCCGATGAGGCAGTGGATGATACCAGCCTTATCAACGCGATAACGCACCTGACCGGCCTTGGCATTACGCACCGCGCCGGCGACATCCGGCGTCACCGTGCCGACCTTGGGGTTGGGCATCAGACCCCGAGGCCCCAGGATGGGTCCCAGGGGACCCACCACACGCATCGCGTCCGGTGCGGCAACCACAACGTCGAAGGCCAGATCACCACCCTTGATCCGGGCCGCCAAATCTTCAAAACCCACGATATCTGCGCCGGCCGTCCGGGCAGCTTCGGCATTGGCACCTTGGGCAAATACAGCTACCCGCACGACTTTTCCCGTGCCATGCGGCAGGACCGTGGAACCACGAACGATCTGGTCGGATTTGCGGGCATCAACCCCCAGATTGATGCTGACATCAATGGACTCCACGAACTTCGCCGTGGCAAGTTCCTTAACCAGTCCCAGGGCTTCCTCAACGACATACTGCTTGCCGGGCTGAATCTTGGCCCGTGCCAGCGCCATACGTTTGGTCAGCTTGGCCATTGCTACAAACCCTCCACTTCCAGGCCCATGCTCCGCGCACTGCCTGCAATCGTCCGCATCGCAGCTTCCAGGTCAGCCGCATTCAGGTCAGGCTGCTTGGTCTTGGCGATCTCCTCAATTTGCGTCCGGGTCACCCTGCCCACTTTTTTGGTATTGGGATTGCTGCTACCCGACTGGATCCCGGCAGCTTTTTTCAGCAACACCGAGGCAGGTGGGGTTTTCGTGATGAAAGTAAAGCTGTTATCGCTATAAACCGTGATGACCACGGGTAGCGGCGTGCCTTTCTCCATCTTTTGGGTCTGGGCATTGAACTCCTTGCAGAACTGCATGATGTTCAGTTTTTTCTGGCCCAGGGCCGGTCCGATGGGCGGACTCGGGTTGGCTTCACCTGCCTTGACTTGCAGCTTGATGTAGCCGGTTACTTTTTTTGCCATAATTACTACTCCTGACCGGGGTCATGACGCCTCAAAAAGGCTCCCCCACTGGGCGGATTATCCCGCTAACTGCTCTTCTCGATTTGGTGAAAGCCCAAATCCACGGGCGTAGAACGCCCGAATACCAACAATTCCACCCGCAGGCGATTGCGGTCGTAGTCCACCTCGTTGACCACGCCACTGAAATCTGCAAAGGGACCATCAATGATCCGGACTGATTCGCCCACCTGAAACAATACTTTGGGTTTTGGTCGCTCGACACCGTCCTGCATACGCTGCAGGATGGCATCAGCTTCACGCTGAGAAATGGGCGCCGGTTTGTCCTTTTTTCCACCGACAAAACCCAGCACCTTGGGCACCGAGCGCACCAAGTGCCAGGTATCATCGTCCATTTCCATCTGCACCAGCACATAGCCCGGAAAGAACTTGCGTTCACTCCGGCGCCGCTCGCCATCCCGTACCTCCACCACTTCCTCGGTGGGCACCAGGATGTCGCCAAATTTTCCCTGCGCCGCAGCCGCCCGCGCCACATGTTCCTGCAAGGCACGCTTGACATGGGCTTCAAAACCGGCCTGGGCTTGGACTACATACCAACGCAATGCCATACGCCTAACCCCCCTGACCGGTCAGAAACCGCATCAGGGCAAACAGGATCATGTCAATCAGCCACAACAGGATGGCCATCACCGCAACCATCGCTACCACAACCAGAGTCGTCTGCGTGGTTTCCTCGCGGGTAGGCCAGACGACTTTACGGACTTCCGTACGCACATCGAACAGGAAGGCCCACAGGGCACGACCCGGCTGAGTCTGGACCGCGATGAAGGCTGCCAATGCCAATGCCGCCAACAGCACAAGCACACGCAGCAAGGTAGGCTGATCGGACAATGCGTAGAAAGCAAGAACCGCAGTGCCCAAAATGGCGGCTGCACCAACCAATTTGAGCTTATCCATCGCTGTGGGGCCAGCAGCGACCTTTTCCATCTACACCTCAAACAAAAGGATAGGGTGCCAACTTGTTACCAGGACACCACCTAAGGAAACACCCCAGGACAGGGTGCAGGCCAGGAGGGAATCGAACCCCCAACCTGCGGTTTTGGAGACCGCCGCTCTG
>CAYNNN010000037.1:0-28970 GCA_964398665.1 uncultured Gammaproteobacteria bacterium | reverse complement strand
CGACCTTGAAGAAGGAGTGATGACGTGGACACACGCTTGCTTGAAGTCGCAGGCCAGACTCTGGAGACCGATGCCTTGGGCTATCTGGAAGACCCACAGGCCTGGACGCCGGAAATTGCCAACCATATTGCAGCCGCCGAGGGTATCACCCTGGCGACTGACCACTGGCACTATATTGATTATGTGCGAGCCCATTACGAGCAAACCCACTGCGTGCCCGAAGCCCGGTATCTGCTCAAGGAAATGGCCTCGGCCCTGGGTGCGGCCAAGGGCACCCGGCATTACCTGCACCAACTGTTCCCCTACGGCTACGGACCGCAGCTGTGCAAGATCGCCGGCATGCGGATGCCCCGCAAGGTGATGCTGGACGTTTGAACGTCAGGACAACCGGTAGGCGTGTTCAGGCGGGGCACCCGCCAACCCACTGACTGCTGGGGGTTCCCAGGTCAATACGGCTTCGATTTGAGCTGCCAGCGCAAAATCCTTGGCCGTAACTCCGCCAGCCTCATGGGTTTGCAGGCGCACCTGCAAACATCCATAGCTCAGGGTCAACTCCGGGTGGTGCCAGGCTGCTTCAGCCAGATGCGCCACGGCCCCGGCCGCCAGCAGCACGCCTTTCCAGTCGTGGTAACGGTACTGCCGTTGCAAGTGACCTGCAACAGGGTGCCAGGCAGGTAGTTCCTGGGCCAGACGGGCAGCGATGGTTTCAGCATTCAACAGACTCACACAAGTTCCCCCGCGATTGCATGGTACGAAAGCACCTCACAGCCCGCAGACGCCGCCTTCGTAGACGTTCATCACGGACTTCAGTTCCCGATAGATATAGTCCCGCTCCGCCAGGGTATAAGCCCGCAATGAGGCGGGGATTTCTTCCTGTTCCAGGGCATACAGCAGCTTGTTGACCTGAATGCAGCCTTCCTTGGCCAAGGCTTCCACCACTTCATCCAGCCGGGCCGGATCCAGCGGCGTTGCGGCCACAACGGCTTGGGGAAATTGTTCGCCGCCAAACCAGAAGGCCAGACCCTGGGCCAAGAATTCGTCATAATTCAGATAATGCGTGCCATCGCAGGAAAAATTCAGCCCCACCTTGCCATTGACGATATTCAGCGAGGCGGAACGCAGGTAAATGGTTTCGTCTGCAAAACGTAACGCCCTAAACTGCTTTAGGATTTTACCAATATCGCCAGGGGGCACAATGGCCCGGCCAAAATAGGTGCGCCGGGGGTAAGCCAGACAGATATCCGTATCCGACAGCTCTTCCATCGTCAGGATACGGTAGGTGTAAGGGTCATCCACATGCCAGACGGTCGAACGGCTGCTGGAAAAGTGAATCTGGAAATGATGCACGCCCTGATCCACCACCAGCGCCTGATGTACCGACAGGATGTGATCGATGTGCCTGTCCATCAGGCTTTCAACCCGCTGCTGCAAAAAAACCCCTTGGCGGATGGCCGGATCACCCTTGATCTGGCGCCACTGGGTGGGTTCTTCATAAATGACGGTGGAATGAGGTAACTCACGCAGATCATAGTCCACGCCCAAAAACCCGATCCGGGCGCCGCATGGATTACGGATCGCCTGAATGGCGGTCAGGGAAGGCCGTTTTTTGTTGCGGCTGATATAAGCGTCTGACAATTTGAATTCAATATGTGGGTCATGGCGATGCTGCATATAAGGCCGTTCGGAGCGATCCCGCCCCCGGGCTGAAGCATCGGCACCATAACGGTTCACCGTGGAACTGATCTGGACGCCGTGGGCATCCAGCACATATACATACTTACAATGCTCCAGCGAATGAAAGGTATTGCGCAAGTAGGCGTCCAGCAGGTCGGGTGCATTGAGCAGATGGGCGATTTCCTGGGCATAATGTCCCAGGGCATTGCCCAGCAGGTCCGTCAGCAGCGTGCGTTGTGCCTCAATAATCTGTTGCAGGGTATGAGCCATGACCAAACACCATCAAAAACCGGATGCAGAGTTTCGCCGCTGCTGCCCGCCCACGCAAGCCTGGAAGTGATAATCCCAAAGGCGTGCCCACGGCGCGGCAGCTTGCAAAACCGGGCCAAAGCGGTTAGATTCACCCGCCAGCGGACGTGAGTGCCGCAGCCCTCTTTAAGCCGGAGTGGCGGAACAGGTAGACGCGCTGGACTCAAAATCCAGTGATGGTGACATCGTGTCGGTTCGATTCCGACCTCCGGCAACCGCTCAAAAAATTCGCTCATCCTCAGCCACGATTCAGCCAAGCGCGGCTATGCTTGACCCGACCCCATTCCCAACCGAGGTATCCTATGAAAACCTGGCTCATGATTTTTCTGGCGTTCCTGACTTTCAGTGCGGTCCCCGTCTGGGCCGGTGGCGACTACGACCGGGGCTATAACGACGGTTATACCGATGGTCATAATGATGGCTACAACAAGGCCTACAAGCGCAGCTACCGGGTCGGACACGCCGTGGGCAACGCCATGAGCCGCAGCAAGGGCGGTGCCAACAGTGCGGCCGAATATGAAGATGGCTACCGTAACGGCTATGAGGACGGTTATCGCAAGGGCAGCAAACAAGGCAAGAAGGAAGGTTTCCAGGACGGCTTTAACGACGGCTACCGGCCTCGGCCTCATTACAACCAGCGCCGGGAACTGCGCGAAGAAATGCGCGACGAATACAACTACCGGCGGCAGTGGTAAAAGCGCGCCCCTAGCCCCCGGCGGGCCTGGGGCGACGTGTGATCCGGGCCGGGTCCAGCCGCGTTTCAGCCGCTGGATGTTCCGGCCGCCCACCCTCAACGGCCCAGGCGTGGCCATAGAGCACTTCAAAACTCGCCGGCAATCGGCCATCCCTGGTCTGGCGATAGGTTTCGTAAGCCGCCAGCACCGCCGCCCACCGCTTTTTCCCGGTCAGACCCTTGCGCCGCTGCACCAGGGCATTGCCCGCACCCAGTGTCTGCAAATCCCGCATCACGCTCCAGGCATCGGCATAGGTCAGGGTCAGGATTTCCCGATCCGCCACCACGCCCCCAAATCCGGCCTGCACTAAGGCATCTCCCAAGACCTGAATCGGGTAAAACGGATGGACATGGGGCAGCGCTGCATCGGCCGCGGCCCAGCTGGCCCGCAGTTCGTGCAGGGTTTCCGGCCCCAGAGTGGTCAGCCACAGCACACCACCGGGACGCAGCACCCGGCGCCATTCCCGCAACACGCTCAAAATATCCGGGCACCATTGCAGCATCAGGTTGGAGACCAGCCAATCCACGCTGGCGGATGGCAGCGGGAGCTGTTCACCCAGCGCCCCCAGCCACACGGGCTGGCGCTGCCAGAACCGTCCGACCTGACGCGCCTGGTGCAGCATCGGTAGCGCCATGTCCACCCCGATGACCGTAGCCTTGGGATAGTGCCGCTGCAATTGCCAGGTGACATGACCTGTCCCACAGCCGACATCCAGCACCCGCTGCGGCGCGCCCGGCAGACTGGCCAGTCGTTCCAGCAGGCGCGCCCCGGCCAGCCGCTGCACGACCGCCACAGCGTCATAATGGGGTGCGGCTTCAGCAAATTGGCGTTGGATCCGGGCTTGTTCCAGCATCGGTGTCAATCCAGAGGTGAATCTGCGCCAGCACTGCCTGGGGCTGCTCCAGAAACGGCGCATGGCTATGGCCCAGCACTTGTAGTTGCGCCTGTGGCAAGGCTTGATGCAAGGCTTGTGCTGCCGCCAGCGGTACCAGCGCATCCTGAGCGCCGTGCAGCAGCAGACAAGGACAAGTGACCGCTTGTAACTGCGCCCGCACGTCCAGCGTGGCCAGTTGGCGTAACCCCGTTTGCAATATGTCCAGCGCAGGGACCGGCTGTTGATGCCAATAGCGCTGCAACTGGCGCCGGGCCAAGGCGCTGGGATGACTGACCCAGCGTAAAAATTCTGCCAGCGTGGCCTCAGGTGCCCCAGCCAGATGCGCCGCCAAGGTGCTCAGACGTGCAGCGGGCCACCCCCAGGGCCAGTCCGATGCCTGGGTAAACCGGGGCGTGGTACCAATCAGGATCAGCCCTCGCACCCGATCAGGCTGTGCGGCGGCATAGTGCAGCACTTGCAGCCCCCCCAGGGACCAGCCCAGATGAATGCCCGGCACGGGCAATTCCAGCCCGGCCAGGGCACCCAGGCAAGCCGGATGCATGGCCCAGCCCGGCCAGATCGTGACCGGCTCGCCCTTCATGCCGGCGTCCAGGCAGCCCATATGGCCTCCAGCAAGGCGTCAACCTGAGCCAGGCTATGTCCGGCACTCAGGCTGATGCGCACGCGGGCCCGACCGGGCGGCACGGTGGGCGGGCGAATCGCGGGCACCCAGAAACCCTGATCCCACAGGCGCTGACTCAGTTGCAAGGCGCGCTGATTATCGCCCACCAGCAACGGCTGGATCGGGGTATCCGATGGCAGCAAGGGCAAACCCAGCGCTGCCGCCCCCGCCCGCAATCGCTCAATCAGGGCGTGCAGATGTTCCCGACGCCAGGTTTCTGTCTGGGCCAGATGCAGCGCGGTCCGGGTCGTTTCCGCCAGAGCCGGAGGCAGGGCAGTACTGTAAATGGCGCTGCGGGCGTGCTGGGTCACCTTGTCCAGCCAGACTGCATCACCACTGACGAAGGCGCCCAGGGTACCCAGGGCCTTGCCGCAGGCACCCAGCGCCAGGGGTACGGCGTCCACGTCCAGTTGCCGGGCCGCCAGCGCCCCCCGCCCCTGCGGCCCGACCACCCCCAGACCATGCGCATCATCCACGTACAAATGCGCTTCGGCCTGTTGGCACAAGCGCGCCAGTTCCGGCAGCGGCGCCCAGTCGCCATCCATGCTGAAAATGCTGTCGGTGATCACCCAGCAGCCAGGGCCGTACTTCGCCAGTTGCTGGGCCAACAGGGCCAGATCGCCATGCGGGTAACGCCAGAGTCTGGCCCCGGCCAGGCGCACCCCGTCCAGCAAGGAGGCATGGCACAGCCGATCGGCCAGCACCACATCGCGGCGGGTCAACAGGGCGCCCAGCACCCCCAGATTGGCCAGATAGCCACTGCTAAACACCAGGGCGCGGGGTCGTTGCACATAAGCGGCCAGCTCGGCTTCCAGCGCCTGTTGGGCCGGACTGTAGCCGCTGACATAAGCGGAAGCGCCGCTGCCCACGCCATACCGGGCGCCTGCCTGCTGCCAGGCGGCGATGAGTGCCGGGTGCTGCGCCAGTGCCAGATAATCGTTGCTGGCAAACTGCACCCCACAGCGGCCCTGATATTCAACCTCAACGCTGCTCAGGCGCCGGAGTGCCCGGCGTTCCCGCCGCAGGCCCAGGTCACCCGCTTCAGGCGGCACGGCCTTCCAGGCGCATCCCCAACTGCGCCAGCAGGGCACGGTCATCCTGCTCGCCGGGATTGGGCGTGGTCAGCAGGTGTTCGCCCCAAAAGAGCGAATTGGCCCCAGCCAGAAAGCACAGCGCCTGCTCGGCCACGCTCAGTCCGGTCCGCCCGGCGGACAGGCGCACATAAGCACGCGGCATGAGGCACCGCGCCACGGCAATGGTACGCACCAGTTCCAGCGGGTCCAGCGGCGGGGTGTCGGCCAGCGGCGTACCCGGCACCGGAACCAGCAGATTGATCGGCACACTCTCCGGATGCTGGGCCAGGGTAGCCAGCACCTGTAACAGGCGAGCGCGATCCTGCCGGGACTCACCCATGCCGATGATTCCGCCACAACACACGCTCATCCCGGCCTGCCGCACCTGCTCCAGGGTATCAAGCCGATCCTGATAACGTCGGGTAGTGATGACCTCCGGATAATATTCCGGCGAGGTATCCAGATTGTGGTTGTAATAATCCAGCCCGGCGGCCCGCAGTTGCTGCGCTTGAGCCGCCGTCAGCATCCCGGCGGTCAGGCACACTTCCAGACCCAGCGCCTTGACGGCCTGCACCCGTTCGCACAGGGCCTGCATGTCACGGGGCTTGGGTGCCCGCCAGGCAGCGCCCAGACAAAACCGGGTCGCCCCGGCAGCTTGTGCGGCTTGCGCAGCAGCCACTACGGCGGGTGTGGGTAACAGGCTTTCCCGGCTCAGGCCGGTTTCGTAGCGGGCACTTTGGGAACAATAGCCACAGTCTTCAGAGCAGCCCCCGGTCTTGATGCTCAGCAGGGTGCTGGCCTGCACCTGCGTGGGGTCGAAGTGCTGGCGATGCACGGTCTGGGCCTGATACAGCAACTGCACCAGAGCCAGATCGAACAGGGCGTGAATTTCGGTCAGGGTCCAGTCGTGGCGCACGGTACTCATGATTCAGACAACCTCAGTCAGGGCAGCCGCGCGCCGAGTCCGGAATTGCTCCAGCTGGGTTACGGCCGCATGCCATTGTTTCCCCAGATGGAGCATCCGGGGCGTGATCCCCAGCGCGCCACGCAAGGTGGCAATACGCGGATTGGCAGGCCTGGCCGGGCGTAACTGGTCCAGGAGCTGGATCACGCCCGGACGGTGGTTGCAGACCAAAAGCAGCTCGCAACCGGCCACCAGGGCTGCCTCGGCACGGGTACGATAATCGCCCAGCCCGGCAGCGCCACCCATGCTGAGATCATCGCTGAGAATCACGCCCTTGAAGCCCAATTGCTGGCGCAAAATGGTTTCCAGCCAGACTGGCGAGAAAGTCGCCGGCTGGGTATCGACTGCAGGGTAACGCACATGCGCAGCCATCACCCCGGCGACGGCCGCTTCACGCACCAGCTGCGCAAAGGGCCGCAAGTCCTGCGCGGCGATCTGGGCGAAGGTGCGATTGTCCTGAGGCAGTTCCTGATGCGAATCGGCCGCTACCGCGCCATGTCCCGGAAAATGCTTGGCAATGGCCACCATGCCGGCAGAACGCATCCCGGCACTGAAGGCACGGGTCAGTGCGGTGACAACCTCCGGGTCGCGATGAAAAGCCCGGTCGCCAATCACCCCGCTGACCCCATAATCCAGATCCAGAACCGGCGCAAAACTGAAGTCAATGCCCCAGGCGCGCAGTTCGATGGCCAGCAGCCAACCGGCGTTATGGGCCTGATGCAAGGCATCGGCTGGGTCATGGTCATAATGCTCCCCATACCAGCGCGCCGGGGGCAGGTGGGTGAAGGCCTCGGTCCGAAAGCGCTGCACCCGCCCACCCTCGTGGTCCACGGCCACCAGCAGCCGGGGCGTGCGCACGCAGTGAATCTCCTGAATCAGGGCTTCCAGTTGCAGGGGCGATTCATAATTGCGGCCAAACAGAATCACCCCGCTGACCAGGGGATGCTGGAGCAGTTCGTGTTCTTCGGCGGTTAACCGGGTGCCTTCGACATCAACCATCAACGGGCCTAGACCGCGCATAACGACCTCTACGGTGACAAACTGCCCCGTTTTTAACCTTTTTTAGCGCTTACGTCCAGAATGACCTAGCGCAAAAACAGATAGGTCAGCAGGGCAAAAACCGGGATCAGAATCCCGCCCGACCAGCGCATGTAGCCCAGAAAGGAGGGCATCTGCACCCCGCGTGATTCCACGATATTTTTCACCATGAAATTGGGCGCATTGCCAATATAGGTATTGGCACCCATGAAGACCGCCCCCAGGCTGATGGCTACCAGCAACTCGCTGCCGGCCGGATGCTGGGTCAGCACCCCCACATCACCGACCAACCCCAGGGTGCCTTGGGCCAGGGCCGCAAAGGCCAGATAAGTCGGGGCATTATCCAAAAATGAGGACAACAGCCCGGTCATCCAGAAAAACGCCCAGGGCTGGGTAATGCCCAATTCGGCCCCGTGGGCCCGCAGCAAGAGCAAGGCCGGGATCATCGTGATGAAAATGCCTGCAAACAGAATGGCCACCTCCTTCAGGGGATGGAAACTGAATTCATTGCCCTGATGCGCTGCGGCGGGGGTCAGCCAGTACGCGCTCACTGCCACCAGGGTGATGATCCCATCACGGGTCAGATGGGCGTATTGTTCTGCCCCTGCCCCCAGCAGGCTGCGATAGCCTTCGGCCCAGGTGGGCGTCAGCAGGATGCTGGCCAGAATCACCAGCAGAAAGGCAAAATTACGCTTGCCAATAATGGTGATGGGCTGAAAGTGTTCCCGATCCCGGCGCAAGTCGGCGGCTGATTCGCGCCGGTAGGCATAACTGTCCAGCAGAAAAAAAATCAGCAGCAACAAACCTACCGTCACCAGCCAGGGCAGCCACAACTGCCACAGGGTCCAGGCAAACGGCACCCCGCGCAAAAAGCCCAGAAACAGCGGCGGGTCGCCCAGCGGGGTCAGGCTCCCGCCGATATTACTGACAATAAAGATAAAAAATATAAAAATATGGGTCTTGTGCCTGCGATCCTGATTCATGGTCAGCATCGGGCGAATCAACAACATGCTGGCCCCAGTGGTACCCAGCAGGTTGGCCAGTACTGCACCGGCAGCTAAAAACAAGGTGTTATTGCGGGGAGTTGCCAAAATGTCACCCTTGACGAAAATCCCCCCGGCCACCGTGTACAAGCCGGTCAGATAAATCAGGAACGCGAGATATTCCAGCCCGGTCTCGACAAACAGGTGTGTTTCCTGAATGAACCAGAATACCGGCAGGCTCAGCAGCCCGGCAATCAGCGCCTGATGGCGCAATTGCCCCCAGAATCGGGGGGTCAGGAGCGGCAACAGGGCAATACAGAGCAGCAGCAGGACAAACGGCAATACGGCATACCCCGACAAGGCCAAGGGCGCGTCACTGGCCTGTGCCGCTGGAGTCAGCAACAGTAGCCCGAAGGGAATAATTTTTAACATGGATCAGTTATTACCTCGCAGATTCGGTGGGTATCATAACGGACGGCCCGGACGGCGGCTACTGGGTCTGACGTGTGCCACGATCAACCGGCATGCAGGCCGCACAACAAGCTGCCGAGGCCGAGCGGGCCGAGAAGGAGGCCACGCTGGCGCGGATTCTGGCGCTGGAAGCGCTGTTGGGGCGTGAACATCTTTGCGGGGTCAAGGTCGGGCTGTGCACCCGGCGGCGGCCTACTGGTCATGTCCATCATCCATCAACTCCCGGCGGCCCGTTGAACAGGAACAACCCATTGTTTTCTGGCATGCAACACAAGCCGGAAGCCGCGACTGTAGTGACGGACATCCGGGGCACCGGCGTAGCGGCTGGCGGAACGCAGGGACATGGGTAAACTACCCCAGGAGCCGCCGCGTAGTACGTGGAATGCCATCCCGCCCCCACAACGTTGCGCCTCTCCGCTACTGTAAGGTGCCCATAACGAGCCTGTCCATTCCCACACGTTCCCGTGCAGGTCGTACAGGCCCCACGGATTTGGCAGCCTTGTCCCCACCGCATGGGGCCGTCTCAGGCTGTTGCCCTTATACCACCCATGCAGCCCCAACCCACTGGCATCGTCCCCAAAATGATAGGCGGTCGCCGTCCCGGCCCGGCAGGCATATTCCCACTCGGCTTCAGTTGGCAGCCGGTAATTCTGCCCCGTCCGCGCGTTCAGCTTTTGCAGGAACGCCTGCACCTCGGTCCACGAGACACTCTCCACCGGCAAGTTTGCGCCTTTGAAATGCGACGGGTTGTTGCCCAGCACCGCTTCCCATTGCGCCTGGGTCACCGGATACTTGCCCAGATAAAACGCCTCCCCGATCGTCACCCGATGTTGATGCTCATGGTCGCGGCGCGCAACCTCGCCAGCTGGTGAACCCATCAGGAATTCACCGGGGGGAATCAGGGCGAAATCCAGCATAGTGCCTTCTTTGAGCGTGTGTACAAGGGTTACCGGCTGGCCCAGGACTTCTGCCACCTGCCGTTGCAGGGCTTGCACCTGCTGGGTGTCCCAGCCGTGAATGGCTTGCGGACGCAGCCTATGGCAGCGCTGTTCCCAGGCAGTCGCTGGTCGAAGTGAATCCACGGTTTTTTTCATATCTGCACCTGTTGTTACCGGTTGTAGGGGTACGGCCCCATTTGCGCGCTGTACCCGCATCTGGGAAGATAACCCATCTTCAGCGAGACCGCCGCCGTGCCTGCCCGCAAGCAACTCCGCATCGAAATCCGGACCTTCGCCAAAATCCGCGCAGCCGCTCACCATCATGTGGATAAAACCGCTGTCATCCTATCCAGAAAATTCAGTGTATATCCCAGTAGGCGGCCCGGACGGTGGCTCCTGGGCCTAAGTGCCCTGGTGCTGGTAAGCGCCTGGTTGCTGGGCACCCATGCCCTGGCCGTGCTGGAAAGCCCGCCCTCCAGTTGGCTGGTCTATGACCGGCGGGGTCTGTTTCTAGGTCAGCTTAACGTCCAGCCTGAGGGTTATGGTTACTGGCCGCTGGCCCAATTGCCGCCTCGGGTGGCAGCGGCCACACTGGCTTTGGAAGACCGGCGCTTTTGGGAACATCCAGGCGTTGATTTTTACGCCCTGGGCCGGGCTATCTGGCAAAACTGGCGCAGCGGCCAGCGTATTTCCGGGGCCTCTACCATCGCCATGCAGGTAGCGCGGTTGCAAAACCCGGCGCCACGCACCGGGTATGCCAAGCTGCGCGAAATGGGCGTGGCGGTGTGGCTGACCCAGCGCTGGGGCCGCGAAGCCGTGCTGCGCCACTACCTGCAACGGGCGCCCTATGGCAACCGGGTCCATGGTATCGGCCTGGCAGCCTGGTATTATTTTGATAAACCCCCCGAAGATCTGAGCTGGGCCGAAATGGCACTGCTCACCGCCATTCCCCAAGCCCCCAGCCGCATGAATCCACTCCAGCCCCGAGGTCTCCAGCGGGCCAAACAGCGGGGCTTACGGATTCTGGCCCAGTTATCTGCCCAAAATACCCTGAGTCAGGCAGAATACCACCTGGCGATCCAACAACTGCGTGACCTCCCGGCCCCGGCCCGCAAACAACGTCCGCAAGCCAGCCTGCACGCCCTGCTGGCGCTGGAGCCAGTATTGCAGCGTCAGCCGCCTGCGCAGCCACTGGTGCGTAGCAGCCTGGACCTGCACCTGACCCAGCAGGCTCAGCACCTGCTGCAGGCAACGCTGCCCCAATGGCTGGATCGAGGGGCAGAAAATGCTGCCGTGCTGGTAGTTGAACCACATACCGGGGCGATCTTGGCCTATGTCGGCTCGGCGGATTATTTCAACCGCCCTCAACATGGCGCGGTCGATTTTGCCCGGCTGCGCCGCCCGGCAGGCAGTACGCTCAAGCCCTTTTTCTATGGCTTGGCGCTGGAACAAGGCAGCCTGCGCCCCGATAGCCTGCTGCCCGACCTGCCCTATCACACGCCGGGCCAGTTTCAGAATGCCGATCTGGATCATCTGGGCTGGCTGCGCCCTCGGCAGGCTCTGGCCAATTCCCGCAATCTGCCCGCCGTACAGGTGCTGGCCCAAGTGGGGCTGGAACGGGCCTATCACTGGCTGGGGACCATCGGCATTCATCCGCGTCTGGAAAGCGCCAGCCGTTACGGCCTGGCGCTGGCCCTGGGCAGTTTGCCAGTGCGTTTGCTGGATTTGACCGCCGGGTATACCGTGCTGGCCAATGAGGGTCTCTATCAGCCCCTGCGCTGGCTGGAAACCACACCTGCACCGGCGCAACGCCAGCTCAGCACCGATACCGCCCGGCTGATCAGCCTGTTTCTGGCCGACCCGCAAGCCCGCCTGCCCAGTTTTCCCCGTATGGGGCCAACGGAATATCCCTTTCCGGTGGCCGTCAAAACCGGCACGTCGCAAGGCTATCGGGATGCGTGGACGGTTGCGTACAGTCGGCAGTTTCTGGTCAGCGCCTGGGTGGGTCGTACCGATGCCCGCCCCATGGATCGCTTAAGTGGCGCAGAGGGTGCCGGCAGCCTGGTGCAGGCCCTGCTGTACCAGCTCCATGCCGACCTGACCCCGGCCCAGCGCCTGGCCCTGGAATTTCCCGTGCCCCGCCGTTATCAGGCTCAGGATCTGTGTATCGACCCGAGCCGACCCCAATTAGCCTTGGGAGACTGCCCGCACACCCAAAGTGAGTGGCTATCCACTGCAAAGCCTCCCCTGCGCCCACAAGCGGCGCTCCCGGCTCAGGTGCAAATCCTGTCGCCCCCCGCCAATGCCCGGCTGTTACGCAATCCACAATTGCCAAGTCAGTTCAATACCCTGGCTTTGCAGGCCGAAAGTACGGTGCCCGGCCAGATCGTCTGGCTGGTCAACGAGCAACCTTTCGCCACCGCTGAAGCCGACCAACCCGTGCGCTGGCCTTTGCAGCCTGGCACTTACCGAATTCAGGCCCAACTGGCGCTGCGTCCGGAACGCTCCCCCCCCGTGACCATACAGGTAGAATAATTTTGTTTGCACATCACTTGCCTGCCCGGCTCTGGCAGTATCAGGCTGAACGCTTTCCCCTGCTTGCCCATGGCCTGTTGATCGCCGCCTTTGCCAGCGCGGGCGTTAGCCTGGCAGCCTTGCTCACCCAGACGTCAGCGATCCCACCCTGGACGGCCTTCGGCCTGGCTTTTTGGGTATTGTTCAGTAGTTTCATGCTATTGCGGATTGCTGACGAGTTCAAGGATGCCGAAACGGATGCCCGCTATCGGCCCGAACGCCCCGTGCCCCGCGGGCTGGTGCAACTCCGTGAACTGGCTGCCGTAGGCGCCCTGTTGCTGCTGCTGCAAGGGCTGCTGGTTTTGGTTTACCAACCGGGCCTGTTCGTGCTGCTCATGCTGTTGTGGGGTTATTTAGGGCTGATGCAGCGGGAATTTTTCTATCCAGCCTGGCTCAAGGCTCATCCCCTCGCTTACCTCTTGAGTCATATGGCCATCATGCCCCTGCTGGATTTGTTTGCCACCGCCTGCGTCTGGTGGCCGGATACCCCGCCACCCGGCCTGGCCAGCTTTCTGGCACTGAGTTTCAGCAATGGCCTGTTGATTGAATTGGGGCGTAAAACCTGGGCACCAGAACAGGAACGTCCCGGCGTGGACAGCTATTCCGCCGCCTGGGGACTGCGACCCGCCCTGAGTGCATGGGTACTGGCACTGGCCAGTGCCTGGGGCCTCGCCCTGCTGACCGCAGGACAGATTCAGTTTCTGGAGCCAGTGGCATTGGGCCTGAGCCTGTTAGCCCTGTTCATGCTGCATGCGGCCCACCGTTTGGCCCAAGCACCGACTCCGGCAGCAGCCAGGCGTCTGGAACAGATATCCGGTCTTTGGGTATTGGCCAGCTATTTACTCCTCGGGCCTGTCCCACTGAGTCTGCGCTGACTCGGGCAGTCGCCCCACGCGGCCAGCCCGAACCGGAATTTTACGCTACGCCCTTGACCCCGGCGTTTTTTGTGCCTAACATTCCGTTACGGCGCGTGAACCCTTGCAACCTGAACAGTGGATCGCTGTTCCTGCCTTTAGCCCAAGCAAGCAACGTCAGCCCGCTCTTTACTAGGGCGGGAGCTCGCCTGCTGTGCAAATTGCATTGCGTTTCTAGGAAACCAATGTTGCACAGCAGGCGGCTCCCGCGTCGAGTGTAGCGTGCTGAGCTTCTGCGTGAACGAAGGTCGCCGCCGTCCCTGACATTTCGTAGCCTCGATAGCCGACTGTGTTCGGCTATTTTTTTAGCCGTTTAGGGGTTTGCATGACTCAGCTCACCCGCCAGCAAATTTACGACCAGATTAAGGCCAGCTCCAAAGAGGAATTCATCCTCAGCGAGATGCAGCGCCTAGGTTACTGGCAGGCAGCGACCCAACCCACCCCGGCAGAAAGCCTGTTGCGGCGCAAAGCGGACTTGCAACGCCAAATCAATGCGCTGTCTGAACAAATTCGTGACCCTGAAGCCGCACTCAAGGCCATTCATCAAGAACGCATGGCCGCCGCCCGGCAACGCCGGATTGACACTAAAATCAAGCATGAAGTCGCCCGCTACCAACGCGCCCAAGCCTGGCATGCCCAACAGCAAAGCCAACTGCGCTATTTGGGCGACCTAGCCGGGTTCAAGGCCGCTGGCCCCGAGGCTGTTTCGGATGTTGCCGCCTTGCGTGCGCCCGGTCTGCCGGTCTTGCACCACGCCGACGAACTGGCAACCGCCATGGGCATCACGCTCCATGAGCTGCGCTTTTTGAGCTACAGCAACCGGATTTCCCGCATTCGCCACTACCAGCATTTTGCCCTGGCGAAAAAATCCGGGGGCACTCGGCTGATTTCCGCGCCGATGCCGCGTCTGAAGCGGCTGCAATACTGGATTCTGGACAATATTCTGGCCCGCCTGCCTCTGACCGACCCGGCCCACGGCTTTGTTACGGGCCGCAACATCGTCAGCAATGCCCGGCCTCATGTCGGGCAAAAAGTCGTTATCAACCTGGATGTACAGGATTTTTTCCCAACCATCACGTACCCGCGCATCCAGGGATTGTTTGCCAGCTTAGGCTATAACCGGGAGGTCGCCAGTTTGCTGGCCCTACTGTGTTCGGAACCCGAAACTCACACCGTGGAACTCGACGGCCAGCGTTACTACCTGAGCCAGGCCCCCCGGCGCCTGCCCCAGGGCGCGCCGACCAGCCCGTACTTGAGCAACCTGATTTGCCGCACCCTCGACCGCCGCCTTCAGGGGCTGGCTACCCAGCAGGGCTTCCACTACACCCGTTATGCCGATGACCTGACCTTGTCGGGGCCGCATCGCAGCGCTGTGCCGGCCTTGCTGCACTGGACCCGGGCCACCGTGGCTGCCGAAGGGTTCACCCTGCATCCGCGCAAAACCCGGATCATGCACCAAGGCCGACGCCAAGAAGTGACCGGCATCGTGGTCAACCAGCAGTTGTCGCTGGACCGCAAGGTGTTGCACCGCTTTCGTGCCCTGCTGTTTCAACTGGACAAGGATGGCTACGCCGGCAAGCAGTGGGGGCAGGGCCAGGATTTGCTGGCCAACATCAAAAGCTACGCCCATTATGTGCGCATGGTTGACCCCAGCAAGGGCGAGCGTTTTCTGGCCCAGATTGCGGCCATCCAGCACAAACACGGCAAGCCCAGGATGCCGCAGTTGGGTATTACCCGGTTCACGCCAGGTGCAACCTTTCGCACGCGCTCGGCAGCCGGGCAGTTGCCACTGCCCACCCAGCTTGTCGCCCAGGCCAAGCCTGCACCGCAACTGGAACAGTTGATTCAGCACCGGGAATTATTGCCGCAGGTGCAAGCGGCTTTGGGGCTTGTGCCCCCGGCGGCTGATACCGTTTCCCCACCGGCTGGACCTGCCCCGGAATCGCCCCCGGCGGCCAAACCGCCTGCGGAAACGGCACCGTCCCCAGCGGCAGCATCCGAGGCAATACCCGATGCAGTGCGCCAGGGCTTGATTGAAACCTTGTTGAATTTGCTCCGGGGGAAACCATGAAGCTGCTTAGGCACACCACCCTGCGCTTTCAAGAAGGCAATTCCGACAAGGTTTATATCGTCGAGATTGTGGAAGTCGCTGCCCAGCAGCATGTGGTGAACTTTCGCTATGGCCGTTCCGGCAAGGCCCTGACGGAAGGCAGTAAAACCACAGCGCCCGTGGACCTGGGCAAAGCCATCCAGGTGGCCGATAGTTTGTTGGTCAGCAAGATCAATAAAGGCTATCAGGTGTTGCTGGGCTATGACCCGGTGACCAAACAAACCCTGGGGGCCAGTGCGACAGCCGCCCCCGATGCCCCGGCGCGCAAGAGTAAAAAAGCCCAGGGACGCGACCAGCAAATCCTGGCGCGGCTATACCAGTTTGCTACCCAGGCCGCCGCCGAACCGCCTGGGTTGATTCAGACTTTGAAACAGGTTGTTGCGGGAACCGTCCCTGCACGCCCTGGCCTGATTGATGGCTACAGCTTGAGCCGCAGCCTGTGGCGGGCGGGGGAATTGCGGATTGCTGGATTGGCCCCGGCGCTGGATGCAGTTTTAGCTGCCTTGCCGGCGGCAACGCCTGCGCTGACCTACTATGCCCTGGCCTGGGCGGCCGGGCGCAGCCAGGACCCGGCGGCGCTGCCTCTGCTCCATGCGCTGCGTAACAAAATCCCCGAACATTGGTATCAGATAAACTGCCTGCAACTGGGCCACACGCCAGAGCTACCCCCGCTGGAGCCGGATTTTGCCATCCTCCCGGCTATCGAGGCCATCCAGGCTTTTGACCGTTACGCGGCCTTGCGTTTCCCGATGTTGAAAGCCGATGAGCAGGCTTATATTCGCAAGGTGCTGCACTGGCAGGGCCTCAGCACGGCGGTGAACCAGGCCCTGAGTGCCACCGTTTTAGCCGATGCGGAAGGGGATTTTCTCAAGCTGCGGCTGGATGCAGCCAGTTACGCCACCGTGCAAGCCAGCAAGGCTGCCGTGCCCGAGCTGGAACCCGCGATTACCGATACTCTGGACTATCATTACAATGCCTTGCTGGTCCAGAAAAAGGCACATTATCAGGCGGAAGTGGACCTTTACCAGGAATTGCTGCCCAGCCTTAACCTGGAAACCACCCTGCGCCAAGATCGCAATGATATTGAACAAGCCCGCAGCGGAAATGTGCAGCACCTCTGGGGCGAAGGCAAACGCCGTTTGCAAAATGCCCTGAAGGCCACCGGGCGCATCCAGGATTTCAATCGCTTCTGGCAGGGGTTGACCTATTACCGCACCCTGGAAGGTAAAACCCGTAAGACGGTCAGTGCCGAACGCTTGCAGCAGTGTTATGCCCTCTTGCGCACCCACGATGCTTATGACGGCGTCATGCAGGGGGTAGTCCCCAAACTGGACGTGGATCGCTGGTTTTACCACTATCAGTCCGTGCTGGGTGACAATATCCGCAGCAAGTATGACGCGCGGCTCAAAGATCACGTTATTAGCCTGTTTCAGCATCGCTTTGCGGAATTGCGCCGCCTGGCACTGGTGCCCAAGCAACAGCTCCAGCAGCAGTACAACACCCAGATTGTCACCCGCTATGCCCTCAGCAGCGTGCAGGCGGCTTTGCGTCCCGCCGCCCTGGAAGCCCTACGTCAGGCCCCAGTGAATGGCTCTTTCACCCCGGCCTTTCGCAAGCTCTACAAAATGGCGGAATTGTTGGACGATGCCCCCGCGCTGGCTGCTTTGAACCACCGGCTGGAAATCACCCCTGATGAAGGGCGTTACGTCCGGGGTCAGGCGGAAAACCCCAGTTTTACCCGTGCCAGTCGGCAGTATCTGCGCCGCCGTATCGTGCGGCGGCTGCGCACCCTGGGGCGCTTTGCCCCGCAAGGCTATCTGGCTTTGGCTCGGGAAATCCTCGTGCTGGCAGCCGACACGGCCGCTTACGCCGCTGGCAACCCGGAACATCGCCATTTTCCCACCCTGGCCGGACTGAACTTCATCCTGCATCGCCACAGTCAGGTTTATCAACCCGACTACAAGGACAACTGGCACTGGCATGAAAACCGTAAGACCGAGGCCAGTCAGCCTGAAGCCTACGCCACGCTTTGGGCCTACGCCGGGGCGGATTTGCTCTATATCCTGCAGCATTGTCAGGCCGTGATGGTCAATGACTTTGCCTTGCGCCGCCTCCAGCCCCAGACCGCCTTTTTGCAGGAGCAGCCGCTGGAAACCTGGCTGAGGCTGGTGCAGCGGCCTTACGAAAACACCGCTACCCTGGCCTGGGAGTATTTACAGCCGCACCTGCACCAGCTTGTTGTGCTGCTGGCCCTGCTGGCCGCCCACTTTGCCTCGCTGCGTCAACATGCGCTCGCCCGGCTGACCCCGGCGCATTTTGCTGCGTATCCTGACTTGCTCCTGAGCTTGCTGCTGTCGGTGCATCCTGATGTGCAAACTTTTGCCCGGCAGTATGTGCATACGCTGCCGGATGCGCATCTCACCTTGCTGCCCCTGCTGCTGGCGCGCCCGGAACCGGCCTTGCAAGCATTAGGCATCAGCCTGCTGGCGCGGCTGGAAGATACCGCCAAGCGTCCCTACCTGGACCTGCTGTGTCAGGCCCTGACGGCGGAACAGCCCGACTTGCGCCGCAGTGCACAAACCGTTGTGCTGGCCATGCGCGACCTTGGCTTGCTCCAGACAATTTTTAACCACATCCTGCCGAGCCTGTTCCGGGCCGAGCCGGTGGCGGGTTATGGTGCCGATTTGCTCCTGTTGGTGCAGGCCCTGGCCCCGCTCCATGCCAGCTTGGACATTGACCTGCTCTGGCGGTTGTTACAGGCCAAAAGTCGCCTGGCCGAGCAGGCCGCAGCCCTGATCCTCCCGGCCCATGCCCCGCAGCATTTTTCGGTGAAGCAACTGGCCTTGCTGAGCAGAAACCCGACCCTGACGGTGCGCACCTGGGCACTCAATGCCTTGCAAGCAGACCTGGACCGAGTCAGGGCAGCGTTCGCCGAAGCCGTGCGCATCTTGGATAACCGCTGGGAAAACAGTCGTGCCCAGGCCATCGCCCTGCTGCGCACCCTGGAACCGGAATTCTGGACCAGCGAGCGGGTGATCGCGGTGTGTGACCAGGTTTACCCCGATGTGCAGCAATTTGGTCGCGAACTGGTGCTGCGGGGGTTGCAGCAGCCCGAAGGTGAGCAGTATCTGCTGCGCCTGAGCCAGCATCCGGCCCAGAATGTGCAACTGTTTGTCTCGAACTTCCTGCAAACCTACGCCGGCGGCAAGCCCACCGTCATTCTCTCGCTCCAGGCGTACTTCACCACGGTCCTGACCCAGGTCAATCGGGGCCGGTTGATCAAGGACCGGGTGCTGGCCTTCCTGTTTCGTGAAGCACGCCAGGATACCCAGGTGGCCCAGATGGTTGCGGGTCTGTTTAGCGAACAGTCCTTGAGCCGGGTGCTGGCCGACAAGGGGCGCTACATCGAAACCCTGTTTGACCTTCAACAACGTTATGGCCTGACGCAAACGCCCGTGCGGGTGATAGCCCCTTCGGTGAGGATGTCCTGATGGAATTTGCCCGCAAATATCACGGTCAATCGCACGTTTCGACCTCGGGTCGGGCCACCGAGATGGCCTTTGTCCCCGATGCCCTGCGCACCCCGACCTTTTTCAGCGCCGACCTGCGCCAACATCTGCCGTTTCGGGAAGCCATGTCCGCCCTGCATCAGGTCGTTATTTCGGACATGAACTTCAAACCCAAGGATAAATCCCAGTACAAAACCTGGCTGGCCGAGCAGAAGGCGAGCTTCCTGGCCCAGGCCGTAGCCCAGCAAAAAAAGCTCAAGGCCCAGATTGAGGCCCTGGAGCAAGAACTCCGCGCCGCCAAGCAGGCCGAACAATCGGTATTGGCCCCGTTTTATCACGCCCGGCAAAAATATTTCGACTATTTGTATAAACATGCCTGGGATGCCTGGCTGGTGCTGGACCCGGTGATCACGGTGCATCCTGACTGCATCTTTTTTGAATGTTTCTCGCAAGATGAATCCAGTTACGGCAAGCTGAGCTGTCGCTACGAAGTCTTTAGCCAGATTCAGGAACACGCCTGCGGCACTACCAACATTGACTACTCCCACGAGTTGTATCAGGAGTTTCAAAAAATCCGGGACTATAAACAAACCCGCTTTGTCGTAGACCCTTCCGGGTTCAGCGTCCAGACCGAACTCAGCGACGACTTCAAAGAGGAAAAGATAGACCTGCCCGAAAGCTGGGTGCGCGGTTTTCTGCAAGTCAGCTCGGCCATGAGCTTGCCTGCCACCGAACTGGTTTTGCATCCGCTGGATATGTACAACCTGCTGCTCACCCTCAAGCGGCGGCGGGAAAAGTCCGGGCCGCGCTCGTTGCGCTTTGAACTCACTCCCGGCCAGCCCATTCAGCTCCGCTTTGACCCGTGGAACGAAGTCCTGAGCTGCCCGCGCAGCCTTTACACCGGTAACACGGCGCAGGAAATCCGCATCTGGGGCCGGCGCCGCCTGTTCATCCTCGAACGCCTGTTGCCTGTGGCCCAACGTTTCCGCGTCAGCCTGCTGGGTTCGGGCCTGCCGAGTTTCTGGGTTGCCGACCTGGGCGACATGAGCTTCACCTTGGGGCTATCGGGCTGGACAGCCAATGATTTTGCCCGCATGGGCAATTTTGACCTGATGGCTCCCCGGGGGCAGGTGGACAGCACGACCGCTGCCCAGGTTTTTGCCGCCTTGCAGCCGGCCTGGCAGGCCAGCGCGTCCAGCCTGGCGGCCACGCTGGGCCTGGATGTGCCGACGGTCAAGGCCGCGTTGGGGATTTATTCCCAGTATGGTCGGGTGCTTTATGACCTGGACAGTGCGGTGTACCGGATTCGGGAATTGAGCAAAGACCCGTTGCCGATGGACAAGCTGCGCTTTGGCAACGAACGTGAAGCCAGGGCCGACAACTTCCGCAAAGCCAACCTGGTCAAGGTGTTGGCCCACGAAGCCCGGCCCGAGGGCGGGCAATGTTTGCGCGGCGAAGTGCTGGACGACGGCCAGACTTATGCCGTGGAACTTCAGTTGGATGCCGATATGCGCCTGATCAGCGCACAATGTCATTGCCATTTTTACCTCCAGCACAAACTCAAGCAAGGCCCCTGCGAACATCTGCTGGCCCTGCGCCTGGCGGGTGGGGGGTAATTCGAGCTGGCCCGCCGCTTGGGCGGCTGTCACCCCACGAAAAGGGGTGCTACAATCCAAGTGTCGCAATTTTTTCTCAGGAGCCGCGCAATTGCGGATCGTTTGAATCACAAAAAAGGAGGCTAGGCTTGCGAACGAATTATGTGCTTATTGACTATGAAAATGTGCAACCAGCAGCCATGTCCGCACTTGAACAGGAATGTTTCAAGGTCATCATCTTTGTCGGAGCTAGCCAGGCCAAGGTGAGTTTTGAAGTTGCATCAGCGCTGCAACGCATGGGTACGAAAGCAAGCTACGTGAAAATATCTGGCAATGGATCCAATGCGCTAGATTTCCACATCGCCTTCTACATCGGGCAACTCGCCATGACGGAGCCGGATGCATACTTCCACATAATTTCAAAAGACATCGGCTTTGATCCGTTGGTGGCGCATCTGAAGAGCAAAAAGATATTTGCTTGTAGATCTAAGGAAGTAACAGATATACCGCTCATTAAAGCAGCTAACTCTAAAACATTGATAGAAAAACAGGCAGTGATTGTAGCTAACCTTCAGCAGCGTGGTTCGTCAAAGCCGCGAACGCTGAAAACACTTTCCAGCACCATTAATTCCCTATTTCAAAAGTCCCTTCCAGAGGAGGAGCTGGCCTCACTTCTCCAGGGACTTCAAACACAAGGAGTTATTAATATTAAAGATACAAAAGTGTCGTATGTGTTGCCCATCTAGATGCTGCCATCATGAGACACCTAACCAAAGGCAGTAACCGCGTATGCGCAGCAGCGAACAACCAAAGACGATGACTGGTGAAGCGCTTGGGCAAAAGTTGCTGGCATCCGTTCGTGAGATGCAAGCTGGGAGGGCTGCTCGCACTACCTTGGTTGCACCCAACGAAGTGGCGGCAGCTCGTATGAAAACAGGACTTTCCCAAGCACAATTTGCCAAGGCACTGCGTATTTCTGCGCGCACCTTGCAAGAATGGGAACAAGGGCGTAGACACCCCTCCGGTGCTGCACAAGCGCTGATTCAAATTGCCTTCAAACATCCTGAAGTCATTAGCGAAGCACTGACACAAAGGGGTTAACAACTCGCTTCAAACCGTTAGCTGGGATCACTGGGAAGCTGCGGCTATCCCATGACGACGGGAGCTCGCGTGTGGAATTTGCCGGACTTGCCATTTTTACCTCCAGCACAAACTCAAGCAAGGCCCCTGCGAACACCTGCTGGCCCTGCGTTTGGCGGGTGGCGAGACCAGCCCATGCCCGATTTGATTGTGGCCCTACCATTTGACTGCAAATGGTTTTTATTGGGCAATGGCCGCCTCACGCTTTGGCATCGCCCCAGTGCCAGAGCAATATTAGCGTTAAAGGCAAACGTTAGCCGCTATGACAGATCGCAATCTTTGGCGTAATGAAGACTTCGAGTCACTCTCGTGGCATGACGTACATGTCCATGGAATTCGCTTCGTGTCCTTCTGCGAGAGCGAAGGTGCTGCCGACCTCGTGCTCGACATAGACTACATACTGCAGTGGATACCTGAGGGCAATACCTATGTATTTACGGTTTGCCCGGCTGAGCTTACGTTTCACAATTCCTTTAAGCTCAAATTTGAGCTTGACTATAAGACGCCAGCCGCTGGAATGTGTCCATTTTCAATTCAAGACATTAACCGAGAAGCAATAGAATTTGCCACAGGTTACAAGTCATTTCGATGGTCTATCCCTTTCAATTGGCCTCAGGGTTCGCTTGAGTTTGAAGCCCCGGCATTTACGCTTCAGCTCGTTGGCATACCTGTGGCCCGCGCAGGCCAACACCTTTCTCCGGAGCAGCGTGGCCGTGCAACCTAACGTTGCGTTCAAGTTCGCTGTTCAAAAAGTGAAATTGGCAGATACGTTGCGTAATTGAAAAAGTCCTTGTCGTTTGTGTAAATGGATATTCTTAAGCGGGTAGATACGGCGCAAATGAGAAAGTCAGTATGCGATCCCTGTATTCCCCTGGCTCGGCAAATATTGGAATAGTTTGCAGCCACTTCGTAATCAGAATCTTCTATTGGCTCGTTTGGGAAATATTGCAGTTTGGATCTCAGCTTTTCAAAACTTGGATAATCGCTGTAGCCTGACAAGACTTCTTGACGGATCGGTCCTATGATTTTGGCCCGGCCTTCTTCAATGAGCTTGGTCAACTGGTTGGCCACACTTATTTCTTTGGGCTGCTTACCACGCAAGGCAAGAGACCACATGCAAGTGTCTACCAGCACCCCGCTCATTTTTTGCGGCCTTTTTGGTAATCGTAGTCCGCGTCAGCGGGCAGTGAACCGAACAATTCAATGATTTGACGTTGTTTCCGGCGCTGAATGAATTCTTTAAGTGCCTGATTAACAGTGTCTTTTTTGGTGATTAAACCGCCTACATCAAGTGCTTCATTCAGCAAATCAGGGTCAATGGATAGATTCGTTGCCATATCTCCACCTCGTTTCACACATGCCCATGTGTATGATAGCACACAACGCTAACAACTCGCTTCAAACCGTTAGCTGGGATCACTGGGAAGCTGCGGCTATCCCATGACGACGGGAGCCTGCGTGTGGAATTTGCCGGACTTGCGTAGCGCCGAGTAGGTAGCGCCAAATTGGGCACGGTAGCCCGGTCCCAGTGCGGTGTGACTCGAGATCAGTCCATCACAAACAAATCGGCCCCCGAACGCGACAACCCCGGTCTCTATGAAAAATGGCGGCTCACCCAGCAATTCATCCAGTGGGGTGGTCAGGGCGTGGACGGCGTATGCGTTCTTGGCTGCCCCGTCGAGGAATACGGCATATCGCTTCCCCTGTCTCAAATACAGCCAGCGTGCAAACTTCAGGCTGCGGATGGCGGCGGCGACTGACGGTTCAACTGGACTACCCTCGACGGCCAGACAGGCAAGTGCCGTCTCAAAGAGTGCTGGGTTCTCTGTGCCCAATGCACGGGCCACAGCCAAGTTGGCACGCATGTTTCCCGTTTGGGCCGTGCCCGTGTTTGCCAGGACGCGCAGGAGTATTAACTTGTAATTGTCAATGAAATTAATTGCTTGATTATAATGAAGCAGCATGTGTCTTGCAGCGTTGGGAGTTACGGATTCAGGGCTTGATCGGCCTCAGCTCAGCTTCAAGGCCCGTGGCGTTCCAGGGCCCGGCACAAACCGCGCAGCAACTGCGCCTCGCTGCGATCCAGTTGCGCCTTGAGCAGGATTTTTTTCACCCGGCGTAGCGTTTGTCGGGGTTTGGCCGGGTCAAAAAAGCCCACCGTCCGCTCCTGGAAGAGATTGCACAAAAACTCAAAATGGCGCTTGCGCCTTAGAGCGCCGGAACCGACGCTCTGGCGCGTTAGCCCGGCGCAGGTCGGGTGGACGGCCAGGGCGCCACTTTCAGCAACAACAGCATCCCCGGCAAAGCCAGCCCAAAGCAGAGCAGGAAAAACCCAAACCAACCCAGCCCTTCGACCAAAAACCCCGTGGCCGCATTGACGACCGTACGCGGAACGGCCGCCAGACTGGTAAACAGGGCAAACTGGGTGGCGGTATAGGCCGGGTGTGTGGTCTGGGCGATGAATGCGACAAAAGCCGCAGTCCCCAGCCCGACACCAAACGCCTCCACGCCCACCACCACCGCCAAGGCCGTGAGTTCAAAAGTGCCTACGCTGCCATGTGGCCCCAGCCAGGCCAGCCAGGCAAAACCCAGGATGGCCAACATCTGGAGCAGGCCAAACAGCCACAGCGCCCGGTTGATCCCCAGTTGCACCATCCACAAGCCACCGAGCAAGCCCCCCACCACCGAAGGCCACAGCCCGGCGTTTTTGGCCACCAGCCCGATATGGGTCTTGGAAAACCCCATGTCCAGATAAAAAGGCGTGGCCAGCGCCACGGCCATACTGTCGCCCAGCTTGTATAAAAAAATGAACGCCAGGATCAACAAAGCACTTTGCCAGCCCTTGCGGGTCAGGAACTCGTGAAAGGGTTCCACCACGGCCTCGCGCAGGGTGCGGGGCGGGCGATAGCGCAATGGTGGCTCCGTCACCAGCAGGGTCATGGCGATCCCGGGCAACATGAACAGGGCGGTGATGAAAAATACCGCGCTCCAGGGCAGGCTGTCGGCCAGAATCAGCGACAATGAACCGGGTACCAGCCCGGCTATCTTGTAGGCATTGACATGCACCGCATTACCCAGGCCCAATTCGGCATCCGGCAACAACTCGCGTCGGTAAGCGTCGATCACGATGTCTTGCGAAGCGGCAAAAAATGAGACCAGCAGCGCCAGATAAGCGATGGTCCAGAGTTCCAGCTGGGGTTCAAACTGGCCAAACAGCATCAAGGACACCAGCAGCGCCAGCTGGGTCAGCAGCAGCCAGCCCCGACGCCGCCCCAGAGGCAGGGTATAGCGGTCAAAGAGCGGTGCCCAGAGGAACTTCCAGGTGAAGGGCAGTTGAATCAGGGCAAACAGGCCGATGGCCTTGAGATCCACCTGTTCGGTGCGTAGCCAGGCCGGCAACAGGCTGATCAGGATAAATAACGGCAGCCCCGAGCTAAAACCCGTGAAGATGCAGATCAGCATCCGCCGGTTCCACAGGGCGCCGTACCAGGTTTGCGCTTCGGACGTTACATTCATCGGCGCACCTTAACCCAGTTCTGTCTGAAAGCCTAGGGCCTGGGAAATGTGCGCAGCCGTCTGGCGCACCGCTTCTGTCCAGGCCGGCTTGAGACGCTCACTGGGGGCCGAGATTGAAACCCCGGCCACCAGCTTGCCTTCTGCATCGCGCACCCCGGCTCCGACACACGCCACGCCGGTTTCTGCCTCGCCCCGGTCATAGGCCACGCCAGTCTGGGCAATCTGACTGATTTCCGCAAGCAGGGCATCCGGATGGGTCAGGGTGTGTTCAGTGTAACGCGGCAGTCCGGTGCGCGTGGCATAAGCCTGAATGCCGCCGGGGCCACTGTCGGCCAGGAACAGTTTGCCCACTGCCGTGACATGCAGCGGGGCACGGGCGCCGATCAGCTGCACCACGCGCATCATCGCCTGTTCCCCGCTGACCCGCTCGATATACACCGCTTCATCGCCCTGGCGGATGATCAGATTCACCGTTTCCCCAGTAGCCGCACTCAAGGCGCGCAAGTGTGGCAGGGCTACCGTGCGCACCTCCAGCCGACTACGCACCCGTTGGCCCCACTCCAGCCAGCGCAGACCCAGCTGATAGCCGCCCCCCTGACGTTCGACCCAATGATGCTCCTGCAAGGCCGCCAGAATCCGATGTGCGCTGGCCGGATGCAAGCCAGTTTGTTCCGCCAGCGTGCGCAGGGTTTGGGGTTCACTCTGGTGCGCCAAAGCCGTCAGCAGGGCGGCGGCGCGGTCGATTACTTGGATGGCAGACATTTCACATTATGAGAAGTTAATTCGTATCTTGACATATTGGGTTCAGGACGGTTAGAGTCTATCACATCATAAGTTTTAATTTCATAGGGTGAGAATATATGAATACAGAGCGCACACCAAGCACCTGGCTGGACGGCATTGATTACTTCGCCGCGCAGTACCCGGCCCATGACGCTGGCACGCATCAGGCCCTGCTGGGGCCGCAAACCCCGGCCCTGCCCGATCCTTCCAGCCCGGAAGCGGCTTATCAGACCCTCGCTACTGCCGACGCCCTACGCTATCTGATGCTGCAATTCACCGGGGCCAAATCCTCCGGACACCCCGGCGGCTTTGCTTCCTGTGCCGAAGGCTACGCAGCCCTGGCGCTGCTGGGGCTGCGCAACCTGGTGACGGAAGTCGGCCACCACGCCCCCGGCTTTTATGCGACGATGTTTCTGGATACCTCGCTGGAAAGCATGGGCATCCACAACGTGACCGACCTGCGCAACCGCTTTCGGGAACAGCATGGCCTGCTGGGGCATTTGTCCGGGGCCATCCCCGGCCTGCTGGCCCCCGCCGGACCGCTGGGCCAGGGCCAGCATTTTGCCTTGGCCGGCGCCTATCTCCATCCTGGGAAGTTGTTCCCGGTCAGCATCGGTGACGGTGGCCTGGGCGAACCGTACATCCTGAGTGCCTTCCAGCATTTTCTGACCGCCTACCCGCAGGTGACCAATTTCCTGCCCCTGCTGGTGTGGAATGGCTATTCTCAGGAACACCACAGCATGGTGTCCTGCTGGTCCAATCAGCGCATGCAGGATCATTGGCGCGCCCACGGCTTTGAACGTATTCTCCTGGTGGATGCCCGTGATTTTGGCGATAGCGGGCATGGCGCTTATGCCGACAGCACCGCCTTCCCCTTCCCGGCCCGGCTGGCCTTTGCCCAGGCGGTGCTGGAAGCCACGGCCCAGGCGAGGGACTCGGCGCTGGCGGGCACGCCGACGGCTTTGATCATCAAGCAGCTTAAAGGCGCCGGGGTTCATGCCCGAGGTGCCAAGTCACATAATCTGTATGCCCATCACACCTTGCAGTCCGAAGACATCCGCACTGCCTTGCAAGCCCGCGCCCTGCCTGCGGCCATCTGGAACCTGGTGCGCGAGAATCTGCGCTGGGCCGGGGGCGGCCCGGCAGCCCAAGTGGCCGTGACCGAGCAGGTTTATCCCCTGGCACCCCTGCCTGCGCTGCCCTACGCGGACCTGGCGCTGGGGGAAGCCAAGGTGCCTACCACGCTGGTCGGCACCCTGGTCGGAGCTGTGGGTCAGGCAGATCCGAAATTCATCGTCACCAACGCCGATGGCAACGAGGCCTCGGGCATGGCCAACATCAATCAGGCCCTGACCATCCGCCATCCGACTGCTGACAATCTGTATTATCAGGGGCCTGCCGGGCAGGTCTATGAACCGCTGAATGAAGATGCCTGTGCCGGACTGGCTGCCGGGATTGCCCTGCTGGGGGGGCGTAGTCTGTGGTGCAGCTATGAATCTTTTGCCATCAACGGGTTGCCCATCTGGCAAACCGTCACGCAGGCGATGGCCGAGCTGCGCCATCCGACCCCGGCGACGGTATGCCTGTTCACCGCCGGCGCTCTGGAGCAAGGTCGCAATGGCTGGACCCATCAGCGCCCGGAAGTGGAAAATTACTTTGCCGCCATGATGCGCAATGGCAATGTTTACCCACTGTTCCCGGTGGATGCCAACATGGCGCAGGCGGCCTATGGCTGGAGCTTGCAGCAACAGAACAAGGGCGTGGTGATTATCGCCTCGAAGTCCCCGCTGCCCATCCGCACCACGCTGGCCCAGGCCCACGCCGCTGTCGCCGAGGGCGCTTGCCTGCTGCATGACACACCCAACGCCGAAGTGGTATTTGCCGTCACCGGCGATATGGTGCTGCTGCCGGTGTTTGCGGCGGTCGAACAACTCGCCGCTGCGGGTATCGCAAGCCGCATCGTCGCCGTGGTCAACCCCCGGCGGTTGTATCGGCCTACGGATGTGGCCTGGAACAGCGTCGCTCAGCCCGATGGCCAGTTCCTGACCGAAGCCGAGTTTCAAAGGTTCTTTGGTGCCCCGGTGCTGGTTGCCGTCTCCGGTGGGCCATCAGCGATGCTGGAACCGGTCTTGTTGCGCAGCAATGCCGTCTGCCGCGATGTGTTTTGCTGGCAGCGGGGCGACACGACCGCCAGCCCGCAACAGCTTTTTGACTTCAATGGGATGAACGCGGCAGCGCTGGCCAGGCGTACCCAGACGCTTTTGCACAAGGTTCGGACATGAGTGCAGGCACAGGCATCAAGATCATCGTCATTGATGATGATCCAACCGGGTCGCAAACCGTACATTCCTGCCCGCTGCTCACCCGCTGGACAGTGCCGGATGTGCAGACCGCGCTGGCTGACCCTGCGCCGCTGTTTTTCATCCTGAGCAACACCCGCGCCCTGGCGCCGGATCAGGCGGCGGCAGTGACGCAGGCCATTTGCCAGAATCTGCGCGCAGCCCTGGCCACCCGGCCCCAACCAGTACTCTGGGTTTCACGTTCCGACTCCACCCTGCGCGGGCATTATCCGCTCGAAACCGATGTGATGGCGGCCGAACTCGGCCCCTTTGATGCGCACTTTTTAATCCCGGCCTTTTTTGAAGGGGGACGTTTTACCCGCGACGGCATACATTATCTGAAGGTCAACGGCATCCCGACCCCGGTGCATCAGACCGAGTTTGCCCGTGATTCGGTGTTTGGTTACAAAAATAGTTATTTACCTGATTATGTGGCGGAAAAGACCCAGGGTCGGGTTCTGGCCAGCCAAGTGCAACGCCTGGATCTGGCCACGCTGCACAGCGACCGCCTGGAAAGCTGGCTCCTCGCGCTACAACATGATGCCTGCGTCACGGTGGATGCTGTCGAGCAGGCCGATCTGGACGCGCTGGCAACGGCCCTGAAGCGCACCGCGATCCAGGGCAAACGCTGGCTGTTGCGTTCGGCGGCCAGCATCCTGACGGCCCTGGCGCACCTCCCCCCGCAACCCGTGCCACCCCCCGCGATGGGCCGTTATACCCGCCACGGTGCCCCCGGTGCGATTTTGATTG
>CAYNNN010000036.1:0-29004 GCA_964398665.1 uncultured Gammaproteobacteria bacterium | reverse complement strand
ACCGCTGCCACAAGACAGCGTTCTGATAAGCCTGCACCACGGCAGCGGCGTAGGTTGCGGCACTCTCCCCGCAGAGCAATTCCTGCCCCGGTGTCCAGCCCAGTTGCCGGGCCAGCAGGGGGGTGGTTATCAGGGGCAGTCCGTAAGCCGCTGCCGTGTGGGCCTTGTGGGGTATGCCGGCCGCATAGCGGGTGGGGGCCAGAAACAGTCTGGCCCGGTCAAAATAGGGCGCCAGTTCGGCTACCCGCCCGGTGAACTGCACATAAGCCGGAGCTTGGGCCATGAGCGCAGGGACGGCCTGATGGCCGACCAGCGTCACCGGGATTTCCCCCAGTTGCGCAATGATCAGGGGTAAAATCTCCTGGAACAGCCAGCGCAGGCTGTCGGCATTGGGGGTGTCGGGGTGATGTACCGCACCGACAAACAGCAGGCCGCTGCGCTCAGCCCAGGGTGTGGGGGTCGGTTCTGGCACCAGGGCATGGCCCAGGACATGAACGGGTGCCGAAGTCGCTTGCTGATACACGGTCGCTTCCGTGGCGTTCACGGCCAGCACGGCATGGGCGCTGCGTACCAGGGCCAGTTCGGCTTGCTCGGCTGCCTGCACGCTGGCACCGACCTTGCCCTGAAAATGCTGCTGGCGGCTCTGCTCACGCCGGGCAAAGATGGCTTCAGCGTCGTAGATGATCGGGATGTTGGGTAAAAACTGCGCCAGCAACGGCTGGAGCAAGGCCATGTTGTGTGGGCGGCTGACGATGACAGTCTGAAAATAGCCCTGACGTTGGGCCAGAAATGCGCCCAGGCCCGCTTCCCCATGACCGAGCATGACCTCGATTTCACGCGGCAGCACCCGGTACACCTCGGCCCAGGACGCTTGGGGCACTTTGGTGGGATAGAACGTCACCTGCGCGCCGAGCTGATGCAGGCTGTGCAACAAGTGCTGGGCACGGGGAAAGCCCGCCCCCAGGCTGGGGTCCGGAATCCGGTCGTCCAGCACCAACACCCGGCGCTGACTGCGCCGCCCCAAGCGGGCCTGCAACAGCACGGTCGGGTCTTGCGGGGCCGGGGGCAACTGTTGCTGATGCAGGATCGCCGCATGTTTGGCCACCAATCGGCTCTGGTTGCGTTGCTGCAAGGCCAGGGCCTCGCCCCTGCGGGTACTGCTGCCAAACTCAAAATGCACCAGGGCAGCGGCGGGTTCGTACAGGATGGGATAACCGGCGGTCCGCAGGCGCAGGCATAAATCGCTTTCCTCGTAATAGGCCGGTGCGTAATCGGGGTCAAAGACGCCCAGTTGTTGGGTCAGTGTCCGGCGCAGCAATAAAAAGGCCCCGGAGACATAATCGACCATCCGACGAAATTGATATTCCGGGGCGCAGGGGTCTTGACCCCGGCCATAGCCCAGGCAAGTGCCATCCTGCCAGATAATACTGCCTGCTTCCTGCAACGTTCCGTCCAGCAACAAGATTTTTCCGCCCACGCCGCCCGCCTGCGGATGTGTGCTCAGGGTTGCGGCGAGTTGCTCCAGTGCGCCAGGCAAGACTTGGGTGTCGTTGTTGAGCAGCAGGACAAATTCACCCTGGGCGTGCGGCCAGACCTGATTCACTGCGTGCAGGAACCCCAGATTTTCGGCGTGAGACCAGCACCGGATGCCCTGAACCTGGGCCAGCAGGGCCGGGGTGGCATCACTGGAAGCGTTATCTACAATCAGCAGTTCGCAGGGCAGTTGCAGACCCAGCAGGCTGCGCAGGCAGGCCAGGGTCAGTTCAGCCTGGTTGTACAAGACCAGAATGATGCTGACCTGCGGTTGGGCGGGCGTGGGGAAACTTAAATACTGGCCGCTGGCCAGCCAGCAGGCCAGTTCCGCCTGCAGCCGCTGCCGGTAGGCCTGTTTGAGGTCGGCCGGCTGGGTTGCCGGTAGCGCCGTCAGGCCGGGGCGCCGATGTAGCAAGGCCAGCAGGCGGCGGCGCAACGCGCCACGCAGGCGCTTCAAATCGCGTAGCGGGTGAGTCAGACGCCATGACCAGGAGGCGTAAATCTGACGCTGGACAGCGAGTTCCTCGCCCAGGCGCTGTTCCAGCCAGCGGACTCGTTCCCGCAGTTGTTCTTCGTTCACGTGGCAGGTTAACGGATATGAATCTGGCTGTACACCGGCTCGTTGCCTACTTGCTCGATACGGCGCCAGGAGCTTTCATCATGGAGGGTACGCCAGCGGCGCTCTTCCTTCAGGTAGTGCCAATCCTTGTCATTCTGGTAATAAATCTGGACACTGGCCGTTTCCAGGATGTTCAGGATTTCATTATCATGATGGTTGGCTTCATCATAATCCGTGACGGCCCGCTGGGCCATTTCCGAGTACAGCGGATTCAGGCGCAGTAACAATTGATTCAGACGTGGGTCCAGACTCTGGACCTTGAGGCCGATCCGGGCCGCCTCACGCTGGGTGATGGGATAGCTGTGGGACGGGTAGCCGGAGTTCAGATGCTGGCTGATGCGTTCGGCTTCGGCACGGTCCTGAATGTGATATGACAGGATTTCCTGACAGATCTTGCTGGAGAGCGAGCTGGAACGGTCGATGGCGCCGATGACCAGCGGGTGGATGTATTTGAAAATTTCGCTGTAGGGATTCAGGGCATGGTGCTCCCGGGCCGAACGTTCCCAGACCCGGACAATGCGTGCCAGCTCGTCCTGACTGACACTGACCCGGCGGTTGTCGCGATCCAGCGGGGACAGGTCGTGGGTCAGGGAAGAATCAATGGCGGACAGATGGGCCAGCGGCCCCATGTGGATTTCATCGGCGCCCAGGGCGATCATGGTCGCTGACGAGGCACATTCCAGCGGTACCAGGGCGATGATCTGGTCGAAGTAGGCGCGCAGCAGGTTGACGATGCGCAGGGAGGCTTCCACGTCACCGCCGCCGGACTTGATGAACAGGCCCAGCCGGGGTTGCTTGCCCAGTTTCTGGGTCAGGTCATACAGGGCCAGCACGTCATTGTCGCAGACCGAGCCATTGGCCGAGTTCCAGTAAACCAGAAAGGGATAGCCGAGAATGGCCTCGATCTGGGTAATGATGGCCTGCGTGCTGGCAAACAGGAGCGGCGGTTTTTTAACCTGGGTGCGTTCGCGCATATTCATGGACCACTGACCGGGGAGAATGTCCATGATAGCAGTCAGACCGGTCAGGGCAAGGGCTGTGCCAGCCTGCGGGTCAGCCAAAATCGCTTTCTGTGCCAGCTTCGGCGGGTGCATTGGCCAGGGCGCTGGCCAGCGCCACGCCGCTGACCAGGGCGGTGAGCAGCCCGGCGCTCAGTTGCGCATAGGGGAGCATATCCACCGGGATGACGGTCTGAGGTGCCGCCTGCACCAGGGCACGTAGCTTGGGCAGTTGTTGCAGGGTGGCAGCATCCAGGCCCAGGTCGGTGACCGGGTGCGTGCCCAGCGGAAAATATTTTTCTACCCGGCGTCGCATCGGTACGGCGGGGCTGCGCGCAGCCTGGGCATCATGGAGTAAAAATACGGGTAAATCCGGGCGCTGATTTAACAGCTTGTGAGCGAGTGGCAGCAGATAGTCGGGATAACCCTGTTCGGAAATGATCAGGGCATGGGCCTGCATGTGAAATTGATTCTGCACCAGCCAATCCACCAGCAGCATCCGCTCCACAATCAGGATGCGTTCCACCCCGTAGGCGTAAACGTCAGCCTCCTGCCACTGCGGCGGGGGCTGCAACAGGCGCGGCTGACTGATCAGCTGGGCCAGCGGGCCGTGCTGCTGTTGCCAGCGTTTCAGGTAATTGTGAGCCTTGCTCTGTAGCTGCTGCAAGGGCTGCCGGGCCCGCTGCCGGGCGCGCCACAGCCCATAGCCAACCCCCAGCAGCAATGGCGGGAACCACAGCCATAGTGCTAATTCCAGCATCAGCCCGCAGAGGAACGCCACAAACAGGCTCAGGGCGATGATGCCGATAGCGGATGTCAGCAGGCCGTCCGGCGTCAGCAGGCTGTAAAGCTGGGCCTCGGTGAAGTACAGCCGGCCCTGCCGGGAAACTTTTTGCAGCAACCCCTGAAACCGGCCATCGGTCATGTGATCAGTCTTAGGACTGAATACAAAGTGATAGCTACATTTTTTGCAACGGCTGCCCTGGCTGGCGCCCTTGTTCAGGGTCTGACACTGCGGGCATTTCATGGCGCAACAGGCCGGTAGGTGCGGTTCAGCATGGGATGATCCTCATGTCGGGGGCCAAAATTGCTTTCCGGATGAAAGGCGATCACGCGCAAGGCCTCGGCCTGGGTGTGAAAGCAGTGCAGCCCGTCGGCGTGGATCAGGAATACCTGGCCTGGTGCCAATGGGTAAGTGTTTTCGGGGGTGATACAGTGCCCGTGCCCGCTGACGATGATCCCGGCCCGCAAGGCGGGGTGGGTGTGCATGGATTGCTGGGTATGAGGCGGGATGTGGAGCAGGTTCAGGCAGGCCTGGCCGTAAACCACGGGGGGGATCAGCAGCGAATCCGTGCAGCCGTCAATGTAATGCAGGCGTCCATGCGGCTCAATTGGGCCACCCAGATGAAAAAAGGCCGTTTCACCCCAGCGGCTGATGACGATGCCGGAACCTGGGCCATCAAGGCTCCCCGCGTGTGGAAGCGCGAAATACATGCCGGAATCCAGCGCATAAGTTTGGCGGTCTCGTTGCAGATGGGTCTGGCCCTGCCAGACATAACCATAATGCGTGGCGCCAGGTTCCAGCGCCAATGGGCGGTTGGCCCAGGTGCGCACGGTGCAGGGATAGGGGCCGCTGCGTTGGGAGCTGCACGTATCGGCAGCCAGCGGCAAGGGGCTAAAGACCGGAGTGGCCATGACGCAGAAGGTGGTTGCGACTGAAGCACGCTAACATGCAGGGTATCAAGCACGCAAGCGAGGCCGCCAGCGCGCCCAGTGGCTCAGGCCCAGCAGCAGACCCACGCAGCCCCCAAACCCGGCTGCTTCAGGAACATCCATCAGGCTCCCCAAGAACAGTGCCCCCAGCAGGCCGCCCAGCGGCAAGGCCAGCAGCCGCTTCGGCGCGGTGGTCGCATAAGCCAGCCATAACCGGATGCCTAGAGGGACGAAAAAACCCAGTGGTAGCCCCAACAGAACGCCGCCCAGCAGGGTTTCCTGTGCCCAGGGCGGGGTCGAAAACCAGCCTGCCGCCGCAAATCCGGCCAGCACCAAAACGCCCAGCAGCCCCCCCTCCAGGGTATGCAGACTCAGGCGTACGCTGTGCAGGTACAGGTGCCAATACGCCTGCCAGACACGGTGTAGCCAGCGCCCTGGCAGCGTGGTCATGCGCTAGGCGGGATGTAACCGGAAGGGGGCGTGGAACCAGCCCCGAAGAAGAATTTTTCCAGCTCGGCTTCCAGTAATTTGCGGCTGCGGGCGTCTGCGAGGGACAGGCGATGTTCATTGATCAGCATGGTCTGATGCTTGAGCCAAAGCTGCCAGGCGGCTTTGGAAACCTGTTCATACACCCGTTGCCCCAGTGCGCCCGGATAGGGCGGGCGTTCCAGACCTTCGGACTCGGTATGTAACTTGACGCAGTAAACGGTGCGGGTCATGCGCATCTCCAGGGGCCAAAGGCCGATTATGCCGCAAAGTGCCCGCTGCTGGGCAGTCGGGTTGTGCGAACTCATCACCACAAGTTTGGCCAGGGCTTGGTAGTGCTCATTCCATGCCCCGATCAATCCGGACAAGGCGAGCTAACACCGTCAGGATTGACCTGGGATTGGAATCAGGCTCAATACAGCGTCGTGCCGCTGTTGTAGGCGCTGACAAAACTTTGATAGTCCAACTGCACCTGGTCGGCATAGGCGGTGGCAAACGCGCTGATCTCGTCTTTGAATGCAGACTTTTGCCCCGAGGTGACATCGCTTACTGCTTTGTCCACACCGGTGCTGATGAAGCTGCTGCTATAGTCCTTGTCGGATAGGGCATGGATCCGGGCCAGGGCCTTGCCTGTGTAGCCCATTGCCGTAAAGAACTTGCTGTATGAGGTCAGCTCGGTGTAATCAAAATCTTCCATGTAGGGTGATTTTTCCCGCACCAGATAAGGTTGACCTGCAACGGTCGTATGCCCCACCCACACATCGGCATCCAGCAGCATGGCTTTCATCGTCAGGGCGACGCGCTGGCCCTGATGGCTCCCGTAGCTGGCTGCCGGCATGAGACTGCCTGCCGCAATGGCAACGGCGCTGGTGGTTTCCTGCTTGAATTCCAGGATGACATCATCGCTGCTGCCACTGCTGAGGCCTTGCACCAGCACATAATAGCGGTAGCGCCCCAGGCTGCCGGTACCGGAACCCAGCTTGAGCACAATATCCTGGACGGTGTAATGGCTGGCAGGATAACGCTTGCTGCTGGCAATGGAATTGATGTAGCCGCTCATGGCAGCGCCGATGGCGCTGTACGTGCTGCTGCTAACGCTCTGTAGCTCGCTGTTGCGCAGGAATTTGCGCTGCCCGCTGCTGAGCGTGGTGTATTTGCCCAGCAGGCCGCTGCGGGTATTGTTGTTGGCCTTGCTAAGCAAATCGCTGACTTCACCGCTGGTCTTGCTGCTGGTGAGTTTGTAACTTTTTTCGCTGTCGTTGCCGCTGAATTCGCTCATCTTGTCGAGATACTCGTCCACCATCTCGGCGACCAGTTTTTGTTGGTCACTGCTGCCCAGGCCCAATTCCCGGGCGGCCAGCACGATGCTCACGGCCATGCGCCGAAGGTCCCAGGTGTAGGGTCCAAAGAAACCCTCATCAAAATCCGTGACATCAAAGACCGTCGCCCCGCCAGCGTCCTTGAAAGCGCCCAGATTTTGCAGGTGCATGTCGCCTTCGAGCCAGACCTTGTTCGTGCTGCTGTTGCTGTAGGCCGAAGCGGGCCAGCTCAGCATGTCCTGGTAAAACAGGTGGGCGGTGCCACGATAAAAGGCAAAGGCGTTGGCCCGCATTTTTTGCATCTTGGTGGCCAGTTCCTGGGGAAGCTGGGACTTCCAGGGGTGGTTGTAGCTGTAAATCTGGCTCACCACCCAACTGCTGCGGCTACTGGCCGCGCTCGCCACGTTCATACTCAGGGCCATAGCCAGGGTCAATACGATAATGCGCATGATACTCTCCGCTTAAAGCCCGCCAGTTTAGCGGTTGTTGGTGAAGGAGCCGTGATCCCGGTATTGTTGCCGGATGGCTGGAAGGTGCCAGTGCCCCCCGGTTGGAAACGGTCAGTGTGCAGGCCGAGCCGAGTGCATGGCAATGCGTCAACCTCGTCGGGGCTAGGCCCCACCCATCATTTGTGGAGTTTCATCATGGCATTGTCACATAAATTACAATTACCTGAACCTGCTCAGGCCCTGCCCGGCCGGGCCGAGGCCATACCGCTGCCGCCCGTCCATGCAGTTTTGGGCCGGCCTTTGCATCTGCCGAAAGACTCCCGTTTCGCCCAGGCTCAGTTTGCTTTGGGCTGCTTTTGGGGGGCTGAACGTAAATTCTGGCAATTGCCCGGCGTTTATACGACCGCAGTCGGCTATGCAGGCGGCTATACCCCCAACCCGACCTATCAGGAGGTATGTTCCGGACTCACGGGGCATACCGAAGTGGTCTGGGTGGCTTTCGATCCGGCACAGCTGGCTTATGCGCGTCTGCTTCAGGTGTTTTGGGAGAGCCATGATCCGACCCAGGGCATGCGCCAGGGGAATGACGTGGGAACTCAATACCGCTCCGCGATTTACACCTACGATGACGCACAGTTGCAGGCAGCCAGGGCCAGTCGGGTGCGTTATCAGCAAGCCTTGTCTGCCCGTGGCCTGGGTTTGATTACCACGACAATTCAGTCCGCACCGCCGTTTTATCATGCTGAAGGCTATCACCAGCAATATCTGGCCAAAAACCCGAAAGGTTATTGTGGGCTGGGGGGGACTGGCGTCCCCTGTGCCTAGGGTGTGGTGGCCCGTATTCACTGCCCGTATGTCAGCGCCATCTGCTGCGGCATGGTCTGGCCATCTCATGATGACGCGCTCTAGGCATAACCCCGAAGCTGGCTTAGAATGGCGCGCTATTTTCCGATGGACTGTCCTTTTGAGTGTTATCCCCTGCGTGTTGACCGGGCTGCCGGTCTCCATTCGCCATGACTGATGCCGACCTTGATCTGGCGCTGGTGCGTCGGGCTCAGCAAGGCAATCAACGGGCCTTTGAGCGCTTGGTGGTCAAGTATCAGGCCAGGGTTCTACACCTGGTGCTGCGTCTGGTCAAAGACCCGGATGAAGCTGCGGATGTGGTGCAGGAAACTTTCATCCGGGCTTACAAGGCGCTGGCAGCCTTTCGGGGTGAGAGTGCCTTTTACACCTGGTTGTACCGCATCGCCGTGAACACGGCCAAAAACCAGCTGCTGGGTGCGCAGCGGCGTCCTGTGACCGAATCCCTCGAAAGTGAAGAGGAAGGGGAACAGCGTGACGTGCCGACCCGTCTAAGGGACTACGCCACTCCGGAGCAACACCTGCTCAAGGAGCAGGTCATGCAGACCATCCGGCAGACACTGGACAATTTGCCCCTGGAGTTGCGTACCGCCCTGTTGCTACGTGAGATAGAAGAAATGAGCTATGACGAAATTGCCCAGGTGATGAATTGCCCGGTGGGCACGGTGCGTTCCCGCATCTTTCGGGCGCGGGAAGCCATCGATCAGCAACTTGCCCCCCTGTTGGAAAAATAGGCGTGCCCAGGGGTGCGCTCATGACCATTGACCGACCTAGCGGAGTCGTCCATGAAATTTGAACCCGATACGCTCTCGGCGCTGATGGATGATGCCTTGAGTGCAGCAGAGCAAGCCCCGGCGCTGGCGCAATTGCTGACCGATACGGAACTGGCGGATCGTTGGCAACGCTACCACCTGATCGGTGCGGCCTTGCGTGATCACCCCCATGACCTGCAATTGCTGGTGCGCATTCAAACAACCCTGGCGCAACTGGAGCCGCCGCGCCCGGCCGCCCGGAAATTCCCCGCCCCCAGGCTGTTGCGTCCGGTCTGGCCCTGGGTGGGTGCTGGCGGTCTGGCGCTGGCTGCATCAGTCCTCACTGCCCTGATCATCCTGCGCCCGGAGGTCTCCAGGCAACCTGCATCCCATGCCTGGGTACAGGCACCGCCCCCTGCGGTCCAGCCGGTTGTGGATACACAGGTGGCGCGGAATGCCCAACTGGATCGCTACCTGGTCGGACACTATGCGGCCAACCCGGGCACACCCAATGTGTTGCCTTTTGTCACGCTGGTGGGTTATGACGGACGTGGCGCACGTTAGGTACGGTGCCTGGCTGGGCGTCTGCTGGCTGGCCTGCCTGCTGCCCGTCCAGGCGGCCACGCCGGATTCACCGCTGGCCTGGCTGGAGCGTATGGGGCAGGTGGGTCAGCGCTACCGTTACGAGGGGGTCCTGGTCTATCGCCAGGATGCCCAGATTTATACCGTGCGCCTGACCCAGCAGGTCGGGGCCGATGGTCAGCTGACGGAGCAGCTTCAGGCCCTGGACGGTGATACGACGCAGGAAGTGACCCTGACCGAGCGCCAGGTCAATTGTCGGCTGGCGCGGGCACATATCAGCCAGGATCGTCCCGGTCAGCGTACCTTGTTGGGATCCGCGACCGGGCAGGACTGGCCCAGGGTGGAGCGTCATTACCAGCTGGAGCTGGGTTCGGTGGAACGCATTGCCGGGCGGGAGGCGCGCGTGCTTCGGCTGGTGCCCAAAGATGCAGCCCGTTATGGCCAGACCTTCTGGCTGGATCAGCAGACTGCCTTCCCGCTGCGGGCAGATTTGCTGGGGCCCCAGCGTCATGTACTGGCCCAATGGCTGTTCACCGCCCTGACCCTGGAGCCGCTGGCGTCACAGCCCCAGGCGCAACCTGAAGCAACTGCGCAGCCGGTGCGGTATCGGTTGAAGTTACTCCAGCCGGAACCGCTGGGGTTTACCGTGGTCCTGCGCCAGATGAATCCGGCCGATGCCCAGCAGCCCCAGGCGGAGCAATGGCTGTTGAGTGACGGGTTGGCACGGGTGTCTGCCTATCTGGAGCCCGTGCAGAAGCCGGCTCGGCACTGGGAGGGGCTGGCAGCCCGCCCGCCGGTACATGCCTACGGCCGGACTTTGGGCCAACAGCATCTGACTGTTGTGGGTGAGGTACCGGCAGCAACCGTGCAGTATTTGGCCAGTCAATTTGTAGAGGACGAACCGTGAATAGGTGGATAGTACGTCAATTGAACCTGGGAGCTTGCTGGCTCATGGGATGGCTCGTCATGGCAATCCCTGCTGGCGCTTCGGTGACCTTGCCTGATTTTACCCAGTTGGTGGCTCAACAGGGGCAGACTGTAGTCAAGGTGACGACCCTGCGCAAGCAGGCCCGCAGTGGCGGTGCGGAATCGGAAGCGGCTGCTGCCGAAAAACCCAGGCTGCCCGAATTGCCGGATGATGAAGCCATGAGTGAGCTGCTGCGCCGTTTTCTGGGCGAAGGTACGCTGCCGCCGGAGCATACGCCAGCGCCCCAGGCGGGTTCCGGATTCATCATCAGCCCGGAGGGTGAAATCGTCACCAATCATCATGTCGTGGACGGGGCTGACGAAATCAAGGTCGAACTCCAGGATGGACGGACTTTTCCGGCTCAGTTGCTGGGATCCGATCTGAATAGCGATATTGCGCTGCTCAAAATTCCCGCACAGGGGTTGCCGACAGCCCGGTTTGGCAGCAGTCAGACGTTGCAGGTCGGTGAGTGGGTTCTGGCCATTGGTTCACCATTCGGGTTTGATTACTCGGTGACTGCCGGAATCGTCAGTGCCAAGGGACGCAGCCTGCCGACCGAGAACTACATTCCCTTCATTCAGACCGATGTGGCCATCAATCCAGGAAACTCCGGTGGGCCGCTGTTCAATCTGCAAGGCGAAGTCGTAGGAGTCAATTCCCAGATCTATACCCGTAGTCGGGGTTATATGGGCCTCTCATTTGCGGTGCCCGCCGATTTGACGGTGGATGTGGTGCGGCAGCTCCGCCAGCAGGGTAAGGTCAGCCGGGGCTGGCTCGGGGTGCTGGTGCAGAACCTGACCCCGGAGCTGCTGGAGTCCTTCGGCCTGGAAAGACCCGAAGGCGCCCTGGTTGCCAAGGTATTGCCTGGTAGTCCGGCAGCGCAGGCCGGTATCCGGGTCGGGGATGTGATCGTGACCCTGGGGGGGCAGCCGGTGGCCAATGCCACAACCCTGCCGCCGCTGGTAGCAGCCCTGCCGGTGGGTGAAGAGACGGCGCTGACCGTGTGGCGTGACCGCCAGCCAGTGGCCTTGCGGCTGAAGGTGGAACAGTTGCCCGCCTTGCAGGATCTGAAAGCCAAAGCGGGCCAGCAGCCTGAAGCCTGGCCGCTGGGGCTGCGCCTGGCTCCGGCGGGGGCAGAAGGCTTGCGGGTGGAAGCAGTGCAGCCAGGCGGCGTGGCGGCTCAGGCCGGCATGCTCAAGGACGATATTCTCCTGATGCTGGACCAAAAGCCCGTGACCGATATGGCCAGCTTTCAGCGCATCGTGGCGGACATCGGAGCCAGGACCACGGTGGCTGTGCTGGTGCAGCGCCAGGGTAATCCGCTCTTTCTGGCCCTCAAACTAAAGTAACCTGACTCAATGGATAGCCGCTACATCCGGAATTTCTCCATCATTGCCCATATTGATCATGGTAAATCCACCCTGGCAGACCGATTCATCGAAATCTGCGGCGGGCTGAGCAACCGGGAAATGGCCAACCAGGTGCTGGACTCGATGGACCTTGAACGCGAGCGTGGAATTACCATCAAGGCCCAGAGCGTGGCACTCAGCTATCGTGCCCGGGATGGTCAGCACTATTTGCTGAACATGATTGATACACCCGGCCATGTGGATTTTTCCTACGAAGTCTCACGTTCACTGGCGGCCTGCGAGGGGGCGCTTCTGGTGGTGGATGCGGCCCAGGGGGTGGAGGCCCAGAGCGTGGCCAACTGCTACACTGCCCTGGATCAAGGTCTGGAAGTCGTACCGGTCCTGAACAAGATTGATCTTCCCTCCGCAGAACCCGATCGGGTTTGTCAGGAGATCGAGGACATTATCGGCATTGAAGCTACAGATGCCCTGCAAATCAGTGCCAAGACCGGGCAGGGCGTGGAGGCTTTGCTGGAACAGTTGCTGGTGACCATTCCGCCGCCCAAAGGTGATCCGGCTGCGCCCTTGCAGGCGCTCATCATTGATTCCTGGTTTGATAATTATGTGGGCGTCATTTCGCTGGTGCGGGTTGTGCAGGGGACCCTGAAGCCCAAGCAAAAAATTCTGGTCATGTCCAGTGGGCGTCACTTCCAGGTGGAGGAATTGGGTGTATTCACCCCCAAACGCCAGACGCGCAGCCAGCTGGCTGCGGGCGAGGTGGGCTTTGTCATTGCGGGTATCAAGGAAATCAATGGCGCACCCGTGGGCGACACCCTGACGGATGCGCTGGCTCCAACTGCTCAGCCCCTGCCAGGTTTCAAGCAGATTCAGCCTCGGGTGTTTGCGGGATTGTACCCGGTCAATTCTGAAGATTACGAGGCCTTTCGGGATGCCTTGCGTAAGCTGCAACTTAATGATGCAGCTTTGAATTTTGAACCAGAAACTTCGCAGGCCCTGGGTTTTGGGTTTCGCTGCGGCTTTCTGGGCATGCTGCATATGGAAATTGTGCAGGAACGTCTGGAGCGGGAATATGATCTGGACCTGATCAGTACCGCGCCAACGGTGATCTACGAAGTCCTGCTCAAGGGTGGCCAGATCGTGCAGGTGGATAACCCCGCCCGGTTGCCGGACCCCGGACTTATCGAAGAAATCCGGGAACCTGTGGTCGAAGCCCACCTTCTGGTTCCGGAAAAATATCTGGGCGCGGTGATGACCCTGTGCGTTGACAAGCGGGGCATTCAGACCAAGCTGTTATATCTGGGGGGACAGGTATCGGTACATTACGAATTGCCGATGACCGAAATTGTGCTGGATTTTTTTGATCATCTGAAGTCCGTCAGTCGGGGCTATGCTTCATTTGACTATCAACTCAAGGAGTTTCGTGCAGCGGCCCTGGTCAAGCTTGACGTGCTGATCAACGGTGACCGGGTTGATGCACTTTCAGCCATCGTACATCGGGATCGTAGCCAGTCCAGAGGCCGGGATCTGGTTGAAAAACTCAAGGAAATAATTCCGAGGCAGATGTTTGATGTCGCCATTCAGGTGGCCATCGGCAATCAGATCATCGCACGTTCCACCGTCAAGCAGTTGCGCAAGAATGTGTTGGCCAAGTGCTATGGCGGTGATATCAGCCGCAAACGCAAACTGCTGGAAAAACAGAAGGCCGGCAAGAAGCGCATGAAGCAGGTCGGTGCCGTGGAAATTCCTCAGGAAGCCTTTCTTGCGGTATTGCGTATTAATAAAGATTCTTGATGGGTATTATGAACAGCCTTTTGCAATATTTGGATTTATCCCTGATTCTGGTCTTGGGCACCCTGATTTCCGGGTTGATCCTGCTGTGGAATCGTTGGCGGACGCGGGGGGCCGGGACTGCTGGCCAGCCGGAATCCAGACCCTCGGTTGCCGTGGAATATGCCCATGCGCTGTTCCCGGTGCTGCTCATCGTTCTGGTGCTACGTTCCTTCGTCGTGGAGCCGTTCCGTATTCCCTCGGGATCCATGATGCCTACCCTGTTGGTAGGAGATTTCATCCTGGTAAACAAATTTGCCTATGGGTTGCGGCTGCCGGTTCTGAATACCTTGATGTATCCGATGGAAAAGCCCAGACAGGGGGATGTGGTGGTCTTTCGCTATCCGCTCGAAGTGAATACAGCGTACATCAAGCGGGTCATCGGTGTTCCTGGTGACCGGGTGGCTTATTTTGGCAAACATGTTTATCTCAATGGTCAGAAAGTAGGTCAGGTGGCACTGGGCGGTTACACGGGCACTGATCCGGATGGCCGTCTGGCACCCTACGCGCTGGCGCTGGAAAAGCTGGCCATTGAACACCAGATCCTGGTCGTCCCTGAGCGGCCTGATTTTCCCCCGGGCTGCGGAGTGCTGGCCCGAGGAGAGATTGTCATCCCTGAAGGCCATTATTTCATGATGGGCGATAATCGGGACAATAGTAATGACAGTCGTTGTTGGGGCCTGGTACCCGAAGCCAACCTGATTGGCAAGGCTTTCATGATTTGGATGAACTATAATGGCGGCATTGACTTTGGCAGAATTGGGCGCTGGGTGCGATAGGCCAGCGTCGGCACTTCAATCTTGATCGAAAGGTGATTTATGAAAAACAACCAGCAAGGCATCACATTCATCGGGTTGATGATCATTTTCGGGATCATCGCCTTTTTTACGCTCATCACCCTGAAGGTCTTGCCGCTGTATCTGGATGACTGGAAGGTCAGCAGCTTGCTGCAGGACTTGAAACAGGAACCCTTGATTACCCAGAAGACTCCAAAGGAAATTCAGACCTTGATTCATCGTCGGATGAAGATTGGCTATGTGGATCATATCAAGCCGGATCAGTTTGAAATTGAAAAAAAGGATGGCAAGCTGACGGTCAGCATCGAATATGAATACCGCAATAATGTCATGAGCAATCTGGATGTCATCGGCTCATTCAAACACGAAGTGGTCATTGTGGCCAACTAGCTGTTCGTGACCAGGGAGCTTGCGCTCCAGCAACGTCTGGGTTACGCCTTTAGTGATCCGGCGTTGCTGCGTCAGGCCTTGCGGCATAGTAGCTGCGCCCAGCCCCACAATGAGCGTCTGGAGTTTTTGGGTGATGCCGTGCTGGGTGCGGTGGTGGCCGAGTGGCTGTATGCAGTTTTTCCCGAAGCCGCAGAAGGGGAACTGACCCGGCGGCGTGCAGCGCTGGTGAACCGTGATGCGTTGGTATGGCTGGCACGACAGCTGGAACTGGGGGAGTGTCTGGAGCTGGGTGCCGGCGAACAGCGCACCGGAGGCGCTGAAAAGCCGGCCATTCTGGCGACTGCACTGGAGGCGGTCTTGGCTGCGGTATATCTTGATGGCGGTTGGCCGGTGGTCAATGCGATCATTCGCCAGCTCATGGCGCCCCGCCTGCGGGAGGTACAGCTTGCAAAAGATCCCAAGACTCAGGTGCAGGAATGGTTGCAGGCGCGGCGCCTGCCTTTGCCGGTCTACCAATTACAAGCCAGCGGTGCGTTATTTACGGTGGCTTGTCTGATCACCCTCCATACGCACCAGATCACGACGCAAGGGCAGGGGCCAACCCGCCGGAGTGCCGAACAGCAAGCGGCCAGCCTGGCGCTGGCGCAATTGGGATTACCATGATGACAACAGTTTCAGAACAGCCGGTCATGCCACGCTGTGGTTTCGTAGCCCTGGCCGGACGCCCCAATACGGGCAAATCAACCTTGTTGAATCAATTGCTAGGGCAGCGCCTGAGCATTACCTCGCCCCAACCTCAGACAACCCGGCAGGCACTACTGGGAATACGTACCTACGCCCACCAGCAGGCCCAGTTGCTCTATGTAGATACGCCGGGTTTGCGTGCCAGGGCAACAGGGCATTTGGGGCAGCTGATCAATGGGCAGGCTGAACAGGCGCTGGCTGAGGCAGATGTCGTTGTCTGGGTGTTGGAAGCGGGACGTTGGCATCCGGATGATGCGGCGGTGTTGGCGCGGCTCCGCCAATTTTCTGGCCCGGTCTGTGCGGCAGTCAACAAGGTTGACCTGATTAAACCCAGGAACAAGTTGTTGCCTGTTTTGGCTGCGCTGGAACAGCGCCATAAATTTTCGGATATTATACCCCTTTCTTCAAAAACAGGAGAAAACCTGAAAAATCTGGAAACAGCCATAATCAGAAATTTACCCAAAAAGGACTTTATCTACCCCGAAGATCAACTGACTGATAAATCCACCCGATTCCTGGCGGCCGAATTCATACGCGCCGAGATCCTCCGTGCCACTCACGCCGAGGTGCCCCATGCCGTTTTCATCGAAATTGAAAGCTTCCAGGAAACGCCACAATTGGCCAGAATCGAAGCCAGAATTCACGTTGAACGTCCCAGTCAGAAAAGCATCCTGATCGGCGCCAATGGCAACATGCTCAAGAAAGTTGGCACTGAAGCCCGCCGCAAGCTGGAAAAACTCATCGGCAAAAAGATTCACCTCAGCCTGTGGGTCGGCGTCCAGGAAAACTGGACCGAGAACCAGGCCATCCTGAACAAGCTGCAACATGCCCAATAACATAACCAAACCTGACTTGCGGCTGGGCGTCAACATCGACCATGTAGCCACCTTGCGCCAAGCCCGAATGACCCGCTACCCGGACCCCATCCAGGCTGCCTTCGAAGCAGAGCAGGGTGGAGCCGATTCCATCACACTACATCTACGGGAAGATAGGCGTCACATCCAGGAACGGGATTTGCGCATCCTGAAAGAAACCTGCCAGACCAAAATCAATCTGGAGATGGCAGCAACTCCGGAAATGCTGGCCATCGCTCAAACGATCCGGCCCGATTATTGCTGTCTGGTTCCCGAGCGCCGGGCTGAACTGACTACGGAAGGTGGGCTGGACGTTGCAGGGCACCTAGCCACCCTGGTCGGCTACTGCGCGGCTTTAAGCCAGGCAGGCATCAGGGTCGCACTTTTTATCGAGGCCAACCTGGCCCAAATTGATGCTGCCCTGGCAACGGGTGTTCAAGCCATCGAGATCCATACCGGAAAATTTGCCGAACAAACCGATACAACCTTATTAACTGCGGAGCTAACCCGTATTGCCCAGGCAGCCCGATATGCCCACCAGGCAGGGCTTGAAGTTCATGCCGGGCATGGTCTGCACTATCAGAACACTGCCTGCATTGCCAAGATCCCCGAAATTGTAGAGCTGAATATCGGCCACGCCATCATCGCTCAAGCGCTGTTCTCTGGTTTGCGTCAGGCAGTCGCACAAATGAAGCATGTCATGCAGCAAGCGAGAAAGTAATGCAAAGACCGTCCATTCGTTCCGCGCTGCCGTTACAACGTTATCAGTATGGCAATTTTCAAGTGGTACTTTTAGGTCAGATAGAAACCAGCGACCCGACCCAGTACCAATATCTGATGGCCTTTGTTGCCGAAGGCCAGACCCAACCCACGCTGTACATCAGTGCAGAAAAAAGCCGCCGCAGCGAGGCAGAGCAGGGCAGCCATCGCCTGCGTGCCCTGATGGAAGGATTTGATGAAGTCCTTGAAGTGGGGAACCAATGGCGGCATGTTGAACCCTTTGTCCAGGCGGCCCTGAAAATTGGGGCCCAATTATTGAGCCTTACTGACGAAACGCCATTAAAATTAAGCTGATGCCTAGCCTTGCCGTTGCACCCATGCTGGACTGTACCGACCGGCATGCGCGGTTCCTCTATCGTCTGCTCAGCCGCCAGACCGTGCTGTACACTGAAATGGTAGTGGCGCAAGCGCTACGCCATCGCCATCCGGCCAGATGGCTGGATTATCACCCAATAGAACATCCAGTTATCCTGCAACTGGCCGGTGACGACCCCACTTGCCTGGGCCAGGCCGCCCGGCTGGCGGCAGAATGGGGCTATGACGGCATCAATCTGAACGTCGGCTGTCCAAGTAATAAAGTAACTGCCGGACATTTTGGTGCCTGTCTATTTTTGGAACCGGAGCGGGTAGGGGATTGTGTGGCAGCCATGCGTGCCGCCAGCAATCTCCCTGTGAGCGTGAAGACCTGTTTGGGCGTAGATGAGCGTGATCACTATGAAGATTTAAGTCATTTCGTCACCCAGGTCAGTCGGGCAGGCTGCCACGCTTTCATCATTCATGCCCGCAAGGCCTGGCTCTCCGGACTGAGTGCGGCGCAGAACCGGTGTGTGCCTCCCTTGTGTTACAACCAGGTATATCGGCTCAAACAAGATTTTTCTGCCCTGGATATTAGTATCAACGGCGGAATTGCCACGCTCGAAATGGCCTGGGACTTATGTCAACAAGGGAATCTGGACGGTGCCATGCTGGGGCGTGCCCTCTATGCCAATCCCACACTTCTGGCAGCGGCCGATCGGATTTTTTATGGCAGCATCCAGCCAGATCCTGAATTACCTGCGGTCTTACAAGACTACTGTCATTATCTGGAGGACAAGGCATTGGCGCCCGGCAGTCCGCGCACCGCAGCCCGACACCTGCAAGGCCTGTTCAGAGGGCAGGCAGGTGCCCGACAGTGGCGTACTGCGCTTGCTCAGGTTCGCACCGCATCTGACCTGCGTCAAGCGGTTACGGCCCAGGAGCGCCTTGGATCCCGGCCAGATGATCCAGATAACGTTCCGCATCCAGAGCCGCCATACAACCACTGCCCGCCGAAGTAATTGCCTGACGATAAATGGAGTCGGCCACATCACCCGCTGCAAATACGCCTGCCACACTGGTTGCTGTTGCCCGCCCCCCCTGACCACCACTGATCTTCAGATAACCATTCTCCATCTCAAGTTGACCAACAAACAGTTCCGTGTTGGGCCTGTGTCCAATGGCAATGAAGATGCCTTGCAGGGTCAGATCCTGAGTGACCCCAGTCTGCATATGACGAACCCGCATTCCGGTTACGCCGGTCTTGTCGCCCAATACTTCATCCAGGACTGTATTCCAGAGGATGCTGACCTTACCGGTTGCCACCTTCTCTTCCAGCTTGGTTGCCAGGATCTTTTCAGAGCGGAATTTGTCGCGCCGATGCACGACGGTGACATGAGCGGCGATATTGCTGAGGTATAACGCTTCCTCAACTGCCGTATTGCCGCCGCCTATCACGGCAACATTTTGATTGCGATAGAAAAAACCATCACAGGTTGCACAGGCTGACACACCCTTGCCCCGAAAGGCCTGTTCCGAAGGCAGACCCAGGTACATGGCCGAAGCCCCAGTGGCGATGATCAGCGCATCACAGCTGTACTGTCCGGCATCACCCGTCAGCCTGAAGGGACGTACCGATAAATCCACAGCATTGACATGATCCTGGACAACCTCGGTGTGAAAGCGCTGTGCATGGTGCAACATCCGCTCCATGAGGGCCGGACCTTGCAGACCCTCAACGTCACCCGGCCAATTATCCACGTCAGTGGTTGTCATCAACTGACCGCCTTGCTCCAGGCCTGTAATCATGACCGGGGCCAGATTGGCCCGCGCCGCATAAACGGCTGCCGTGCAACCTGCAGGCCCGGAACCCAGGATCAGCAGTCGGGAATGTTTGGTATGCATTGCTTTTATAACTCCGTCGCTAAAAAACAGCTTGGACAACACGCTGACTTTGCCCAGCGGGCATGTCATAATCCGGAGCGAATGGAGGGTAACCATGGCACATGCAACACGCTGCACCGTCAATCCCATCGCCCGGTTCGTCCGGGTTCTGGCCCAGGCAACCCGTGAGTTGTTCTATTTTGGCCTGTTGGCCGTGGCAGCCTACCTGATGCTGGCACTGGCTTCTTATACACCCCACGACAGCGCTTGGTCTCATGCCGGAATGGCTACCGTACGCCCCCATAATGCCGGAGGCACGCTGGGAGCCTGGACCGCCGACACCTTATACCATTTCCTGGGTGCCAGTGCCTACCTGCTGCCGACAGGCCTGCTGGTCCTGATTCTGGCCTCATTGCGCGATCGCATGCGCCTGCTGGATATTTTGCTCCAGTTCCTGGGGATAGCGCTGCTGACCATGGGACACAGCCTTTGGGTCACGCTGTATCCATCTTATCTGACACAGCCACTTGATGCACCGGTAAACGGGATTTTGGGTTTGCTTCTGGTGCAACAGGTGGAACTATACCTGGGCCAGCCCAACATAGTAATATGCGTGGCGCTCAGCCTGATTCTGGGTGCCAGCCTGCTGCTGCGGGTTTCTTTGCCAGGCTGGGTGGCTGCGCTGCTGAGCGCGGTAGCCAGCCGGGTAACCTCCCTAGTCAGACAGGTCTCTTCTCGTGTTCCCAAAACCGCTGCAAAAGCTGACCCGCCCTTGCCTACAGGCCGCCATCGCATGAAATACACGCTTAATCCATTAACCTGGGTGCTTTGGGTCCTGGATAGCCTGGGTGAGCTGGTCCTTGCACTCGGAAGATTCGGTTACCAGCTGATCGCCGTGCGCAACTCTGTAACCCGATCGATCCATCCACAACAGATGGCAGATATTCTTACTCCCGAACCTGCCTCTCCAGGCCAGGGATCGCTAGAGTCCCCGATACCCGCACCCAGGCAGGCGTACAAGTTGTCCGAGCCGGAACTCAACGCCCGCGCTGTCGGTTTACCCGTCGTCACGCCCCTGATTCCAGAACCGCCACCTGCATCAAGCCAACCTGGCCTGAAGCTGGAACCCTGGATTCTGCCCGAGCCCAGCGTGCAGGCGCTACCAACGTTCCTCAGTCCTGAGCCAGATGAAGATGCCTTGCCAGCGCTCAGTGCTACGTTGCCTGATGCTGCCCAAGATCTGGATGCGCTGCCTGTCTACCTGAGTCAACCGCCACGGGTGGAGACTCCACCGTCGGAACCAGTCCCGGAAGCGGTCACTATTGACGAGTGGCTGGATATACCCTCAACACCGGAAACGTGCGTGGTCCCAGCCACGCAGGCTATATCGCAGGCTACATCCCCCATGCCTGTACCACCAGAGCCTGTAGGCGTGCCGGAACCTTTGCTACCCACCCTGCCACCGGTAACGGTTACATCTGCTGAACTCGCTGAAAAGAAGTTTGAAAGCACCCAATCCCTTAGCCTCAGCAGCCGATTACCAGGGATTCAGTTGCTGGATCCCGCAGCGCCACAGGTGGCAACAGCAGCGTATACCCCAGCCCAGCTGGAGGAGCTTTCGCGCCAGGTTGAAGCACGTCTGGCTGACTTTGGTGTCAAGGTCAACGTCATGGGTACAGAACCCGGCCCGGTCATCACTCGTTTCGAATTATTACTGGCGCCTGGAACCAAGGCCAGTAAAATCACCGGGCTGGCCAGAGATCTGGCACGTTCGCTTTCGGTCACCAGCATTCGGGTGGTGGAAGTCATCCCCGGCAAGGCATTTGTTGGTCTGGAATTGCCCAACAAGCACCGCGAATCGGTGCGTTTGAGTGAGATACTGCAAGCCCGCGAATATCTTGAAAACCCCTTGCCAACACTTCTGGCATTGGGTAAGGATGTCAGTGGTCGCCCCAGCCTGATTAACCTGACCAAATTGCCTCATCTGCTGGTGGCTGGCACGACCGGGTCCGGTAAGTCCGTGGCTGTCAATGCGATGATCATCAGCCTGCTCTACAAGGCCACAGCAGATCAGGTCCGGATGATCATGATAGATCCCAAGATGCTGGAGCTTTCCATCTATGATGGAATTCCTCATCTGCTGACACCTGTGGTCACGGACATGCGCAAGGCAGCCAATGCCCTGCGCTGGTGTGTCGGCGAAATGGAACGTCGCTATCATCTGATGGCTACGCAAAAAGTGCGTGATATTGTGGGTTACAATGCCAAGATCAACGCGGCGCTTGCCGCAGGTCAGCCCATTCCGGATCCAACCATTCCCAGAGAAAGCCTGCACTTGTTTGCGGAGCGTCCGACGCTGGGCAGTTTTCCCTATATCGTGGTCATCATTGACGAACTGGCGGACATGATGATGATGGTGGGCAAGAAGGTTGAGGAACTGATCGCCCGGTTGGCACAGAAAGCCCGTGCCTGCGGGATCCATCTGATTCTGGCGACCCAGCGCCCTTCGGTGGATGTTCTGACCGGTCTTATCAAAGCCAATGTGCCTGCACGGATTTCCTTTCAGGTTTCGTCCAAGATAGATTCGCGTACCATCCTGGATCAGATGGGAGCAGAAAGTTTGTTAGGGCAGGGGGATATGCTGTATCTTGGCCCGGGTAGCAGCGGCGTCCCAACCCGCTATCATGGGGCTTTCGTGGCGGATCATGAAGTTCATCAGGTAGTTGAATTTCTTAAACTTCAGGGCACTCCGGATTACATTGACGAGATCCTCGACGATGAGGAAGAGGAAACTCCCAAGGGTGGCGACAATGCCGATACGGGTGATGGGGAAAAAGATCCGCTGTACGACGAAGCAGTCAAGATTGTGCTAGCTGAACGTAAAGCCTCCACCTCCTGGGTGCAGCGGCGGTTGCGTATTGGTTACAATCGGGCGGCGCGTATTGTCGAGGCCATGGAGGCGGCAGGGCTGGTGGGCAAGCCGCAACAAAATGGGGTGCGGGAAGTCATCATTGAACGCCATGAAATCTGATGTTGCCGGTCTCATCTTGAGATTCTGGTTATTGGCCTTGTTGCTGGTTCCACGCCCCAGCCTGGCCGGGCAGGCCGATGAACTTGAACCACTGCGCCAATTTTTGGCTCAGACCCAGCGCTTCCAGGCGGCATTTCGCCAAAGCTATCAGCAGGCTCAGACCCTTAAAACCGCCACCGGGATCGTTTACCTGCAAAAACCGGGCAAATTTCGTTGGGAATATACACAACCCCACGTGCAACTCATCGTGGGGGACGGGCAAAAAATATATGTGCATGATCCGGATCTCAATCAGGTGACGGTGAAGCGCCAGGATGATGTCCTGGGCAAGACACCTGCCTTGCTGCTCAGCGGTGGTACCGATCTGGAGCAGGATTTTCAGGTGCGCAGCGTCACACATGCCGAGACTGCCCGCATTTTCACCCTGGCACCCAAAGATCAGGAAAATAATTTCAAAATAATCACATTAACCTTGGAAAAAGGTGTACTGCAAAGCATGACACTGATCGATCAGTTTGATCAGGAAAGTGTCTTTCGCTTTGAGCAAGTTCAGATCAATCCGGTGCTGGCACCAGCCTTGTTCCAGTTTCAACCCGCTGCCAACATGGATGTATTGGGCGAATAGTTCTTGATGCATTGAGTTTACCATGCTTGATATCAAATCCCTGCGGCGTGACCTGGCGGCAGTAGTCACCCAATTGGCCCGGCGGGGCCTGCGCTTTGATCCTGCCCGGTTTTTGGAACTGGAGCAGACCCGAAAACAGCTTCAGGTCCAAACCCAGGCCTTGCAGAACGCGCGCAATGCGCTGGCCAAGCAGATTGGCAAAGCCAAAAGTCAGGGATCCGATTGTACTGCCTTGCTTCAACAGGCTAACCAACTTGCCCAGGACTTGCCCCGCCTGGAGCAGGAACTGGCTACCGTGCAGCAAGCCCTGGATGGCCTGCTGGCGCAATTGCCGAATATTCCCCATTCTTCAGTGCCGGATGGCAGTGATGCAGCCGCCAATGTCGAGGTGCGGCGTATCGGTACAGTGCCAACACCGCATTTCACGCCTCAGGATCACGTGGATCTGGGCGCCAGACTCGGGATGGATTTTGCGGCAGCGGTCAAAATCACAGGGACGCGCTTTGTTGTATTGCAAGGCGCCTTGGCCCGTCTACACCGCGCCCTGATTCAGTTCATGCTGGATGTACATACCACTGAACATGGTTATACCGAATGCTACGTGCCGTATCTGGTCAATACCCAGAGTTTGTTTGGTACTGGACAATTACCCAAGTTCGCGGAAGAGCTATTTGCACTCAAGGGTGAAACCGGCTATCACCTCATCCCGACGGCGGAAGTACCCGTCACTAATCTGGTACGTGATGCACTCTTGGCACAGGAATGCCTACCCTTGAAGTATGTGGCTCATACGCCCTGTTTTCGCAGTGAAGCGGGTTCCTATGGCAAAGATACCCGGGGCATGATTCGCCAACATCAGTTTGAAAAGGTTGAACTGGTACAAATCGTGACGCCTGAGGAGTCCTACCGGGCGCTGGAGGAACTCACCAGTCATGCCGAACGTATCTTGCAAAAGCTGGCATTACCCTACCGTGTCATGGCGTTGTGTAGCGGTGACATGGGGTTTTCTGCTGCCAAAACCTACGACCTGGAAGTCTGGCTACCTGGCCAGCAGGCGTATCGCGAGATTTCTTCTTGCAGTAATTTTGAAAGTTTTCAGGCCCGCAGGCTAGGGGCGCGTTATAAGGACACCCAAGGTAAAAAGAATGAATGGGTCCATACCCTCAATGGTTCCGGGTTGGCCGTAGGCCGCACTTTGGTGGCCATTTTGGAAAATTACCAGGATGGGCAGGGGAATATCCAGATTCCTGATGCCCTGATACCTTATATGCGTGGGGAAACCCAGCTTCAGGCCGGAGTGCCCTAAGGGCCGTCAAATAGGGCCTGCTGTACACAAAATTTCGTTGTTTCAGGTGGCTGTGCCTGAATTTTCTGGTAACAGCCATCTGCCTGCAAGCGCCAGGCCCGCGTATTGTCGGCCAGGTAATAACCCAGTTCCCGCAAGATACGTTCCTTAAGCCGCATATCCAGGATAGGGAACAAGATTTCCACCCGATGCAACAGATTGCGTTCCATGCAATCTGCACTGCCCAGATACACTTCGTCGTGACCCCCATTGATAAAATGGAACACCCGTGAGTGCTCCAGAAAACGGCCCACGATGGAAATCACTTCAATTTGTTCCGAAAGCCCTGCAACTCTGGGCCGCAAGGAACACATACCCCGGACTACCAACCGGATACGTACGCCTGCCTGGGATGCCGCATAAAGCGCATTGATCAGCTCTTCCTCAACCAACGAATTGACCTTGATGAAGATTCCTGAAGCTTTTCCTTGCTGGGTCTGCTGGATTTCGCGTGCAATTTTCTTGAGCAGCTCACCATGCAGACTGAAAGGAGCCTGTAGGATGCGGTGTAGCTTTGAAACTTTTCCCAGACTTGTGAGTTGCAGGAAAATCTTATGCACATCCTCGCCCAGCTCCGGATGGCTGGTAAATAAGCCATAATCTTCATATAGCTCAGCTGTTCTGGGGTGATAATTGCCGGTGCTCATATGCACGTAGCGGCGTAACTGGCCTTCTTCCCTGCGCATAATCAGCAACATTTTGGCATGGGCCTTGTAGCCGACGACACCGTATGAAACATGTGCGCCGACCTCCTGGAGACGGTTGGCCAGCTGGATGTTGGCTTCTTCGTCAAAGCGTGCACGCAGCTCTACCACCACGCTGACTTCCTTGCCGTTCCGGGCTGCCTTCATCAAGGCTTCCACGATTGGCGAGTTTGAACCTGTACGATACAGGGTTTGCTTGATGGCCAGGACTTGAGGGTCCGCTGCGGCTTGCTGGAGCAGCTCGATAACCGGCTTGAAGGACTGATAAGGATGATGCAGCAAAATATCCTGTGTGCGGATCAGCGCAAACCAGTCCTGTTTGAGTTGTTCTGGCAATCTGGGCTGTAATACCGGAAATTTCAGATCCGGCCGCTCCAGATCGTAAATGGCCAACAAGCGCCCAAGATTGACCGGACCGTTCACCAGATATAAGTCATTCTCCCTGAGATCAAACTCATCCAGTAGATAATTGATCAGTTCACGCGGGCAATCTTCCACCACTTCCAGGCGTACACTGGCGCCATAATGCCGGGTGCGCAACTCGCCCTGGAGCGCATGGAGCAGGTCTTCAGCTTCCTCCTCATCCACAAACAAGTCACTGTTGCGTGTGACCCGAAATTGATAGCAACCAGTCACTTTCATACCTGGGAACAGTTCATCAATAAAGGCGTGAATCACTGAAGACAAAAACACATAGCCGCAGGGTCGCCCGGAGAGGGTGCGTGGAATGGGGATTAGGCGTGGCAGGGCACGGGGGGCCTGGACGATAGCCAGTTCGATATCACGGCCAAAAGCATCCTTGCCTTTGAGTGCGACGATGAAATTCAGGCTCTTGTTCAGAATTCGGGGAAAAGGATGTGCTGGGTCGAGTGCAATGGGCGTCAGGATGGGCAGGAGTTCCTGGACAAAATAACGCCGTAACCAGGCTTCTTCTTCAGGCAGCCATTCGGCTCGGCGTAGAAAAATGATGTTCTGGCTGGCCAGCTCCGGCAGGATGACTTCATTGAGGACCCGATATTGTTCCCGGACAAAGCTATGCGTGATGGGGGCCAATTGTTCCAGAATTTCCTGTGGGGTCAGCTTGTCAATCTTGGGTGGGTTAGGCAGGCTGAGTGCGTGTTTCAGTGCTGCAATGCGCACTTCAAAGAATTCATCCAGATTCGAGCTGGAAATGCAGAGAAATTTCAGGCGCTCCATCAAAGGAATATCCGGGTCCAGCGCCTGACACAGCACGCGGTGATTGAACTCCAGCAAGCTGGCATAACGGCTCAAATAATGGGCATGGGCAGTAACAGAAGGGGTATCCAGGCGCATGGTTGCAATCCAGAAGAAGAGGTCAGGCGGCAGCATAAGCAGATTTTTATGAAAAATACCACCTGGGCTGTTGCAAGATGCGCCCATGCAACCGCATGGCATAATTAAAAATTATCAATGCCCAAGAAAGAATTGGGTTTAAGCGGCTGGGGGCTGACCTATAATCCCGGCACCCTAAACATGAGGAGCTTGGCCCTGTGATCAAACCCTATGGTTCCGACGAACTGAATCCACTCTTTGTTTACGACCCTGAGCAGCGGCATACGCTTCTCAAGGAAGCCGAAAGTCTGCCCAGTGTGGTGGTGAGTTCGGCAACCGCCGGGAATATTGCCATGCTGGGGGGTGGCTATTTCAATCCCCTGACAGGATTCATGAATGTTACCGATGCCCTGGGTGTGGCTACCACCATGCATACCGCCAGTGGCCTATTCTGGCCGGTGCCCATTCTGAACGTGATTCAGGATGCCAGTGCCATTCAGGGCGCTAACCGTATTGCGTTGCGCGACCCGACCCTGGAAGGTAACCCGGTCATTGCCATCCAGACGGTGGCGGCCATCGAAGTCCTGAGCAAAGAACAGCAAGATACGATAATCTCCAAGGTATTCCGTACGGAAGATGCCCAGCATCCGGGTGTGGCTGCTTTCCTGGAGCAGGGGAATATTGTGGTTTCAGGGAAGATTGCCGTGCTGGGTTTCAGCTATTTCCAGCAGGATTTCCCGGACACCTTCAGGACTGCGGTTGAATTGCGCCATGAAATTCAGGAACGTGGCTGGAAAAAGACAGTAGCCTTCCAGACCCGTAACCCGATGCACCGGGCACACGAGGAGCTGTGCAAGATGGCCAAAGCCGGCGTCCAGGCCGATGGTGTCCTGATTCACATGCTGTTGGGCAAGCTGAAACCAGGTGATATTCCAGCCCCGGTGCGCGATGCGGCCATCCGCAAAATGGAAGAGCTGTATTTTGAACCCAATACCGTGATGATCGCGGGTTATGGCTTTGACATGCTGTATGCCGGGCCACGTGAGGCTGTGCTACATGCGTTGTTCCGCCAGAACTCGGGCTGTGATTATTTCATCATTGGCCGGGATCATGCAGGTGTAGGCGATTATTATGGCGCTTTCGATGCTCAGACCATCTTTGACACCGAAGTGCCTCAGGGTGCCTTACAGATTGAGGTCTTCCGTGCTGACCACACGGCTTACTCCAAGAAGCTGGATCGCGTGGTCATGATGCGCGATGTTCCCGATCATAAAAAAGAAGACTTCATCCTGCTGTCCGGCACCAAGGTGCGTGAAATGCTTTCCAAGGGTATCGCGCCGCCGCCAGAATTCACCCGGCCAGAAGTGGCCGTGATTCTGATGGATTACTATCAGAAAGAAATCGCCGGCAAGTAACAGGCTGTTTGCTGATCTGAAAAAGCCCACCTGGTGTTTGCGCTGGGCGGGCTTTTTTATGGGTCACTTGACGCCGGGGTGACCTGATATTAGACTTCTGAAAATGACTATTTTCAGAAATCAACATGCCTGAACTTGCCCTGGACGCTCAGCCTCAGACCGAAGCGACCCTCTTGCCGCTGGAACGGCTCCCACTGCCACAAGACGTCTACAAAGACGGCAGCCAAGGTAGCAACCGGGCGACCTCGGCCAAACTTCAAATTCAAGCGAGTAATGATCTGGAAGCTATCGCGGCCTTTTTGCGTGAATATCAGGCTTCGCCCGGCACGCACCGCATTTATCAGCGGGAATGCGAGCGCTTGCTGCTCTGGGCGCTGCATGCGCGGCAAAAAGCACTGTCCAGCCTCAATCGTCAGGATTTTGAAGCCTACTTGAGCTTTTTGGCGCAGCCTGAACCCGCTGCTTTCTGGTGCGGCCCCCGGCGTCCACGCCAAGCCCCCGATTGGAAACCCTTTGTCGGGCCTTTAGGTGAAAATGCCAAAATCACCGCCTTGGCTGCACTCAATTCGCTCCTGAGCTACCTGGTCGATGCGGGCTATCTGGCGGGCAATCCGCTGGGGCTGATTCGCCAGCGGCGTAAAAAAGTGCAAGGTGAATTGCTGGGCCTCAAGGTTGAACGCTTTCTGGATGCAGAAATGTGGCAAGCCGTCATGGAAACCGTTGAAGCCTGGCCCAAAGATACACCAGAAGCCCAAGCTCATTATGAGCGTGCCCGTTTCATTCTGGCCCTTTTGCTGATGCTGGCCCCGCGCGCCTCCGAACTGCAAACCCACACCATGAACAGCTTTCGGGAAGTTCGGGGTCGGTGGTGGTGGTATGTGCTGGGCAAAGGCCAAAAGGCTGCCCGGGTGCCGGTGGCTGAAGATATGCTGTTGGCGCTCAGGCGTTATCGCAGCAATTTGGGCTTGAGCCCTTTGCCCCATTACCGTGACACCACCCCGCTGCTGCTCACCCTGGACGGTCAGCGTGGGATTACGGCCCGGCGCTTGAATCAGATTCTCAAAAGCCTGTTTACCCAGGCGGCGGCCCAACTGGAAGCCACCCAGCCGCATAAGGCTGAAAAATTACGGGCCGCTTCAGCCCATTGGGGTCGACATACCAGCATCACGGAAAAGCTGGACAGCGGCATTGATCGCCGCCTGGTGCAAAAACTTGCCCGACACGCGGACGCCCGGACTACGGAAATTTATCTGCACGACGACGATGAACAATGGCACGAGGAGTCGCAAAAACATCGGCTGCGCTGGAAGGGTTAGCCTGCGGGCAGCCAGAATCGAACTGGCACGGTGTCACCACCGAGGGATTTTAAGTC
>CAYNNN010000035.1:0-29952 GCA_964398665.1 uncultured Gammaproteobacteria bacterium | reverse complement strand
GGCCATGTAGGAAGCAACCGCCTGCAATTCGGCGTCGGTCAGCCGATGAGTAGCCCCGCGCATCATCTTGTTGGGATCATTGACCCGCGTTCCGGCCCGAAATTCCTTCAGCGTGGCTTCCGTGTACGCGGCATGCTGGCCACTGACGGCGGGGAAGTGGGCGGCGGGGTTGCCGCTTCCATTGGGACCGTGACAGGCCATGCAGGCCGGTACCCCAGTGTCCTTATTACCGGCACGATAAATCTTTTCTCCCAGGGCGACCAGTGCAGGCTCTGCCAGGCTACGTTGCCGGGGCAGGCTGGCAAAATAGGCGGAAACGTTGGTGATATCCTCAGCGCTCAATCCTGCAACGATCCCGGCCATGACGGGATTGGGCCGTGGCGCCACACCTTGGGCATCGGGTTTGAAATCCGCAAGCTGCTTGGCCAGATACCCGGCATGTTGTCCGGCGAGCCTGGGCCAGGCCGGATTGGCACTGTTGCCATCGGCGCCATGACAGGCGGCACAGACTTCTGCGGCTTTGGTCTTGCCTGCTTCCAGATTGGCTTTGCCTGCCGTTTCCGTTGGGGCGGCCTGAAGCAAGGGAGCTGCACTCAGGGCAGCGCAGGCGAGAAGAATACGATAGTACATCACACGTGAACCTGGGTTGGAAAAACAGGCGTGCCGGGGAACGTGCCCCGGCACGGGTCCGGATTTACTTCAAGCTGGCGAAGTAGGCGGCCAGATTGGCGATATCTTCATCGCTGAGATTGGCAACCATCGGCTTCATGGTAGCGGCCTGGGGGCCGTTGCGCACGCCGCCCTTGTAATCCTTGATGGCCTGGGCCAGATAGGCTTCCTTCTGGCCTGCCAGATTGGGGTAGGTCGGTACGGCGCTAATGCCGTTTTGGCCGTGGCAACCGGCACAAACGGCAGCTTTGGCCTTGCCTGCAGCAGCATCGCCCGCAGCGTGGGCAGCAGGGAGGGCAAAAGCCAGGGCAGTGGCAATAATCAGGCGCGTAGACATAATATTGACAACCTCGTGGTGTGGATTGGAATGAGCGGCGGTAAAATAACAGATTTCCACCTCAGGGGGCAATCTACCGCATGGCCGCTGAAACCAATCTGAATCTCGCGCACAGTTTACGTCAGGCGCATTTTGTTCTGGGCGCTGCCCAGTTGACCCAATTGCCGGCGGACACGGGCTGCGAGGTGCTGTGGATTGGACGCTCCAACGTCGGCAAGTCCAGCGTCCTGAATGCGCTGACCGGACAGCGCAAATTGGCGCGGGTCAGCAAGACGCCGGGGCGTACCCAGCAGCTCAATGTGTTTGCCCTGGATGCCCAGCGCCGCCTGATTGATGCACCCGGATATGGTTACGCTCAGACGTCCCCGGCTGCACGGGAACACTGGCGGCGCCAGTTGGCCGAATATCTATATCACCGACAAGCCCTGCGCGGCGTAATCTGGGTGATGGATATTCGCCAACCGTTGGCGTCGGCAGACCAGGAATTCCTGGCCTTACTGACGGCTACCCAGCGGCCTTGGCATATTTTGCTCAACAAGGCCGACAAGCTGAGCCGGATGCAGGCGTTGCACCGCCTACACCAGACTGAGGCCCAACTGGCCCTGCTGCCAGCGAGTGTGCAGTGCTTTTCGGCCCTGAAGCAGGATGGCTTGGCATCTTTGTTGGCGGTGTTGACCCCGTGGCTTACGGTTTAGGCTAGAATACCCTTGCCTCGCAATTGATGCAGGAATACCCGACCTTCTCGCCTTCCCACACTTGGAGTAGCACACATGGGCTTGTTTGATAAAGTTTTTGGCAAAGAAAACACTTCCGCTTCTGCGGCCCAGTTCACCCTGCCCGAGGCCTTTCTCGGCGTAGCACTGGCCGTTGCGGCGGCTGATGGCCACATCTCGCAGAGCGAAATCGAGGGCATCATCTCCTATCTGCGCCGGATGCAGATGTTCCAGGGTTTTAGCGGCCAGCAATTTTCCAACATGTTTGACAAGTTGTTGACCATTGCCAAGCGTCAGGGGCCTAGCGCCCTGGTCAAGCTGGCCAAGGACGCGCTCTCGCGGGAAATGCGCGAGACGGCGTTTGCCTGTGCGGTGGACATTGCCCTGGCCGATGGCAGTGTGGAGGAAGAAGAAAAGAATCTGCTGAGCGAAATGCAGCAAGTGCTAGAAATCCCGGAAAATATCGCCGTGACGGTCATCCAGGTGATGATGATCAAGAATCGCGGGTGAGCTTCCGCACCCGATACCACCCGGCTTGAGCCGGGTGGGCTTGAAATCCTGACAAGCGCCCCCATCTACCTTGCCGTAGCGACTCAATCCCGAGTCCGGTTTGATGGAGGTTTATCATGATCAGTTACGACCTGTTCAACATGGCGCGCCAGCTTCAGCAAGAACTGGCCCGCAACGTACCCGCCCGCGACGAGGAAAGCGCCGTGGCCACCAGTCGCTGGGTACCGGCCGTGGACATTCAGGAACAGCCAGACCGTTTCGTCATCTACGCCGACGTGCCCGGCGTGGCACCTCAGGATATCGAAATCACGATGGAAAACGGTGTGCTGACCTTCAAAGGCGAACGCAATATCGAGTCCGAGGCCGAGCAGAATGGTTATAAGCGCGTCGAGCGCGTGCGGGGGAGCTTCTATCGGCGGTTCAGCTTGCCCGATACCGCTGACGCTGAACGGATCAATGCCAAGGCAGTCAATGGGGTGCTGGAAATTACCCTGCCCAAGCGCGAGCAGCTTAAACCCCGGCGGATCGCCATCAGCTGATCTGTGCCCCAAGCGGTTTGGGGTAAATGCGCCGTATTTGCAGTTGTGCTAGGATTGCGGACTCCTGGTCCGGGCTGTCCTGCATGAATCTGGCCGCAACTGCTTTTTGTGTTGACACGGCGCAAACCGCCCACGAACTGATTGATGGTGAAGTGGTGGTAATCCACCTGCGCCGTGGCGCTTACCATAGTCTTAACCCCACGGCCGCCTGGCTGTGGGCCGAGTTGTTGCACGGCGCCACCGAAGCTCAATTGGCGCAGCGTTTGCAGACCCTGGCCGCAGCACCTACCCCGACAGAATTGGCTGTAGTGGCGGCAGATTTCCTGCAGGCTCTCCAGCAGGCCGAATTACTGAAACCCGGCCTGCCCCCCCTTGCGTCACCGTCCTTGCCTGCGCCCCAGCCCGAAGCGTACAGCCCACCCCGGATCGAGACTTACACCGACATGGAAGCTTTGCTGTTGCTGGACCCGGTACATGAAGTGGATGCTGCCGGCTGGCCCAAACGCCCCGACCATTCGGCGTGATCCCAGATACCACTGGAGCGGCGCTCTGGGATTCTGCTCAGGCCCGCTATGCCCAGGCCGCTGCACGGTTGGGTGAGCATGTCCAGGACTATTGTCCAGGCGGCGTACGCATCCGCTTGTGCAGCGCAGGGCGTACTTATGCCACGGTCATCGAAGCGGCCCTGCGCCATCGGCAGATGACCGTCGAAGGCCAGCCCGATGTTACCCTGTATTTGTGGGAAAGCGCTGCCAGCCAGGTACCAGGGCCGGAATGCCCGGTGAACCCGGACAGTTGGCAACATGAACCGTCCATTGACCCGCGCGGCGTTTTGAGCGACGCCGCCGTGTGGGCAGCTTTTGATCGGGGTAGCCACACCCTGAGCCTGTTTGCCACCCAGGCCCAGCAGGGCTATTTTTGGGTCGCTGATCCGATGGCGTTGCCGCATTATGAACAGGGCTCGCCCCTACGGGGCCTGCTTAGTCGGGCCCTGCAAACCCGAGGCTGGTTCTGGTCTCATGCCGGTGCGGTCGGTGATGCCCAAGGTGCGGTGTTGCTCTGTGGCCCCGGCGGGAGTGGCAAATCCACCAGTGTCCTGGCCTGTCTGGAAGCCGGGTGGGGTTATCTGGGAGACGATTACTGTTTAACGCGGGGGGGACCCACGCCCCAGGTCGCCAGTCTCTACAATACGGCCAAGCTGAAAACCCCGGCGGAAGCCGCGCGCTTTTCCCGCCTGCCGCCCACCCGCACCGAGCGGCCGGACGGTAAATTGATCTACTGGCTCTATCCTGAATGCGCAGCCCAGTTGCTGGATATGGCGCCACTGCGGGCTATAGTCTTACCCCAAATCACCCCTGGACTTGGACAATCCCGGCTGCAACCCTGTAGCGCCCTCCAGGCCCTACGCAGTTTGGCTCCCAGCAGCCTGTTGCAAGTACCGGGTGCCGGACAGGCTACCTTGCAGGGTCTGGCACACGTGGTGCGTGCCGTATCCTGCCATACCCTGTGGCTGAGTCCCGATATCCGCCAGATTCCGCCGCTGTTACAGACCTTACTATGAATCTGCCCAGTCTGAGCGTGATCCTGCCCGTCCACAATGGCGTAGCGCTCCTGCCGATAGCCTTGGCCAGTATTCGGGCGCAGACCTGGACGCCTGCGGAAATTATCGTCATTGATGACGGTTCCACCGATGCCAGCGCCGCAGTGGCGGCTGCTGCGGGTGTCACCGTACATCGGCAAGTCCGGCAGGGCGTTGCCGCTGCCCGCAATGCCGGGATACAGCGTGCTCGGGGCGATTATCTGGCAATGCTGGATGTGGATGATCTTTGGCCACCGACGGCCTTGGCACAGCTTTATGCCGGCTTGCGGGCCACCCCCACGGCGGCCCTGGCGCACGGTCTGACCCAGGAAACTCATCTGCTGACCGAAGACCTGACGGCGCCAGGGCCGGCACTATACCCCCCGTACCGGTTCATCAACCTTGGGTCATTGTTATATCACCGTCCAGTATTTACCCAGGTGGGTCTGTTTGACCCTGGTCTGCGCAGCGGCGAAGATGCCGACTGGCTGTTACGTGCCTATGCCGCCGGGGTACAGAAATGCCCGCTACCCGTTACCACGCTTTATTACCGGCGCCGGGCAGGCAGCCTGACTTATCAGCAGGACCACGTAGGTCTGGGGGTATTGCGGGTGGCGCATCGCTGGCGCCAGCGTATGGCCCAGACACCCCACCTTCATTGGGACTGGGCAGCAGCGCTGGCCTATCTGGGTCAGCACCCGCGTTCAGCACGCGCCGGGAGCTGAGCCTCGGCGCGTTGCGCCCCTGCCGACAGGCAGTTCAGGGCAACTGGTTGTGGGCGCCATCGCAAAACGGCGGGTGTCGGGTGTGCTTGCAACCGCACAACCAGACGGTACTGGGTTTATTAATCGTGAAACTAACCGGCTCCATGCCGGTGCCCTGATGTGAGCCGTCACAAAACGGCTGGTTTTGCGAACGCCCGCAGGCACACCACCAATAGGTGCCGGGCTGGAGTTCCTGCTCATAAGGTTCGCGCTGGACGATGGTTGGTTCAGTCATGGTGTTTTGCTTTGAACATGGGTGCGAAGCCCGCACTCTAGCAAAAACAGCCAGACGCTGGGCAATTTCCGCAATGGCGTTGGGCTTGGGAACTTTAGCGCCGCTTAGCACTCTCACAGCCAGAGTGCTAAAATAGCCTCGTTGAGGTCTTATAGAGGAGAATCTTTCCGATGCCTGTCACGCAATCGCTCAGTTTTTCAGGTGATTTGTCCAGCCTGGAGCATTATCTGGCTCAAGTGGCCCAGATTCCGGTGCTCAGTGCCACGGCCGAACAACAACTGGCCCGGCGCTGGTGGGATCAGGCTGACTTGGATGCTGCCCGACAACTGGTGATGAGTCAGTTGCGGTTGCCGGTGCAGGTAGCCCGGCAATATCGTGGCTATGGCCTGCCTCAGGCTGATCTGATTCAGGAGGGCAATATTGGCCTGATGAAAGCCGTCAAGCGGTTTGACCCGCGCTTTGGGGTCCGGCTGGCGACCTTTGCCCTGCACTGGGTCAAGGCTGAGGTGCATGAGTTTATCCTGCGGAACTGGCGGATCGTCAAAATCGCCACCACCAAGGCGCAGCGCAAGCTGTTTTTCAAACTGCGTCAGGCTACCCGGCATGTCGGCTGGCTGAGTGCGCCTGAAACCGCCCAGCTGGCTGAGCAGTTTGCGGTGCCAGCGTCCACGGTGCGCGAAATGGCCCAGCGCCTGCGTTATCCCGATCTGGCCTTTGATCCGGAATTGGATGAGGACACTGCCGAAGCCGGTGCCCTGGCCCCTGCCGATTATCTGGCGGACCCGAACGCAGACCCGATGCAGCAGGTTCTGGTGGATGAACAACGGCAACAGGAGCAACAACTGCGTCAGGCCCTGACCACCTTGGATGCCCGTTCGCAACAGATTCTGGAACGCCGCTGGCTGGTTGAACCCAAGGCGACCTTGCAGGAGTTGGCGGCAGAGTGGGGCATTTCGGCCGAGCGGGTCCGCCAACTGGAACAGGCCGCGCTGCATAACTTGCGCAATACCTTGGCAGCCTAGGCAGTACCCAGAAAAACTTCAAAACGCACAGCGCCCTGGCCCACGGTGAAATTGGGCGCGGTAGGCAAGGGCGGCGCCCAGGTCGGACGTTTGACCACCACACGTTGGGCACGCTGACAGGCCAGATGCCAGAGCGGTTCAACTGTCTGATTGCCAACCAGTTGTTGTAAATGTTGTAGTTCCTGCCTGACCAGAGCGCTCTTGGGACGGGGGGGGAACATCGGGTCCAGGTAAATCACGTCCCAGCAGGTTGGCGTCTGAATCAGATGGGTCAGACCATCCCCATAATGAAACTGGATGCGCCGGGCGGCAGCCAGGTCGGGAGTGGTTTGGGCACGCTGCAGGCCATCTTCCAGCAAGGCGGCTACGACGGGGTGGCATTCCCACAGGCTGACCTGACAGCCCCAATGGGCCAGCAAAAAGCCGTCCCGACCCCAGCCCGCCGTCACATCCAGCACCTGCGGCTTGTGCCGGCTGTCCACCCCTACAGCCTTGGCCAGGGCTTCGCCAAACCCCGGCTGCTGACGCCGATAATGCAGGGCTGCCGCGCCGAAATCCACCCGCCAGGGCTGGCGGCTGGTCGGCGTGTGCAGGAGCAGGCCGTCTGTTGTCAGCGCCAGGTGCCAAGGCTCATCGGCTTGCGCGGGCCGGAGCGGCAACTGGAACCGCAGTGCCAGCGCCGCCGCAGCAGCCAGGGTTCCAGGCGTAGCCCACAGCGGCAGGGTCAGAGGCGGGCCGCTTGCCACGCCAACCAAGCCCAACCCACAGCAAAGCTGATGCCACCCAGGGGCGTGACCATGCCCCATTGTTTGACGCCCGTCAGCACCAGCAGATACAGACTGCCACAAAACAGCACGCTGCCGAGGGCAAATGCGCCAATCGGCCCGCCCCACTGACTTTCCGGGCGTACTAAAGCGAGCAGTCCGCAGAGTACCAGGGCCAAGGCATGGTAAAACTGATAACTGACCGCAGTGTGGTAAACCGCCAGCATCGGCGCGCTCAGGACCTGGCGCAGGGCATGGGCGCCGAATGCGCCCAGCAGCACACCCAGCAGACCACTCCCGGCGCCCAGCATCAGGGCCATTCTGGCGCTGTTCATGTCGGGGTATTTCCGGCCAGCCACTTGATGTTGCAGCCCAGACTGGGCTGCTGATCCGTACTGATGGGCCGACCATGCAGCACGGCATCGCAGGCTGCACGCAAGTCGGCCCCCGTAACTGGAATGGCGCTGCCGGGTCGGCTGGCGTCAAACTGACCACGATAGACCAGGCGTCGCTGGGCATCGTAGAGGAAAAAATCCGGGGTACAAACTGCCTGATAGGCCAGTGCGACGGTTTGCGTGGCGTCGTACAGATAAGGGAAGCTGTAGCCCAGCGTCAGGGCGTTGGCCCGCATCAGTTCCGGGCTGTCGTCGGGATAATGGGCCGCATCATTGGCACTGATGGCCACGATGGCCAGGCCACGGGGCTGATAATCCCGGCCCAGGGCGGCCAGGGCCGGGGCAATGTGTTTGACATAGGGGCAGTGATTGCAGATAAACATCACCAGCAGTGCCGGGGCCTGGGCAAAATCTGCCAGTGCCACCGGCTTGCCGCTAACGGTATCCGGTAGGGTAAAATCAGGCGCCGGACTACCCAGCGCGATCATCTTGGACGGAGTCCTGGCCATTGTTTGTTCCTGTATTCCAGAGGTTGTTCATGAGCATGTTTACCCGGCCATTCCGGGCTGCCACGCATTATAAGCTGCAAAGTTGGGTGCTGATCCTGGGATTCTGGCTGGCGGGATTGGCCTGGAGTGCCGAGACCGAGGTCTGGGTCAAGATCGACACCCGGGAACAGACCCTGGATGTCATGCACGGCAATCAGTTGCATCGGCGCTTTGAAGCCGTGGCCCTGGGGCGGGGCGGAGTCGGCAAGGACCGCCGCAAGGGGGACGGCAAAACGCCGCTGGGCGAATTCCAAATCACCCGCATCAATCATAACAGCCCGTTCTTGCTCTTTTTTGGCCTGAATTTCCCCCTGCCGGAGCATGCCGAGCGCGCACTCCAGGCGGGCAAGATAGACCGTACCACTTACCAGAAAATTCTGGATGCGCATCGACGTGGCGATGTTCCGCCCCAAGATACGCCGCTGGGCGGCCAGATCGGCATTCATGGTCTGGGCGGAGCCAGTCTGAAGGTGCATAAGCGCTACAACTGGACCAAGGGCTGCGTGGCTCTGACCAATCCGCAGATTCGTGCGCTGGGTCAAAGCATCGGCGTGGGCACCCGGGTTGTGATTCAGTAGCGCCATGGCACTCAAATCCACGCACCTGCTCAGTCTGATCCTGCTCTTGCTGGGACTGGTCGTGGCGCAGGGTGCCTTGCTCTACCAGCTGCACCAGGCGCAACAGCGGGAGCAGCAGGCTCAGCAGGCGCTGGCCCTGCAGGAGCAGGATCTGGCCCAGCGGCTGGCAGCCTTGCAGACCGAACTGGCGGCCCAGCCGCCCCAGATGGCCCCGCCCAATCCCTGGCCGATAGGCAGCATTGTGGCCTATGCCGGGCATACCCTCCCGGACGGCTGGCTGCCCTGCATGGGCCAGGTGCTGAGTCAGGCTGATTATCCGGCCTTGCATGCAGTGCTGGCCTCGGACCGCCAGCTACCACAATTTGTCATCCCCGACCTGCGCGGGCGAGTCATCGTCGGCCTGCATCCGGATGATCCTGATTTTCGCCCCTTACACCATCCGGGGGGCGAAAAGGCCGTAGTCCTGAAAATCGAACATCTGCCGCCACACAGCCATAGCTATTGGCGTAGTCAATATGCGGGTTATGTCTACGACCGGTTTGCCGAAGGCAATAATAAAAATGCCAAGGAGCTGGAAAGCCAGACCAATGCGGTGGGCGAGGGCAAGGCCCACAACAATCTGCCGCCCTATCTGACCTTGAACTTCATGATCCGTGCTCAATAATACCCTGCAACAGCTGCGCGAGCAGATGGCCATACACGGCTTTGAATCCAACGATGATTACGCCTTTGCGGTGCGTTGCTGGCTGGCCCATCCGACCTCAACCCTGCGCTGTCTGAATGTCAGTGGCGATTCCGGGCGCCGCAAGACCGCCTTTGCCACTGCCTTGGGCAAGGCGCTGGCGGTACCCTATGTGCTGTATTATGACTTCACCCAACATGTAGAGCCCCCGCCAGCCCCGCCACCTGACCCGGAGGCGCCCGGCGAGCTGCCGGTCATCGATCCGCTCGACCGTATGGTCAGCGAGGCATGTGCTTACAGTGAGGGCGAACACACCGTGCTGATTCTGGATCAGCTACAGGCTGCCCACTTCCGCCAGCACATTCGGCTCTACGAATTTCTCAAGACGGCCCTGTGGTCCTATCCAGGCACGACTTTTGTGGCCAACCCCAAACACCTGCTGCTGTTTTTACTCTCCGAAGAACCCTTGTACCATTCGTTGCAGAAGCACAGTTTCCGGGTCTGGGTCGGGCGCATTTCCCATGCGGCCATTCCCTATCAGCCGCATGAATTTGGTCTGGACGAGTCCGCGCTGCCGCTGTTTGCGGCCCTGGCCGCGCTGTTTGCCACCCTCGGCATGACGCCCACCCGGAGCGAATACCAGAATATTCTTTATGATTTACACCATTATGTTCACCATATTGACCAGTTGCGCCAGGCCCTCTACGGCTGGATGGAAGGCATTGAGCGCCCCGCCTTGTTCAGCCCGCCCCTGGCACCTTTTCTGCTGGGCGTGCTGGAGGCGCGGGATCAGTACCTGGGGCATTTCAGCATTGACATTCAGGCCGCGCCTGAAGCCTAGCCACGGGGTTGCCATCCTGTTGCTGACCTGGAGCGGCGCCTTTGCAGCCCCGGCAGGCGATGCGCTGATGACCGCACGAGCGGCCTATCAGGAAAAACGCTACGACCAGGCGTATGCCCTGTTTCAACCCTTGGCCCAGCAAGAAGACCCGGAAGCACAGTTTTTCCTGGGGGTATTGTTATGTGAGGGTCTGGGTGTGGCACCGGACTGTTTCAACGGTGCGAAATGGTACTGGCGGGCAGCTCTGCAGGGCCATGTGTATGCGCAATATAACCTGGGGGTGCTGCATAGCACCGGGCGTGGTGTGCCCAAAGACCCGGCAGCAGCCGTACACTGGTGGAAAAAGGCTGCCGGGCAGCAATTTGCCAAGGCGCAGTTTAATCTGGGCCTGGCCTATCTGGAAGCCCAAGGCGTGAGTCAGGATGCCGGGCAGGCGGAATATTGGTGGACTCAGGCAGCAGAACAGGGCTATGCGCCGGCGCAGTACAATCTGGCCAGCCTGTATCAGCAAGGGTTGGCTACCGGCAGTCCGGATTTGGCTCAGGCCCGCCATTGGTACGAACGGGCAGCGGCCCAAAACGACCCCCATGCCAAAACCGCGCTGGCCCAGCTGGCGCCCCCAGCCGCAGCGGCCAAGCCCCAGGCCGAACCTGCACGTAACGCCCAGCCCAAAGCCAGTCAGCCCACACCCAAGGCGCGGCCCAAACCTGAGGTGGCCAAGGCTGCGGAGGGTCCTGGCCAGAGCTGGCTGCGTAAACAGCCTGCGGGCCATTACACCGTGCAGATCGCCAGCGAATCCAGCCTGGCACGGGCCCAGCAATTTGCCAGTGACCACAAGCTGAAAAACACGGTAATCGTCAAGCTGGGCAGTGACCAGAAGCCGGTTTATGCCCTGCTCAGCGGTAGCTACCCCAGCAAGGCGGCAGCCACTCAGGCCCTGAGCAAGCTCGGTGCGGCGTTACAACAGCGCAAGCCCTGGGTGCGGCAATTTGAGAGCCTGCGCAAGCAGGTGGCCAACTAGCAGACGCTGCTACCACCAACGCACCCGGCCCACGTCCAGATGGACGAAGGCACCGGGATAATAGCCAACCCCGCCCCGTTCCATGGCCAGACCCACCTTGCGGATCATATCCAGCCGCTGACCGGGAATGCGGATGTCGATGGCCTTGCCCTCCATGTGCAGGCTGCGTTTGGCCACAGCACCGCTTTCCTCGGCCAGCTGGGCATTGGTTTGTGGAGAACGATAGGCCGAAATGATTTCCAGGGGTTTTCTGGTTTCCAGATACCGACGCAGATCAGTAAGCAGGTCCAGCAGGCCGACATCCATGGTCACACGTTCCCCGGTGCGGAAATCGCGCAGCAGGTAATTGATGTCGGACAAGGCTTCCGGGACATAGCGGCCATCCACCCAGTAGACCCGCCGGAGTTTTTCCCCGGTGTGCAGGTGCTCAAAGGCCAATTCGCGTACGACGGATTTTTTCTTGCGCGCCGCCCAGGCCGTGGTCGGCAGCAACAGCGCAGCACCGACTCCGCCTGCGAGCAACTGACGCCGGGTCGCATTCAGGTTTGATTGACGCATGATTTCCCCCTCATCGAATCTTCAAGCCCATGATGACCCAGTCTGGCCTCAAACCGGGCAGGCGTCAAGCAGGGTACGGGCTGAAAACACCTGCCGGGTCAAACACGGCCTTGATCCGGGCCTGCAGGGCTGTATGGGTCGCAGGCAAGGCCGGTAACGCAACCCTTGCGGCAGCGGGCTGGCGCCAGGGTAATGCCGTTCCGCCCTGTTGTCTGGCCCAGGCTCCGATCTCGGTGCCAGAAGCCTCCGTTGCCAGCCAGCGCAGCGCACCGCCCCATTCCAGCCAGCAATCGCCCAGCGGACATACGGGGGCGGTAGATTTGACGCTCAGACGCCACAACGGTTGGGTAAAAAATGTGGGGCGCTGCTCGCGCAAAGCCGACCAGAATACCGTGTCAGGGTCCGTTTCCCCACCCAATTGCTGTTGAGCCGCTGCCACGGCAGTACGACTGCCCGCCAGCCGCACCCGTAACTGTCCGGCCTGCCAGCTGGTCGCCGTGATGGGCCAGGGTTGCCTGGCCAGGTGATTCATGCGGTTCAGGGCCTCCGCCTGAGTACAGGCCCAGGTCTGAGTCACTTGCACCGCCGGTTGTGGTAATACCTTCAGGGAAATTTCGGTCAGCAGGCCCAGACTGCCCCAACTGCCCGTCAGGAGCCGGGAGACATCGTAACCCGCGACATTTTTCATCACGGTGCCGCCAAATCTCAGGTGCTGCGCCTGACCATCCAGCAAACGCACCCCCAGGACATAATCCCGCACGCTGCCGGTGTAAGGCCGGGCCGGGCCGGCAAGCCCGGCTGCGATACAGCCACCCAGGGTGGCATCAGGACCGAAATGGGGTGGTTCAAAGGGCAGTTGTTGACCTTGGGCGGTCAATTCACGTTCCAGCAGGGCCAGTGACGTTCCGGCCCGCGCTGTTACCACCAGCTCCCGAGGTTGATAATCCACGATTCCGGCATGGGCGCGGGTATCCAGCAGGAGGCCGGAACCGGGGGGGCTACAAAATTGCTTGCTGCCACTGCCCTGTAACTTCAGGGTTTGCCGCTGAACAGCGGCCTGACGAATCTGGTCCTGCCATGCAGCGATGCAGCTATCCATCAGAACCTCGGTAGTTCCGGGTGGGGTAGCTGGCCGTGATGAACGTGCAGGGCCCCCCATTCGGCACAGCGGTGCAGACTGGGAATGGCCTTGCCGGGATTGAGCAGATTATCCGGATCAAAGGCCGCTTTCAGCTGGTGGAATAACGCTAACTCGGCATTATTGAACTGAGTACACATCGGCCCCAGTTTTTCCACGCCCACGCCATGTTCGCCCGTCACGGTACCCCCAACCGCCACGCACAAGGTCAGAATTTGGGCGCCAAAGGCTTCAACCTGTGCCAGTTCCCCAGGCCGATTGGCGTCGTACAGGATGAGCGGATGCAGATTGCCGTCGCCGGCATGAAACACATTGGCCACCGGCAGGCCGTACTCCGCGCTCCAGGCTGCGATCTGGGTCAGCACTTCCGGGAGTCGGGCCCGGGGGATGGTGCCGTCCATGCAGTAATAATCAGGTGCCAGGCGACCGACGGCCGGAAAGGCAGCTTTGCGCCCGGCCCAGAAACGCAGCCGCTCGGCCTCATCACAGGCGGTACGGACTTCACGGGCTCCGCAACTGAGCAGAATTTCCCGCACTGCCACGGTATGCTCGGAAACCTCGGCGTTATTGCCATCCACCTCGCACAGCAACAGGGCCGCACAATCGGGATAACCGGCGTGGATATAACGCTCCGCAGCCTGCAAGGCCAGACTGTCCATCATTTCCAGTCCGGCAGGTACAATCCCGGCGGCCAGGATTGCACCGACAGCCGCGCCCGCTGTTGCCACGTCATCAAACGCTGCCAGCACCACTTGGGCGCGTTCCGGCTTGGGCAGCAACTTGACCGTGATTTCGGTAATGACGGCCAACATGCCCTCAGAGCCATGGAGCAGGGCCAGCAGATCGTAACCGGGGCTATCCAGCACCGGACCGCCCAGCGCCAGCTGCTCACCGGCCAGGGTCCAGGCGCGCAAGCCTAGGACGTTATGCACGGTCAGGCCGTATTTCAGACAGTGCACCCCGCCGGAATTTTCTGCCACATTGCCGCCCAGCGAGCAGGCGATTTGTGAGGAGGGGTCAGGGGCATAATACAGGCCATGGGGGGCTGCGGCTTCAGAAAGTGCCAGATTGCGCACCCCCGGTTGCACGCGGGCCAGCCGGGCTTGCGGGTCCAGTTCCAGAATTTGGTTCAACCGGGCCAGCACCAGCAGCACAGCACCTGCGATCGGCAAGGCGCTGGCTGCCAATCCGGTGCCCGCACCTCGGGCCACCACGGCGATTCGGTGAGCATGGCAGAACTTGAGAATGGCCACAACCTGGGCTTCGGTCTCCGGCAGCACCACGACCCAAGGTGTCTGGCGGTAGGCGCTCAGGCCGTCGCTTTCAAAGGGCCGGGTATCTTCCGGATCAGTCAAGATGGCCTCTGCCGGCATGATCCGGCTCAAGTGCCTGATGACCTCCGCCTGCGCCAGCATGTTCAGCTTTCCAGTCCTTGGGCGGCCTGCTGGGCGGCCCGAAATACGGCCTGCCCCTTGTTCAGGGTTTCCTGCCATTCCGCTGCGGGTATGGAATCAGCCACCACGCCTGCACCGGCTTGCAGATGGAGCGTGTCATCCTGAATCACGGCGGTCCGAATCGCAATCGCAGTATCCAGATTGCCCGACCAGGACCAGTAACCCACAGCACCGCCGTAAATGCCGCGTTTGATAGGCTCCAGTTCCGCAATGATCTGCATGGCCCGCACCTTGGGGGCACCGCTGAGGGTGCCAGCCGGAAAGGTGGCCCGCAGGACATCCATCGCGTTCAGCCCCGGACGCAGGCGGCCCATGACATTGGACACAATGTGCATGACATGGGAATAGCGCTCGATGATCATTTGTTCCGTCACCTGCACCGACCCAGGTTCTGCCACCCGCCCGACATCGTTGCGGCCCAGATCGATGAGCATCAGATGCTCCGCCCGTTCCTTGGGATCGGCCAGCAGCTCCTCGGCCAGCGCCGCATCGGCGGCAGGGGTTGCGCCACGGGGCCGGGTTCCGGCGATGGGCCGCACCGTCACCCGCCCGTCCTCGACGCGCGTCAGGATTTCCGGAGAAGATCCCACGATATGGAACGCGGCCAAATTGAAGTAGTAGAGGTAAGGCGACGGGTTCAGGCGCCGCAGGGCACGGTAGAGTTGCAGCGGCGATCCGGCATAGGGGGTCTGCATCCGCTGGGCCAGCACGACCTGCATCACATCCCCGGCAGCGATGTACGCCTGAATTCGGGCCACCGCCGCTTCGAAATCGGCCTGGCTGAAATTCGGCTGCACCGAACCCGGATGGGCAAAGGGCCGGATCTGAGCTGCGGGCGGCAATACCCCGGCCTGAAGCTGGGCCGTCAGCAAGTCCAGCCGGGCGACTGCCTGGATGTAGGCATGGGGCTGGCGCGGGTCTACCTGCAAGACCAGCATGAGGCTGCCGCGCAGATTGTCAAATATCACCACGGCATCCGATACCAACAGCAGAATGTCCGGATTATTCAGCGGGTCAGGCAGATTGACAGCCCCCAGCTTGCCTGGCTCGACATAACGCACCGTATCGTAGCCGAAATAGCCCACCAGCCCGCCGCAGAAACGCGGCAGGCCCGCACAGGGCGCACAGCGCCGATTCTGGTGAAACTCGGTCAGCCAGGCGAGTGGATCCGTCACGGTGTAGGCGCTGCACTGGTCACCCTGCCAGTGCTGCAACTGGTTGCCGCGTACCTCAATGCGTTCACTGCACGGCAGGCCGATCAGGGAGTAGCGCCCCCAGACCTCCCCGCCCTGGACGGATTCCAGCAGATAGCTGTACGGTGCATCGGTGGTGAGTTTGAGATACGCACTCAGCGGGGTTTCCAAATCAGCCACCAGGGTGCGCAGCAACGGGATGCGGGTGTAACCCTGGGCTGCCAGCGCCTCGAATTCGGCCAGGCTCAGTTGGGGCATGCGGGCACCTATCCCAGCAAGCCCGGCAGCTCGGCCATCGAGTCGATCACTGCATCGGGATGACCGCTGCGGATGTCCTCGCCATGGTTGTAGCCGTAACTCATGCAGATGATCCTGAAGCCCGCCGCCCGGGCTGCCTTGATGTCGGACTGGGAATCGCCGATGAGCAATGCCTGCTGGGGCGCGCAGTGAAACCAGCCAGCGGCATAAAACAGCGGGCCGGGGTCGGGTTTTTTCACCGGCAGGGTGTCGCCGCTGATGACCGTGGCAAAAGCGTCCAGCACGCCCAGATCCCGCAGCAGCGGTACAGTGAACTGCGCAGCCTTGTTGGTCACGCAGCCCATCGGCAGTCCCAGACTTTGCACATAGGCCAGTCCTTCCCTGACCCCCGGATAGAGGAAGGAACGCCCCGAAGTGTTCTCTGCATACAATTGCTTGAACACCGGCAATGCCTGAGCGAACAGATCCGGGTCAGGTATGCCGTGCAGGTCGTTGGTCAGGGCCCGCTCGACCAGACGTTCAACGCCATTGCCCACCCAGTTGCGCACCGCAGCCTCGCCCCGCAGCGGCAACCCCAGGATCTGCATCATGGCATCCACGCAGTAGGCCAGATCCGGCACGCTATCGATCAGGGTGCCGTCCAGGTCGAACAACACCATCCGGGGCTGGAAACGCGGCATGGCTAACCGCCCACTTTGGCCAGTTCGGCCCGCATCGCCCGAACCACCGTATCATAGCGGTGGGGGTCTTCGGCCTTACCGGCGCCAAAAATGGCCGAACCGGCCACAAAGGTATCCACCCCGGCGGCGGCCACTTCCCGGATGTTGCCCGGTCCGACCCCGCCGTCAATTTCCAGCCGACACGTGTAACCCCCGGCGGCAATCATCTGGCGCACCTTACGGGCCTTGTCCAGCACGTAGGGAATGAATTTCTGGCCGCCAAAGCCGGGGTTTACCGACATGAGCAGCACCATGTCGAGCTTGGGCAGCACCCACTCCAGCACATCCAGCGGGGTTGCCGGGTTGAATACCAGACCACATTTGCAGCCGCTATCCTTGATCAAGCCCAGGGTCCGGTCTATGTGTTCGGAGGCTTCCGGGTGAAAGGTGATATAGGTTGCCCCGGCCTTGGCAAAATCGGGGATGATGCGATCCACCGGCTTGACCATCAGATGCACGTCAATGGGTGCGGTCACGCCATGTTTGCGCAGCGCTTCGCAGACCAGCGGGCCGATGGTGAGGTTGGGGACATAATGGTTATCCATCACGTCAAAATGCACGATGTCCGCTCCGGCAGCAAGGACGTTATCCACTTCCTCGCCAAGCCTGGCGAAATTGGCCGACAAAATCGAAGGAGCAATTTGAAAATCAGACATGGGAACTCCGGCAGGATGGGCAGGTTTACACAGGGTTGCTTGTTACTTTAACCCAACTTCGGTTAAATGTGCAGCCCGAAGACTACCTACAGCGGGCTAGTTGTGGCAAAATCCAGACAAGAACTCCTGTTGTATCAGGCCGACCCATCCCGGTCAGACCTTGCAAACAGGCAGTTATTTGTTGGTCAGATACCACATTCGATCCATTTGTGGTTTTTAATGCAAAAACTGTTGCAAAAAAAATCTAACTCGCTAAACTAACGCTGGTAGTTGGGTTCACCATCCAGACAATTAACGGGAGAGAATGATGAAAAATAAGGCACTTGCTCTAGCAATCGCTGCGGCGCTTGCTGCACCGTCCCTCGTGTGGGCGGACGCCAAAATCTACGGTCGCATCTACGCAGAACTGGCTGATGAAGACGTCGCCGGTGTGACGCTGGACGACGATCAGGGCGCCAGCCGTATCGGCTTCTGGTTTGACGAGAAGCTGGGTGGCGGTCTGACCGCTTACGGCGTGTTCGAATATGCGTTTGATCCGGCTGACGGCGACGCGCTGAGCGCCCGTAACGGCGAAGTGGGCCTGAAAGGCGGCTTCGGCGCAGTCTCGCTGGGCAGCCATAACGGCGTTTACAAGAGTTACAACATTGACCCGTTCAACGAAACGGGCATGGAAGCACGCGGCAAGGGTGGTCAGTCCATCGGTACCTTCGGCCACAGCGGCTTCTTCCGCAACTCCATCCAGTACAAGACCCCTGACCTGAACGGCTTCACGGCGGCCATCCAGTACAGCCCCGACGAAACCGGTGGCGACAATGGCGCTGATGGCGACTACATGCTGGGTCTGAAGTACGATACCAAGGCGTTCAACGTCTACCTCGCCACCAACAGCGACGATAGCGAAGACGACACCAACTGGAAGCTGGGTGGCCAGATCAAGTTCGGTGCCCTGACCGCCGGCCTGCAATACGAAGAAGTTGAAATCAACCGTGCCGGCTTCGGCGGCAACGAAGGCGAATTCTGGTTCGGCACCATCGGCTACAAAGTGGGCAACCTGCTGCTCGCCGCCAACCTCGGCCAGTTTGACTCCGATGTGCCCGATACCGATGCCGACTACTTCGCGCTGGGTGGCCGTTATGACCTGTCCAAGCGGACCATGGTCTATGTCGGTTACCGTGACACCGATGCCGATGTCAACTCGCGTGATGACGACGTGCTTCTGGTCGGTGTGCGCCACGACTTCTAAGTCGTAGCCCGGCACCTTTCAGCTTGACACCAGCGGGGCGGAAACGCCCCGTTTTTATTGGGCGCTAATCCAGGCGTCTTACGCCGTTCAGGGTTCCCAGCAACAGCACGTTGGCCGGGCGCAGCGCAAATAATCCCACCGTCACCACGCCGGGAATGGCATTCAGGTGCTGCTCCATCTGTACGGGGTCCGGGATATCCAGATGGTGAATATCGAGGATGACGTTGCCGTTATCCGTCGTAAAGCCTTCGCGCCAGACCGGAGCGCCTCCACGCTTGACCAGTTCCCGCGCCACAAAGCTGCGCGCCATCGGAATCACTTCCAGGGGCAGGGGAAACTTGCCCAAGCGTCGGACCAGCTTGGCCTCATCCGCGATGCACACAAACTGTTTGCTGGCGCCGGCGACGATTTTTTCCCGGGTCAGGGCGCCGCCGCCGCCCTTGATCAGGTGCAGGTGTTCCGTGGCTTCATCCGCGCCATCCACATACAAATTCAGATCGCCGGTATCATTAAGTTCCAGCACCGGAATGCCGTAGACCTTGAGTCGCTGGGTCGAAGCAACGGAACTGGAAACCGCGCCCTCAATCTTGTGTTTGACTTTGGCCAATGCATCAATGAAGTGGTTTACGGTTGAGCCAGTACCCACACCGATGATGCTCCCGGCTTCGATAAATTCCAGGGCAGCCAGGGCGGCCTGCTTTTTGAGTTCTTCCGTATTCATATTGCCTCGCTTGAAAAAACCGCCACTATAGCCTGAAGCCCGAACCAGAAGCGAGTAGCGTTGGCGCTCCAGACAACAGGCGATGTTCGTAGATAAAAAACTACACAAACAGGCGACAAGTTTGTTAGGATCATGGGCGGAGCCAGGCGTGGTACGCTTGGCACACGCTTCTCAACCCCAACTACGAGGTTTACATGTCAAATTCCAAAGCGACCCTGGTCCTGGCTGCCCTGCTGGCCGCTGGCACTGTCCAGGCTTCCAACGATGCCAATGTCAACGTTGTCCCCCAGGCCCTGGATCCGCTGGGTCCCACCGCCATCAGTGTCACCGCCAGCTTTGTTGGTACCGAGGCTACCCAGGACGGACGCATTTTCCGTGATGCTATTGCCAGCACCTGTGCCCCGGCCAAGGCCTATCCAGGCATTTTCAATGTCGGGACCCAGCACGCCTTCCAGACCTTCACTTTTTTTAATAACCTCAATACCTGCATTACGGTCAATTTTGACCCCAACCCTGGCACGGGCAATGATTGTGCCACCGCCGCCCACTTGAGCGCCTATCTGGGCAGTTATGACCCCAACAATCAGTCGGCCAACTATCTGGGCGATGTCGGCTCCTCCGCAACCCAGCCCTTCAGCTTTGCTGCTCCGGCAGGTTCCACCATCGTGCTGGTCGCCAGCGGCAATAATGCTGCACCGCTGACCTGTAACTTCAATTTCTCATCAAATGAACTCAGTGTGGCGGCTGTCCCGACGCTCAGCCCGGTGGCCTTGGCGGGTCTGGCGCTGGCCCTGGGTCTGTTCGGGGTGGCTTTCACCCAGCGTTATCTGCGCCGGGGCTAAGGAACCGCGCCACTCCAGGCGTTCAAGTCGCCGCTTGCAAAGCCGTCGCTGAAGATCACCTGCCGCGCCAGGGCGGCCTGCACGGCGGCCAAGGCGTCCACCCGACCGTAACCATAGGTCGGGTTGGGAATCTGGGTGCCGGGTACGCCCCCGCAGTTTTCCGTGGTGGTGCGTGCCAGCGCAGAACTGCGCAACAGGCTTTCCAGCGCAGCCACATCACCCGCCAGACTGGGATCGGCGGAAATCAGCAAGGCCACGACCCCGGCCACATGCGGGGCGGCCATGCTGGTGCCGGATTGAATGCCATAGCCGTTGGGCACCGTGGAATAAATGCTCAACCCCGGCGCCACGACATCCGGTTTTTGCCGGTTGCTGCCGTCCACCGTCACCAGTCCCCGACTGCTGAAGCTGGCGATGGTGCTGTTGTTATCGCTGGCGCCGACGGTGAAGCTGGCGGCATAAATCGCTGGGGGCTTGTTGATGGAAGCGCAACTGCCGCCATCATTGCCTGCGGCCGCGACGACAAAAATCCCGGCATTGCGTACGGTTTCGACCACTTGGCGTAATACCTGCACATCACTGCACCCCTCGCCGCTGGTGCAGACCCAGGAATTGCTGATGACGTGCGGGGCCAGGGCCGGGTTGGGATTCTGGTTGGCGCTGTTGGTGGGAGCCAGGAACCACTGGAAACATTCGGCGTAGGTGCTGGGCGTGCCGTTACCACCGTCCATGTTGCGACAACCGATCCAGCGTGCCCCCGGTGCCACGCCGATGTTGTCCGTGGCCGTCACCCCCAGCATGATGCCCATCGTGTGCGTGCCGTGGCTGCCATCATCACAGGGCTGGGTGGCATTGGGGCCGCAACTGCCTCCGCCGCTGTGGATGGCATCGTGCCAGTGGTAGCTGTGGCTGGCACTCGCTCCATTCCAGCCCCGGTAGCGGCCTTGCAGGGCCGGGTGGGTCCACTGATAGCCGGTATCGGCCCCACCGATGACCACATTCTGGCCGGTATATCCCAAGGCCCAGACATCTGGCGCATGGATGGCTGTCAGGTTGGGTTGCACGGCGGTGATATCCCCCGCGCCTGGCCCGCCATCATGGGGCGCCGGGAACGGGCTGACCGGGTTGGGTTCAATCCGGCCTACCTCCGCACGTTGTGCCAGTTGCACCAGCAAATCCGCACTGCCCTGTACCCGTAGCATGTTGACAATCCAGAATGGCTGGACGGTAGCCCCCTGCGCCTCCAGCCAGGCCCGCAGCGGGGCTTGCGTGGCTGTGGCTTCGGCCTGCAAGGCTGCCACCATCGCACTGCGTCGATCCACGGCGGTGCGCAGGGTCTTGGCCTGGCGCAAATCAGCCTGTGCTTCCAGAATCACCAGCATGTCCAGGGTCTGGCTGCGTTGGCGCAGCAAGCTGGGGGCTACCTTGCTTTCCCAGGTTGTGGCAGTCACCGGAAATGCCCAGGCCCAGCAAAATAAGCTAATCAGCCAATAACGTGCCATCATGTGTCTGCCCCAGCCACTGCAACAATTCTGTTTCACTCACGCACGGAATGCCCAAGGCTTCGGCTTGGGCCTGCTTGCGTCCCGCCTCTGCACCGACCACGACATAGGCGGTTTTGGCACTGACGCTGCTGCTGACCTTGGCCCCCAAGGCCAGCAGCCCGGCCTTGGCCTGGTCACGGGTCAGGCGCTGCAAGGTGCCGGTCAACACCACCGTCCTGCCCGCCAGCGGATGGCTATGGGTGACGGGTTGTCCAGGATGGGCGGCGACAGGCTGGACGCCGGCTGCCTGGAGGCGGGCCAGGACTGCCTGATTGTGCGGCTGGGCAAAGAAAGCCTCCACATGGGCGGCGACGACCGGGCCGATGTCGGGGATGGCCTGCAATTGCGCTGCTGATGCCTGTTGTACCGCTGCCAGCGTACCCAGGTGCTGCGCGAGGGCCAGCGCTGTCACTTCGCCCACTTCCCGAATTCCCAACGCATAGAGAAAGCGCGCCAGCGGCGGGTGCTGGCTGGCCGCGATCTGGGCCAGCAATTTGCCAGCCGAGGTTTTGCCCATGCGTTCCAGGCCAGCCAGTTGGGCTTCGGTCAGGTGATAGAGGTCCGCCACAGTCGCCACCAGGCCCGTATCCACCAATTGTTCGATCAGCTTGTCGCCCAGCCCCTGAATATCCAGCGCCCGCCGGGCCGCATAATGGCGGATCTGCTCCTTGCGTTGGGCCGGGCAATACAGGCCACCGCTACAGCGGGCCACGATTTCGCCAGGTTCCTGCACCACCGCAGAGCCACACGCCGGGCAGTGGGTCGGCAGGGTGAAGGGCAGGGCATCAGGCAGGCGCTGCAAGGTTAAACTACGCACCACTTCGGGAATCACATCGCCCGCCCGCCGTACGACCACGGTATCCCCAACCCGGACATCCTTACGCTGCACTTCGGCCGCATTATGCAAAGTCGCGTGGGTGACGGTCACGCCTCCCACGCTGACAGGTTCCAGCACTGCCACGGGGGTGAGCGCCCCCGTACGTCCGACCTGCACTTCAATGGCCTGCACCCGCGTCAGAGCTTCTTCGGCGGGGAATTTGTGGGCGATGGCCCAGCGTGGGGCGCGGCTGGCAAAGCCCAGGCGCGCTTGCAAGGTCAGGGTATCCACTTTATAAACCACGCCGTCAATGGCGTAGGGTAACCGGGTGCGCTGTTCGGTCAGCCAGGCAAAATAGGCCAGACAGCCCTGAATGTCCGGCACGGTCCGGATCAGCGGATTGACGGGTATTCCCCAGGCGCGTAGTTGCGCCAGCACGGCCGTCTGGGTCGGCGGCCAGTCCTGGCCTTCCAGTTGGGCAATACCGTAGCCAAACAGCGCCAGGGGCCGGGTGGCAGCCACGGTGACATCCAGCTGCCGCAAGCTGCCGGCAGCCGCATTACGTGGATTGGCAAATGTCTTGGCGCCACTGGCAGCCAGTCTGGCATTCAGCTGGGCAAAGCCGGCCTCGGGCAGATATACTTCGCCCCGTACTTCCAGCCGGGTCGGCAAGGCTGCGCCCCGCAAGCGCAGTGGCAAACTGCGCAGGGTCCGGACGTTGGCCGTGACATCTTCACCGCGCGTGCCGTCCCCCCGGGTTGCCGCCTGGACGAACTGGCCCTGCTCATAGCGCAAGCTGATGGCCAGGCCGTCAATTTTGGGTTCGCACACATAGCCCGGCACTACCTGCTCCAGACGCTCGCAGACCCGGCGGTCGAACGCCAGGACTTCTGCCGCGCTAAAGGCATTATCCAGCGACAGCATCGGCACGGGGTGGCGGACTTCGGCAAATGCCGCCAGCGGAGTACCCCCCACCCGTCGGGTCGGAGAATCGGGCTGAATCAGCGCAGGATACTGCGTTTCGAGCATTTGCAGCTCACGATACAAGGCATCATAAGCTGCGTCACTGAGGCTGGGGTCATCCAGGACATAGTATTGATAGGCACACTCGGCCAGTTGTTGCCGCAACTGTTGTGCCCGCAAGGCCAGTGCAGGCGGCAGGTCTGCGGTCATGCCCGCCGTTGCTGCTGGCGCTCAAAGCGCGCGACCTGATCGCGTAGCGCGATCTGAGCTTCCGGAGTCAGGCGCTGCCGGCGGCCATCCTGCAGTTCTCCACCCAGCAGACTTTGCAGTTTTTCCAGTGTGAACAGCATGTCGTTGAACGCGGCCACCGGTGAGTGCGGCCCTGGCAGACGCAGGAACAGGAACAGGCCTGGAATGAAGGTTTCTGCGGCGTCGTCCGGGATGAAATGGCCCGGCTTCACCAGATTGGCCACGCTGAACTGCAATTCCCGGCCCTGACCCGGCTGTTCGGTGTAGCGGTGGAAAATCCGCATGGCGCCGTATTCCAGCCCGACTTCATCCAGCGCCTGCATGACCACTTCGCCCAGATAGCCACCCGGCTCGGTACAGACCAGGCTGACTTGAACGATCCAGTCCTGCGGTGGCTCGGATACGGGTGGTCTGACTGGCTTGGGTAGCTCCGGCAAGGGTTCAGCCAGATTCAGGCTGGGTTCGACTGCACCGGTGGTTTTGCTGCGCACCGGGCCTACGGTGTCGTCACCGGGGCGGTACTGGGGCACGATCCGCTGTTCCTGCTCCAGACGCGCACGCTCGCGGCGCTGGTGATAATCCCAGCCATACAGGCCCGCCAGCGCCAGCAGGCCCAGCACCAATAATCCAACACCCAACCATTCCATCTTCTGCCCTCTATCGTTCGGTCAATGCCAAAGCGGTGTCAATATCCACGGCTACAGCCCGCGAAACACCGGGTTCCTGCATCGTGATGCCGATCAACTGTTCTGCCAGTTCCATGGTCGTCTTATTATGTGTGATGAACACGAATTGTACACGGCTGGCCATCCATTTTAACAGGTCGCCAAAACGCCCGACATTGGCTTCATCCAGGGGAGCGTCCACCTCATCCAGCAGGCAGAAAGGCGCCGGATTCAGCTCGAACAGGGCAAAGACCAGCGCCAGTGCCGTCAAGGTCTTTTCCCCGCCCGAGAGCAGGTGGATGGTACTGTTGCGCTTGCCCGGCGGCCTGGCCATGACGGTGACGCCTGCCGTCAGCACATCCTCACCGGTCAAGGTCAGACTGGCCTGGCCGCCCCCAAACAGGCGGGGGAACAGCTGTTGCAGGTGCGCATCCACTGTGGCCACCGTCGCCCGCAGGCGGGACCGGGTATCCTGGTCGATCCGGCTGATGGCCGCCTGCAGGGTAGCCACCGCCGCACTCAGGTCTTGCGTCTGGGCCTGGAGGTACTGCTGACGCTCCTGGGCCGCTGCGTATTCTTCGCCCGCAGCCAGATTCACTGCGCCCAGCCGGGTACGTCTGGCCTGGGTTTCGGCCAGCCGGGCCTGCCAGGTGGCCTCTTCGGCCTGGGCGGGCAGGTTGGCCAGCAACTCGGCCTGATCCAGCCCCCCTTCGGCCAGTTGCGCCACCAACTCGGTCTGCTGGGCGTCTGCACGGGCCTGTTGTTGCTGGAGCTGGGCCACTTCGTGCTGTGCGTGGGCAATCTGGCGCCGCGCCTGCTGTTCCATGCGGGCCACCGTCTGCTGATCCGTCTCAAGCTGTTGCACGGCCAGCCGGGCTGCCTGCACCGCCTGAGTCGCTGCCTGCTCGGCATGCAGATGCTGTTGCAGCATGGCCTGAAGCTGACCGTACTGCTGTTCCAGGGCGTGGATTTCGGCGTGCAGCAGGGTCTGCTGGGTGCGCAACTCCGTATGCTGTTGCTGGCTGCGGGCCTGGGCAGCCTGCAGGGTACGCTGTTCGGTCTGGGCCTGAGCCTGGCGGGTCTGCTGCTGGGTCTGGCGGCTCTGGTTGTGCTGGAGTTGCTGACGCAGCGGGAGCAGGGCCTGCTGGGTGGCCTGACGGGCTGCCTGCAGGGGTAACTGGGCTTGCTGGAGTTCCTGCAGGGTTGCCTGGGCTGCGGCCAGTTGCGTCTGGGTTTGTTGATGCCGAGGTTGTTCAACGTGCCACTGGTGGGCCAGCTCGGCGCATTCCTGAGCCAGTTGGGCACTGCGTTGTGCCTGGGCCTGCTGACTACTGTGCAAGGCTGCGTGTTCAGCCCGTAGCCGGGCTTCTTCGCGCTGCGCCTGTTGCTCTCCCTGGCGAGTCTGTTCCAGCTGCCGCTCGGCTAACTGGCTCGCCTGCTGGGCCTGTTGCAGGGCCGTACGCTGGTCTGTCAGGCGTGCTTCCAGCGCGAGTAACCGGCTTTCCAGCGCTTCCTGCTGCCGTTGCCGGGCCAGCAAGCCTTGCTCCGCTCCGCCCCGGCGTATCTGCAACCAGTGCCGTCCCACCCATTCACCCTGCGGAGTCAGCAAACTGGCGCCGGGCGCCAGCTCACCCCGGCGGGCCAGCGCCGTTGCCAGGTCCGGGGCAGGTTGTACCTGGGCCAGCCATTCCAGGGCGGCGGCGTAGGGGTTGGCTTGCAGCAGGGCTTGCACGCCGGCAGGGGCAGGACCCTCGGAAGTGGCTTCCAGCAGTTGGACTTCACCGTGACTGGGGAGTTGTTGGGCCACGGCATCCAGCGTCGGCACACAGAGCGCGTGCAGTGTGGGCCCCAGCAGTGCTTCCAGCGCTGTTTCCCATTCAGGGTCAATGACGTGCAACTGCCGAGCCAGTTCCGGCGCCTGCTGCAGGGGGGGTTGCGTACGCCAGCGCGCCAGCGCCGTCTGCTTGGTCTGATGCTGCTGCGTCAACGTCCGCAGGGCGGTCAGCTCGGCTTGCAAGGTCTGGTGTTGGGCGCGCAGGCCGCTCAAGGTGGTTTCCAGCGGTGCCAGCTGCTGCCGGGCTTGTTGTACCTGGGCCTGCTGAGCCAGTTGGGCCGCCTGCTGGGCCGCCAGGGTCTGCTGGGCCGCCTGCCACTGGTGGTGCAACGCTGCCAGTCGGGTTGCGCCTTCTTGTTGCTGAAGCCGGGCCTGTTCCGCCTGCAAGCGTTGCTGGCGCTCCTGCCATTGCCGTTCCCAGCGGACTTCCTGCTGGTGCCGTGCCTGGAGTAATTCCAGCGCATGTTTCTGGTTTTTCAGGTTCTGTTGCTGGCGCTGCTGCTGCTGCTCGGCAGCTTCGCAGGCCTGCTGGGCCTGGGCCAGTTGGGCCTGAAGCGCAGCCTGTTGGGCGGCCAGCGCGGCCTGCTGGTCTTGCAGTTCCGCCTGGATCTGTGCCAGTTCCATCAGGCGTTGGGCGTCTTGCTGTTGTTCCAGTTCACGCTGCAAGGCGTGCTGGGTGATCCGGGCCAGGTCGGTGCGCAGGCGCTGGAGCTGGGCCTGCAACTGCTGGCCCTGCTGTTCGGTCTGACTACGGGTGCTGGTGGCCTGGAACAGCCGCTGCTGGGCCTCTTCCTGGGTAGTCCGGGTCAGGTGCAAGTCAGCTTGTAGTGATGCAAGACGTTGTTCTCCTTGGGCTTGATCGGCCTGAGCCGCTGCCAGGGCGACTGTGTGGCCACGCAGGCAGGCAGCCGTTTCTGCCTGCGTGGCCAGGAGTGCGCGCAGCCGCAGCGCCAGCAGTTCTGCCCGCCAGCGCTGTTCTTCCCGCTCCAGGCGTCGGTAGCGTTCGGCCTGTTTGGCCTGCTTCTCCAGACGTTGCAACTGTTGATCCAGTGCCAGGCGCACATCGTCCAGGCGCTGCAGGTGTTCCCGCACCTGCTCCAGGCGCAATTCCGTCTCGCGGCGCCGTTCCTTGTACTGGGCGATGCCGGCAGCTTCTTCCAGGTGAATGCGCAATTCCTCGGGGCGGGCTTCAATCAGCTTGCTGATTAAGCCTTGTTCAATGATGGCATAGCTCCGCGGCCCCAGCCCGGTGCCCAGAAACAGATCGTGGATGTCGCGGCGCCGACAGCGCGTGCCGTTGAGCAGGTAGACCGAATCGCCATCCCGATTCAACTGGCGACGGATCGCGATTTCACTGTAGGCCCCGTAAGGTCCCTGCACCCGTCCGGCGCTGTTGTCAAACACGAGCTCCACGGCGGCCTGACCCACCGGCTTGCGGGCTGCCGAGCCATTGAAAATCACATCATTACCCGCTTCGCCACGCAGGCTGCGGGCCGAACTTTCTCCCAACACCCAGCGTACGGCGTCGATCAGGTTGGACTTGCCACAACCGTTCGGTCCCACGATGGCTGCCCGATTGCCAGGGAAGATCAAGGTGGTAGGGTCGGGAAAAGTCTTAAAGCCTGCGAGTTTGAGTTTTTGCAGCCGCATCTTCCGGTATAGTGGGGCTTGAGCCTTTGGAGGAACTTATATGCCCAGCCAGCCCCAGCGTCAACTTGAGATTTTTCCCAATCCCCAGCCACAGCGCGATTATGTGATCCGGATGCAACTGCCGGAGTTCACCTGTTTGTGCCCCAAGACGGGCCAGCCGGATTTTGCCACCCTGGAACTGGAATATATTCCGGACCAGAGCTGTATCGAATTAAAGGCACTGAAACTTTACATCTGGTCTTACCGTGACACCGGGGCCTTCCATGAAGCCATCACCAACCAGATTCTGGATGATCTGGTCGCTGCCTGTGCGCCGCGTTTCATGCGCCTGACCGCCCAATTCAATGTCCGGGGTGGAATCACCACCCAGGTCATGGCCGAACATCGGGCCGACGGTTGGCAGGCGACCGCACCGCTCGCACGGACGTGAGCCACAGCCGTGGGTATCACGCTGGGGATTGATGTCGGGACTTCAGCCTGCAAAGCCCTGTTGCGGGATGCGACCGGTCGGGTGCTGAAGCTGCATCGCTGTCCCTTGCCTGCACCGCACCGTCAGGGCGCAGCCTGGACCCAGGACCCGGAAATCTGGTGGCGCGTGCTGCTGCAAACCCTGACCGGGCTGCTGGCCGATTGCCCGCAGCGCCATACCCTGACTGCGCTGGCCCTGGATGGTACCTCGGCGACTCTGCTGGCGACCGATGCGGCCGGTCGGCCGCTGGCGCCGGCCTTGCTCTATGCCGATAGTCAGGCAACGGCCGAAGCGGCACAACTGCGCGCCTGCGCCCCGCCCGACAGCCCGGCCCAAGGCCCCAGCAGCAGCCTGGCCAAGGGGTTGTATCTGCTGGCCCGCCATCCTCGGGCGGTCTGGCTGTTGCATCAGGCCGACTGGCTGACCGGACGCCTGCTGGGCCAGTATGGGACTAGCGATAGCCATAACGCGCTGAAACTGGGTTACGATGTGCAGGCTGAAACCTGGCCGGCCTGGGTCAGGCAATGTGTGCCACCGCACTGCCTGCCCCGGGTGTACCGCCCCGGCACGGTGCTGGGCACGCTGCACCCTGCGCTGGCCCGGACGCTGGGCGTACCCGCACAGGTGCGCATCGTCGCAGGTACCACTGACAGCACGGCAGCCTTTCTGGCCACCGGTGCCGGGCAGCCAGGCGATGCGGTCACCTCGCTGGGCAGCACGCTGGTACTCAAGATTGTGGCACCTGTGCCGGTGCAGGCTGCGGCGTATGGTGTTTACAGCCACCGCCTGGGCCAGACCTGGCTGGTTGGCGGGGCCTCCAACAGCGGCGCTGCAGTCTTGCAGGCCCATTTCAGCCCGGATGCGCTCGCCCGCCTGACCCCGCAACTGTGCCCCGAGCAGGCAACCGGTCTGGACTATTACCCCTTGCTGACGCCAGGGGAACGCTTTCCCCATGCCGACCCCCACTGGCCCCCGCGCCTGACCCCGCGTCCGGCCAGTGATGCCATCTTTCTCCAGGGCTTGCTGGAAGGCCTGACCCGTATTGAAGCGGCCGGCTACCAGCGCCTGATGGAACTGGGCGCGCCCACGCCGCAGCGGATTTACACCACCGGCGGGGGGAGTGCAAACCCGGTCTGGCAGCAACTGCGAGCCCGGATGCTGCCGGCGCCCCTGTGCGCCCCTCGGCACATGGAAGCCGCTTATGGCGCAGCCCGATTGGCAGCGGCGCCGGATGCGGCTTCCATCCTGATGTGAGGATAAGCGCTGGTCCAGGCGTAACACCCCGCTGATTGGCCCACGCTTCCAGCGTGCGGTTCTGCCGACCCTCATTCAATAGTTAAAATGTATGGTTGAAAATAAAAACAATAAATTTGATAAACCGTCCAAATGCGACTATCTTGCAATTCGGCGGATGCAAGTCCAGCCCTTGAACCCAGAACCCGTCCACCCCACACAAGGTATTCTGCTATGTCAACCGAATCAAAATGCCCGTTTCATCACACGGCGGTTTCCAGTGATGTGAAGTCCAACCGCGACTGGTGGCCCAATCAGTTGAATCTGAAAATGCTGCATCAGTTCTCGCCGCTGTCTGACCCGATGGGCGAGGATTTCAACTACGCCAAAGCCTTCCAGAGCCTGGACCTGGAAGCCGTCAAGCAGGATTTGCGCGCTCTGATGACGGACTCTCAGGACTGGTGGCCGGCTGATTTTGGCCACTACGGGCCGTTCTTCATCCGCATGGCCTGGCACAGTGCAGGTACCTACCGGATCAGCGACGGGCGG
>CAYNNN010000034.1:0-30027 GCA_964398665.1 uncultured Gammaproteobacteria bacterium | reverse complement strand
ACCAGTCCCAATCCAGGCCCGCAGCGGCAAAGGCCTGATTGAAGGCGATGCGGTGCCCATCGCGTTCCGTGTCGGCCAGGGTACCATCCACGTCAAACAACAAAGCGGCTAGGGTCATGAAGGCTCCGGTCAGCAAAAGCCGCCAGCCTAACCCCAAGACGCAACTTTAACCACCTACCGTTAGCGGGGGATGCTGTTTTGGGTCATTCCCGGCGCATTCCTCTCCCGCGCCATGAAGCGTGCAGCTCAGGGAGTGGTCTTGATTCGGGGCCTCACCGGTGGACCGTCCGGCCAGCGCTGAAAAGCCAGTGCCGACAACTCGCCCGCCGGTGAGTGTGGATGGCCGGGCGGTGAATACAGCCCCGGTGCTGACCTATCTGCACTCCGACCCTCTGGACACGCCCCGACTCGCTACCGAACTGCCAGATGATGATGTGGTCAGGCAGATATAGTCACCCCAGTTAAGCAGGGGAACAAGCAGGCCGCCATCGGCAGCAGCCCAAGAGGCTCATTTGAGGGAATTCTGCTAGGGCAGAATCACCCGGTGACTCCAGCCACAGCGTGGGGCGGGGGCCAGGTCCGGGCACAAGCTGCGCTGATGCTGTTGGGCCAGCCAGCCTGCATCCGGGCCTTCCAGGGCATTACTGACAAATTCTCCTGCTTGCGGGCGCCAGGCCAGGGCGGCGGCCAGCCGGGGCACGCAAGTGGTTACAGGGGGCTGGGGTAGCGGATAGGCGCAGGGCGTGAGGCTGCGGGTGGCAAAAAATGCGCCGCTGTGCAACAGCAGGGCCAGAATCAACAAGCCCGCTGCCCAGGTGGTTGGTGCACGCGGCATCCAGGCTAGGGCAGCCGTTACGGCCACGACAAGCGCGGGTGCAAAGTAACGGCCGTCTGCGCCCCAACTGGAGGCAAAAAAGCCCAAAAACAGCAACAGGCCAAACAGCGTCAGGAGCCGGGCCGGCAGAGGCTGGGCCGGAGTCTGGGGCTTCAACAGGCCCAGCCCGGCGATCAGCAGCAGACTCAGCAGCAGCGGCAGGCGTTCCTGTAGCACTCCAAGCCAGTGCCCCAGACCCGGGCCGGTGACAGCCATGCCGGTCTGGCCGACTCGCAGCATCATCCGGAATCCACCTAGATAATTATGGGGATCAAAGGCAAAGCTCAGGGTATTGCCTGCCAGCAGTCCCAGCAGCAAAGCCAGGATGCCGTTGCGCCAGGGGCGCATGGGCTGGAATTTGGTCCAGAACAGCGCCAAGGTCAGGGCACCCAGCAAGGCCAGCGACCATTCCTGTTTGCCCAGCCCCAACAGTAGGGCGGCCCCGGCCAGCAGCAGGGGGGGCACCGGTTGACCCCACGCTGCCGTCAGCAGAAGCAGGGCTGTTGGTCCGGTCAGGAACACGCCCAGGCTGCCATCCAGTTGCAACTGTGTGGAACTGAGCAACGTCAACGGCGTCAGCATGCCGGCCAGCACCAGGCCCAGGCCCGGCCAGGACCGGTGCTGCCAGGCCAACCAGCCCAAACCCAGCCAGATGGGCAGGCTGCATAGGGCAAACAGCGCGCGCAGGCTCGGGTTCAAAGCGGCATCCGGCAGTGTGGCCAGCCAGGACGCAGCCAGGGCGCCCAGCAGGCGCAGGCTTTCATAAAGCAGGGCTGGATGTTCGGCACTGCCCCGCAGCGGTGTATCGGCAAACCGGGCATAGAGCAGATAATCGGGGCCAGGCGGCTGGTGCAGGATCAGGTCGGCAAATACGCCTTCTTCATACACCAGCGGGTCGTGGAGCAGGGGCCAGCGGCTGGCGCTGAATACCACCAGCAGCAGCACCCAAAGCAGCGGCCGGCGCATCGGCTTAACCGGCCAGGCTGGCCAGGTGGCCCTGGGTTTCCAGCCAGAAACGCCGTTCGGCAGCGCGTTTTTTACTCAGCAGCTTGTCCAGCAGGGCATTGGGTTCCTCGTCCAGGGTCAGGCGTAAATTCGCCAGGCGGCGGGTATCCGGATTCAGGGTGGTTTCTCGCAGTTGTAACGGGTTCATTTCACCCAGGCCCTTGAAACGGGAAATCATCGGCTGGCCCCGGCGTTTTTCGGCCCGGAGGCGTTCCAGAATGCCGTTTTTCTCGGCTTCGTCGAGGGCATAGAATACTTCCTGACCCAAATCAATGCGAAACAGCGGCGGTAGGGCTAAAAACAGATGGCCAGCCCGCACCAGCGAATTGAAGTGCCGGGTAAACAGGGCACACAGCAGGGTAGCGATATGGGCGCCATCCGGGTCAGCATCAGCGAGAATGCAGATTCTACCATAGCGCAGGCGGCTTAAATCCGCAGTGCCTGGTTCCACCCCGATGGCCAGGGCAATGTCACGCACTTCCTGCGATTCCAGGGCTTCACTGCTGCTGACTTCCCAGGTATTCAGAATTTTGCCCCGCAACGGCAGGATGGCTTGAAATTCCTTGTCGCGGGCCTGCTTGGCCGAGCCGCCTGCCGAATCACCTTCGACCAGAAACAGTTCGGTGCGCTGCATGTCCTGACTGACGCAATCGGCCAGTTTACCCGGCAGGGCCAGCGCGCTGACCAGCCGCTTGCGTTCGGTTTTTTTACTGAGTTTCAGGCGCTGTTGGGCGTTGGCGATGGCCAGGGCGGCTATTTGCGTACCCAAGGCGGGCTGTTCATGCAGCCACAGGCTGAAGGCATCCTTGACAACCCCGATCACAAAGGCCGCCGCCTCGCGCGAGCTGAGCCGCTCTTTGGTCTGGCCGGTGAACTGGGCTTCCTGCAAGCGTATGGACAAGACATAAGCCAGGCCGTCCCAGACATCTTCCGGCGCCAGTTTCAACCCGCGAGGCAACAAGTCGCGCAATTCGCAAAACTCGCGCAGGGCTTCGGTCAGGCCGGTGCGCAAGCCATTGACATGTGTGCCGCCAGCGGGGGTGGGAATCAGGTTGACATAACTTTCTGCCAGACCTGATCTGCCTTCAGTCTGCCAACACAAGGCCCATTCCACGGCCTCGCGTTCGCCGCTGAACTGACCCACGAAAGGATGCGGTGGCAGGGCGGTAGCGGCAGGGACGGTTTCTTGCAGATACTGGCTCAGACCCGATTGATACACCCAGGTTTCCGTGCGGGCCTCGGCTTCCACGGTCAGCGTGACCTTGAGGCCCCGACATAACACTGCCTTGGCCCGCAGCAGGTGCCGCAGGGCGGGAATCTGAAACTGTGGGGTGTCAAAGAACCGCGCCTCGGGCCAGAAGTGGACCTGAGTGCCGGTGCGGCGTTTGGGTACTTCAGCCGCCATGCTCAGTTCCGTCTGCTTCTGGCCCTGGGCAAACTGCATCTGATACGCCCGTCCATTGCGCCAGACCCGCACTTCCAGCCGGGCGGACAAGGCGTTGACCACTGAAACGCCCACTCCGTGCAGGCCACCGGCAAATTGATAATTCTGGCTGGAAAATTTCCCTCCTGCATGCAGCCGGGTCAAGATGACTTCCACGCCGGGTACGCCTTCTTGCGGGTGGATGTCCACCGGCATCCCACGGCCGTTGTCCGTTACCTGGGCGGCGCCATCGGCATAGAGCACGACGCTCAGGGTGTCAGCATGACCGGCCAGGGCTTCATCCACACTGTTGTCAATCACTTCCTGCAACAGATGGTTGGGGTGGCTGGTGTCGGTGTACATGCCGGGACGCTTGCGCACCGGCTCCAGACCGCTCAGGACTTCAATGGCAGCGGCGTCGTAAGCAGCAGGGGTCAGCGGCACGATTCAGGATTCCAGGAGTGACGGGTGTTGTGCCGATTCTAACGCCTGGGGCATGGCCTGGCACAGAGGGCAGCAAAAGGTGGCCCGGCGGGCGGACAGCCGCTGCACCGGGGTTTGACAATGCAGGCAGGGTAGGCCATTGCGTCCATAAACGGCGAGTTGCAATTGAAAATAGCCGGTTTCCCCCTGGCCGTGGACATAATCGCGCAAGGTCGTACCGCCGATGGCGATGGCTTGAGTCAGCACCTGTTGTACCGCAGCATGCAGCCGGGTGAGCTGGGGCAGGGTCAATTGACCCGCCGGCGTGTCCGGATGCAGGCGGGCCAGAAATAGCGCTTCATTGGCATAAATGTTTCCGACCCCGACGATACAATGGGCGTCCATGAGCAGGGCCTTGATATTCAGGCGCCTGCCCTGTGCCTGAGCCGCCAGCCAGGCTGGCGTGAAGTCCGTGCCCAACGGCTCCACGCCCAATGAGGCCAGCAGCGGATGGGTTCCGGGACTGGTACTCCACAGGCAGGCGCCAAAGCGGCGCGGGTCGTGCAGCCGCACCGCCCAGCCACTATCCAGCGCCAGTTCCAGATGATCATGCTTGCGCCAGGAGTCAGCCGGGCGCACCAGGCGCAGGCTGCCGGACATGCCCAGATGCAGAATCAGGCTGCCGGTCGCACAGTCCAGCAGCAGGTACTTGCCGCGCCGTCTCAGGGCCGTGAGGTACTGGCCCTGGAGGCGTTCGGGCAGGTCCTCGGGCACTGGCCAGCGCAACCGGGGGTTGCGCACCGTGACCGTAGTCAGCCGGGCGCCGGGCAGATAGGGCAGCAGGCTTTGCCGGGTGGTTTCAACTTCGGGTAATTCGGGCATGCCTGCATCACCGTGCTGCGGGCAGGTTGGCCTCAATCAGCTTGATCAGCTTCTCGCTCTGTGGCGCTACAAAACTGCTGAAACTGCCGATCAGTTCGCCCTTGGGGTTCAGCACGTACTTGTGGAAGTTCCATGCCGGATATTCTCCTGCCATTTCGCCCAGTGTCTGGTACAGTGGATCGGCGTTGGCCCTGGCCGCGTGGGTTTTTTCAAACATCGGGAATTTCACGCCATAGGTCAGCCGGCAGAATTCCTTGATTTCCTGTTCGGAACCGGGATCTTGTCCAGCAAAATCGTTGGATGGGAACCCCAGCACCACCAAGCCCCTGTCCTTGTAATCGCCATACAGCTTTTCCAGGCCGGCAAACTGTCCGGTAAAGCCGCATTTGCTGGCCGTATTCACAATCACCACCACCTTGCCGAGGTAGGTCTCGCACAGATTGATCGGGTTGCGTCCACCCAGTTCCCGCAGCGTGAAATTGAGTGCAGCGGGACAACCGCCTGCCGTGGGTACTCCGGGCACGGGAGCTGCCATGACATGGGCAGCAGAGAAAAAGCTCATGATCAGACCCAACAGTTGCCTACACATTGATGCACCTTGCCTGTAGCGCCGAATGGATCGTCATGATACAGGATGTCCAGCCTGTGCCGCATGGCTGCCGTGCCCAGCCGCCAGCCTCTCATGACGACAGTATCTAATACATCTAATGCGTCAGGGCCAAAAACAGCGCGGGCAGCTTTTCCGGGAGCCGTTCCACCCGGTCTATCACGGTGTAGTGACGGCCAAAAAGATCGCTGACATACGTGTCAGCCTGCGGATCCAGGCTGATGCAGTAGCTGAAAATGCCTTGGTGCCTGAGTTCCTTGACCGCCTGGCGGGTGTCGGCCAGCAGCAATTGTTCGTCAGGGCTGTCAATATCTGCGGGCTGACCGTCGGTCAGGATGAGCAACAGCTTTTTCTCGGCCGGTTGAGCGCTTAAATAATGGGCGCCGTGGCGCAATGCTGCGCCCATGCGGGTGGAATAACCCGCTTCCAGGGCCGCAAGCCGCGCCTTGACGGCTGGCCCCCAGCTTTCACCGTAGCCTTTCAGATGCAGATAACGCACGTCATGGCGGGTGTTGGAATAGAAGCCGGCGATGGCCAGGGTATCACCTAGCTGGGCAATTGCCCACGCCAGCAGGGCTACGGCTTCCTGAGCCAGTTCCAGCAGGGTTTGGGTGCCACCGCTGACGGGGGTATTGAGTGACTCGGACAAATCCAGCAGCAGCAAGACCGCAATATCCCGACCATCGGTGCGGTGGCTGCAATTGATGCGTACCTCCGGGGTCATGCCACTGCGATGGTCAATCAGGGAACGCAGGGCAATATCGAGATCCAGCTCACTGCCATCTTCCTGATAGCGGATCCGGACCTTGTCCTGAGGTTTGAGGAGATCCAGAAGCCGTTTCAGACGCTTGGCCAGTGCTGCATGTTTTTGCAGCAGTCGATCGATCAAGGCCGGGTCGCCCTTGGGATGCAGATGTTCATACAGGCTGACCCAATCCGGGCGATAGCGCTGACTGTGATAATCCCACTCGGGATAATGCCGGGGTGGGAGTGTGTGTGTGCTCTGGGCCGGGGCGCTCCGGCGCCTGGGGGCATTTTCTTCCTCGTCGCCCTCTTCGATGAACTGCCACAAGTGGCGATTATCGTCCCGATAATCAACGACCGTATCGGCAAAATGCACTTGGGCGAACTGATCGCTGGCCCGGCGGGTTTGTGCCACATAACGCAAGGCCAGGTTAGCCATTGCCGGGGTCGAGGCATGATCCTGCGCCAGCAGGGCGTGGAATTGCTGCACATAATGCAGCAGTGTGGCATCGGTATAACCATGTGCCGGGTCGAGCAGGGCGCGGGACAACTGCGCCAGCCGGTGACGCAGGCAGGACGTAGTTTCCGGGTTGCAGGCGCTGGCTTCGGGTTTGGGATGCAAGGCCAACAGCAGCCGGCGCAAGCCCGGATAGCGGTGGCATAGCAGCGTATCAATCCGGCAATCCTCAAAGATCTCCACCGCCAGGCGCTGGAAGGGACTCCAGTTGTCGGCGATTTGGGCACTGGACCAATGCTGGTGCCCTGCCATATGCGCCAGGGCGATGCGGTATCGATCCAGGCCGCTGATACCGTTGTGGCTGTCGTACACATCCGGGATGCGCATCCCCAGCGCGTCGTAGTAGGGAATGGGCTTGCGCAGTTCGTCGAAGGCGGTGGAGTAGGGGATCAGCGGCGGGCTGAGCTGCCACAAGCTGCGCAGATACAACTCCAGTTTGCGTTCGACATCGCCCAGCAGGGTACCGTGGCGTTCACGCTGCAAGACCGCCCGGCTATCAGCCGATTGTAAGCTGAAATAATCCTGCTGGCGTTCGGGATGCGTGCGGTAGTAGCTGATACCATACTCCACCCAGTTTTTCAGCCCGGCCAGGGTCAGTTGCGCCAATAAAAAGGGCGCCTGGGTGTAAAACAGCGGCAAGCCAGGACTGGGAAAGGTGCTGTGATGGCCGTGAATCGAGCCGGTGGTGCGCTGCATCAGTTCCAGGGCCAGGGCAAAGTAACGCTGCATTTGCTCAGGGGTCTGGAGTTTGCGCGCTACGGCGGCCAGGGTTTGTAGAAACGGCGTGATGGCCTTGCCGTTGGGTGAGCGCTGCATTTGCCCCACAGTGGCCATGACCGCTGGCAGCACGGCCTCCCCGGCGGCTTTGGCCACCGACGGCCATTCTTCCAGAAAGGCCAACAGCGGTTCCACCCCGCGTCCGAGCTTGCCGATGCTGCGGGCCGCGTCCAGGTAGGCCAGCAGCCCAGCATGGCTCAAGACGGCAAGGGCTTCCGCCATCACATCTTCAAAAACCGCTTCAACCTGAGGAAACCGGGTATCGAGCTGTGCCCAATAACGCTGCATCAGCGGGTGCTGGTAGGCTTGGAGCCGGTGCGGCATGGCAGCTATCCGAAAATGGCCTCGATGGCATGATCCAGGGTGGCGCGCAAGTCGGCGTCATCGGTGATGGGACGCACCAGGGCCATGCGGCAGGCGGCAACGGCAGGCACACCCGCCTGCAACAAGCTGGCCGCATAAACGAGCAGCCGGGTCGAGATGCCTTCGTCCAGGCCATGTCCCTTGAGGTTGCGGGCGGTTTGGGCAAGCTGCACCAGCCGGGCGGCGGTATTGCGGTCCACGCCCGTTTCCTGGGCCAGGATGCCGGCTTCCAGCGCAGCCGGGGGATAATCAAAATCAAAGGCGACAAAGCGCTGTTTGGTAGACTGTTTCAGATCCTTCATGAGGGACTGATAGCCGGGGTTGTAGCTGATCACCAGTTGAAAGTCGGGATGTGCCCTGACTTGCTCACCTTTTTTATCCAGCGGCAAGGTGCGGCGGTGGTCGGTCAAAGGGTGGATGACCACGGTGGTATCCTGGCGGGCCTCGACAATTTCATCCAGATAACAAATTGCCCCGATACGGGCTGCCGTGGTCAGCGGGCCATCCAGCCAGCGGGTGCCATTGGCTTCCAGCAGATAACGGCCCACCAGGTCGCTGGCCGTCATGTCCTCGTTGCAGGCCACGGTGATCAGCGGTTTGCCCAGCTTCCAGGCCATATGCTCGATGAAGCGCGACTTGCCACAGCCGGTAGGGCCTTTGACCATGACTGGCAGGCGCTGCTGGTACGCTGCTGCATACAGGGTCACCTCATCCCCCTGCGGGGCATAGTAGGGTTCCTGGAGAACCCGGTAGGAATCTTGTTCAGCCATAACAGATGAAAGCAAAGGAAAAAAACCCCGCGTATGCGGGGTGGTGCCGGGTTCAGGAGGCATAGCGGATACCTGGGTGCCCCGTCCTGTGCGGGGCAACGTCAGGCTACCGACCTATTTATGCACGCCCAGCTTTTCCCGCCAGCCCGGATAGAGCTTGTCGGCATCGCCGGGGAACGACTCGAACGCCCGGGCAAACTCCTTGTGACTCTTGGCCCATTCGATCGGGTCGGCTTTGGCTTTCCAGCATTCATAGGACTGGCGCAGGGAGATGGCCCCGGCGGCCGGGCTGTCGATGTGACCGTAGGAGCCACCGCCCGAGGTGTTGATCACATTGCCATGACCCAGGTTTTCAAAGAAGCCGGGCAGGCGCAGCGCGTTCATCCCGCCGGAGATGATCGACGTGGTGGGTTTCATGCCATACCACTTCTGGTAGTAGACCGGACCCTGGCACTCGTCGCGTTCCAGCATGTAGCAAATGATTTTGTCGGAATTTTCACCTTCCATCTTGCCATAACCCATCGTGCCGACATGGATGCCTGAGGCACCTTGCAGGCGGGCGATTTTGCCCAGCACAAAAGCGGTGTAGCCGCGCTTGGCCGAGGGCGAGGTGATCATGCCGTGTCCGGCGCGGTGATAGTGCAGGTATTGGTTGGGGTATTGCCGCCGGGCGGTGGTGATCATGCCGGGGCCGCCGACAAAGCCATCCACGAGAAAGGCGACTTTATCGGCATCGGGGCCGAAGGTTTCCAGAATGAAATCGGCGCGGGCGCACATTTCATAGTGATCATCGGCGGTGATGTTGGCGGAAAACAGTTTGGCCTGGCCGGTGACATCCTGGGCGCGCTTGAGAGCGTCATAGACCAGCGGATAGACTTTTTTGGCCGGGCAAAAGACCTGATTGCCCTGGGGTTCGTCATTCTTGATGAAGTCACCGCCCAGCCAGAACTGATAGGCGGCTGCGGCGAAAGGTTCGGGACGCAGGCCCAGCTTGGGTTTGATGATGGTGCCGGCGATATAACCGCCATCCTTCATCGGGCGACCCAGAATCCGCCACAGATCGGTGATGTCCTTGGCCGGGCCGTCGAATAACTGGATGGCACGTTCCGGCATGTAGAAATCGTGAATCTTGGCATGCTGAATATCGCCCATGCCCTGATTGTTGCCAATGACCAGGGTCAGGAACGAAACGATCATCATCCGGCCATCGGTGATGTTGCGGTCAAACAGGTCGAGCGGATAGGCAATCCGCATGTCCTCGGTAGCTTCGTCAATGTAATACACCAGCGCATCCACGCCCTTGGTGAAATCATCGGTCGTGCAGACTTCGACGTTGGTGCCGGTAGAGGATTCGGCGGCAAAGTGCGCGGCAGCTTCCAGATAGCCATAGCCGGCCTTCGGCTTCATCTTGTAGGCCACCAGGATATGTTTGCCTCCGGCGATGAGGTCGGCTTCCTTCAGGCTGAGGTCGGAGTAACGGCTCGATTGATCTAGGGCCATGCAATAATTCCTTGAAAAGGTTTAATTAAAATCAGCTAAAAAGCGCTTGAATGCAATGCCATTCAATCTGAATGGTAACCAATAACCTTGAAAAAATAAAGGCTGGAATTGCTGCCAGATTGGATAGACGCCGCCGGGGCCTTGGGCATGGCTCCGGCGGTAGATATCAACTTTGGGCAGCTGAATCAGGGATTTGATAATGCGCTGCATTCAGTTGGGCCTGTGCGGCGGCCAGCCGGGCAATCGGCACCCGGGGGGCGGAACAGGAGACATAATCCAGGCCGATGTGATGGCAAAACAGGATCGAACCTGGATGACCGCCATGTTCGCCACAGATGCCGATTTTGAGGTCAGGGCGGCGTTGCCGACCCCAGGTGACGGCCAGTTGCATCAGTTGGCCCACGCCCTTGACATCCAGCACCTCGAAGGGGTTGTCGTGCAGGATGTTGTGCTGGCCGTAAAACGGCAGGAACTTGTTTTCGGCATCTTCCCGCGAGAACGAGAAGGTGGCTTGGGTCAGGTCATTGGTGCCGAAAGAGAAAAATTCGGCCACTTCCGCCAGCCGCCCGGCGCGCATGCAGGCTCGCACCACCTCGATCATGGTGCCAAACTTGATATTGAGGGTGGTCTGAGAACGGGCTTCAACCTCGGCTTTGAGTTCAGTCACAAATGTCTGAACAATCAATAATTCCTGCGGGGTACAAACCTGAGGTACCATGATTTCGGCGTGGGCCGCAATGCCTTGTTGCTGGCAAGCCGCGGTTGCTTCCAGCAATGCCTGAATCTGCATCCGGTAAATTTCCGGGTAGGTAATTCCCAGGCGCACCCCGCGATGGCCCAGCATCGGATTGACCTCATGCAGCGCCTTGACCTTGCGCAGCATGAGTTCCTTTTTGGTGATGGCATCGTCCACCAGCCGTCCACCCGCTTCATTGAAAGGAAACGGAGGCGGGGCGCTGTTGAGTGCAGCGTCGGCATGGAGCAGCCGGAGGCTGTGGCGCAGGCTGTTGACCCCGGCGATATCGGCACGCAGCTTGCCCAGGTCCTCAATTTCAGCTTCCAGTTGGGCTTCAGTGGGGAGAAATTCGTGAATCGGCGGGTCCAGCAGCCGCACTGTCACCGGGCGTGGTGCCATCGTGGTCAACATCTGGCGGAAATCGTCCCGTTGCAGCGGCAGCAACTGGTTGAGCGCCTCGGTGCGGGCAGCGGGTGTTTCAGCCAAAATCATCTCGACCACAATGGGCAGGCGTTCGGGATCGTTGAACATGCGTTCGGTGCGGCACAGTCCTATGCCCATGGCGCCATAGTCGGCGGCTTTGGCCGCTGCTGCCGGGGTGTCGGCATTGGCCATGACCTTGAGCCGGGCCACGGCATCAGCCCATCCCAGCAGGGTTTTCAGCTCGGCGGAAAAAGTCGGTTCCACGGTGGGAATTTCACCCAGATAGACCTTGCCGCTGCCGCCGTCTATGGTAATGACATCGCCCTCATGGATAATCTGCGCTCCGATACGCGCCTGGCGCAAGCGGTCATCGACCTGAATGCCCTCGGCCCCAGCCACACAAGGCTTGCCCAGACCACGTGCCACGACCGCCGCATGCGAGGTTTTGCCGCCCCGGCTGGTCAGCACGCCCTGGGCAGCAAAGAAGCCGTGGATGTCTTCAGGTTTGGTTTCTTCACGCACCAGAATCAGCTTCTGGCCTGCCCGCCCGAGAATTTCGGCCCGGTCGGCATCAAAAACGCAGGCCCCTGAGGCAGCGCCTGGCGAAGCAGCCAGACCCTGGGCCAGGCTCTGGGCCTTGACACCCGGATCCAGGCGCCGGTGCAAAAGTTGCTCCAGCAGTTCGGGCTTGATGCGCAGCAGGGCTTCCTCCCGGCTGATCAAACCTTCCTGTGCCATTTCCACTGAAGTGCGCACCAGTGCTGTGGCATTCATCTTGCCATTGCGCGTTTGCAGGCAATACAGCACGCCGCGTTCGATGGTGTATTCAAAATCCTGAACTTCACGATAATGGCGTTCCAGCGTGTTGCGCAGCGTCTGTAGCTGGGCATAAAGCGGCGGCATTTCCTGGGCCAGCTCCGCAACCGGTTTGGGGGTGCGAATCCCGGCGACCACATCTTCGCCTTGAGCATTGACCAGATATTCCCCATACATCACGTTCTCACCGGTGCCGGGGTCGCGGGTAAACCCTACGCCGGTAGCCGAGTCGTTGCCCCGGTTGCCAAACACCATGGTCACCACATTGACCGCCGTGCCGTTGGCCATCTCGGGGGTGATCTTGTGGTAAGCGCGGTAATCCACCGCCCGTTTGCCCCCCCAGGAATTGAACACCGCCCGGATGGCGATTTCGAGCTGCTGATAAACGTCTTCGGGGAAAGGCTGGCCGGTGACTTCCAGCACTACCCGCAAAAACCGGGCGCTGATTTCCTGCAGCTGCTCCGTTGTCAGGGCCACGTCAAGCTTGACTCCGGCCTGTTGCTTGACGGCCTCGAACTGGGCATCAAAGCGGGCTTCAGGCACACCCAGGGCAATTTTGCCAAACAACTGGATAAACCGGCGATAGGCGTCATAGCCGAAACGGGCATTTTGGGTCTGCTGGATTAACCCTTGCAGGGTCTGGGTGTTCAAACCCAGATTCAGGATGGTGTCCATCATCCCCGGCATGGATAGCGCCGATCCGGAACGCACCGAAACCAGCAGGGGATTGGCTGCATCGCCAAAACGCTTGCCGCTGGCCTGTTCGACCGCTGCCATGTGGCTCCGTACCTCATCCAGCAGGCCGCCGGGCAATTTCCGTGCAGAGTCAGTAAGATATGCCAGACAAGCTTCCGTACTGATCACGAAACCGGGTGGGACATTGAGGCCAATTTGGGTCATCTCGCACAGATTGGCGCCTTTGCCGCCCAGAAGTTTTTTGTTCTTGCCGTCGCCTTCCGCAAAGGCATGGACGAATTTTGGCAGCATGACAGCTCCGATATGGGTAAAGGTAGCCATCAGTGTAAGTGCCCGGTGAGCCGGAGGTGCTAATCTGGATCAAGAAATCAGCAAGCGGCACCCGCAGCCAATACGACCAGGCGCGCGATAAGCCCGCCACCGGGTCGGGCACGTCGTCAATCAGTCCTATACAGGGGGCATGTCCCCATCCAGCCTGACACCGGGGACTGGTAGAAAAGTTATTTACTCAATCCCGGCAAAATCGCTACAATCCCCGTTTGCTTTACTGGAAGGTCGCCAATGGCGGATGTATTGATGGCAACTTACGCGCCGTTGCCAGTCAGCTTCACTCACGGCCAGGGGGCGTGGCTGTGGGATAGCGCGGGAAAAGCCTATCTGGACGCCGTCAGTGGCGTTGCTGTCTGCAACCTGGGCCATGCGCATCCAGCCGTGCGTGATGCCTTGTGCGCCCAGGCTCATAAGCTATTCCACACCTCAAATCTGTATCAGATTGATCTGCAAGCTCAATTGGCCGAACGTCTGCTTGCGCTCAGCGGCATGGAGCGGGCCTTTTTCTGTAATTCTGGCGCGGAAGCCAATGAAGCGGCGCTGAAGCTGGCCCGCCTGCATGGACATGCCAGAGGGGTGGAAATCCCGCAGATTGTCGTGATGGAAAACAGCTTTCACGGTCGTACCCTGGGGACTTTGAGCGCAACCGGCAACCGGCGGGTGCAGGCCGGATTTGAACCACTGGTGCAGGGATTTGTCCGGGTGCCCTATGGTGACCTGACTGCCATACGGGCGCTGGCCGCCCAGCCCAACACCATCGCAGCAGTGCTGGTGGAACCGGTGCAGGGTGAAGGTGGCGTGAATATCCCGCCGACCGATTATCTGCCGGGATTGCGGCAGTTATGTGACCAGCAAGGCTGGCTGCTGATGCTGGACGAAATTCAGACCGGCATGGGCCGCACAGGGCAATGGTTTGCCTTTCAGCATCATCCAGGCCTATATCCCGATGTGCTGACTTCGGCCAAGGGGCTGGGCAACGGCATGCCTATCGGGGCCTGTCTGGCACGCGGGCCGGCGGCGGCCTTGTTCACCCCCGGCAGTCATGGCACGACCTTCGGGGGTAATCCACTGGCTTGTAGCGCGGCGCTAGCCGTCATCGAGACGGGACTGGCCCAGCACATTCCCACGCTGGCAGCCCAACGGGGCCAGCACCTGCTGAGCCTGCTGCAGGCGGCGCTGGCCGACGTTCCGCAGGTGCAGGTCGTCCGTGGTCTGGGCATGATGCTGGGCATAGAACTGGATCGGCCCTGTAAGGCGCTGGTCACGCAGGCCCTGGAGGCGGGGCTGCTCATCAATGTCACGGCGGACCGGGTGATCCGGCTGCTGCCCCCCCTGATTTTAAGCGCCGAGGAAGCAGAACTGCTGGTTGCCCGGCTGGTGCCGCTGGTGCGGCAGTTTCACTGAAGTGGGCCGCCACCATGACCCGGCATTTTCTCAGTCTGTTTGACCTGTCCGCTGCTGAGCACGCCTATTTGTTGCAGCGTGCTGTGACCCTTAAGGCGTTGCACCGGCAGGGTGAGCGCTATCGGCCGCTGGAAGGCAGAATCATTGGGTTCATATTTGAAAAATCTTCAACTAGAACAAGGGTTTCCTTTGAGGCCGCCATTGCTCATCTGGGCGGGAGCAGCCTGTTTTTGTCGCCTCGTGACAGTCAGCTGGGCCGAGGTGAGCCCGTGGAAGACACGGCACGGGTGATGTCGCGCATGGTGGACGCCATCATTCTGCGCACTTTCAGCCACGCAACCGTCGAGCGTTTTGCAGCCCATTCTCAGGTACCCGTCATCAACGCCCTGACCAATCGCCATCATCCTTGCCAGTTGCTGGGTGACGTGCTGACCCTGCATGAGCTGCGGGGCGATCTGACCCGTCAGCAGGTCGCCTGGGTTGGTGATGGCAACAACGTCTGCAACAGCTATATTCAGGCGGCCGTGCGCTACGGGTTCAGGCTGAATATCGCCTGTCCGCCTGCATATGCACCTGACCCGGCGCTGCTGGCCGAGGGCGGTGCCCAGGTGCGCCTGACCGAAGATCCGCATGCGGCGGTGGCCGGGGCCAATCTGGTCGTCACGGATGTCTGGGTCAGCATGGGGGATGAAGCCGAGGCCGAAGCCCGCCAGCGTGCCCTGTATCCCTACCAGGTCAATGCAGCGCTGATGCAGCGGGCAGCCCCGGATGCGTTGTTCATGCACTGCCTGCCCGCACATCGGGGTGAAGAGGTCAGTACCGACATCATAGACGGGCCGCAAAGTGCGGTCTGGGATGAAGCCGAAAATCGTCTGCACTCACAAAAGGCCCTGCTGGAGTGGTTGCTCGTCGGGCCACGGTAGCCGTACTGTCGGTACTGCTGTCGGGGCCGATGGTGGCGGGTGAAACAACCCGTTATATCAGCGACCAGCTATCCGTCGCCGTCCGGGCGGGTCCGGGACCGCGTCAGCGGGTCCTGGAGATGCTGCCTGCGGGTCAGGTGGTGCAGTGGCTGGCGGATGGGGCAGGCGGTTATAGCCAGATCCAGACGCCGGGCGGCAAGACCGGCTGGGTGCTGGGGAGCGAACTGATGAGCACGCCGCCCGCCCGGTTACAGCTGGCAGCCTTGCAGCGCGAACCGCCCCAGACTGAACGGGTCCAGACCGAGCTGCGCCAGACCCAGCTGGCCTTGCAAAAACTCCAGGCCCATAACCAGCAACAATTACAGGAACTGGCCGAATTACGTCAGGCGGCTGCCCAGCCTCAGCAACTGCTCCAGGAGAATCAGGCCCTGCGTGCCCGGCACCAGCAACTGACGCATGAGCGGGATTTGCTGGCCCAGGAAGTGCAGAGCCTGCGCCAGCGTGGTGCCCAGGACTGGTTCATGATCGGTGCGGGCGTGTTGTTGGCGGGCATCTTGCTGGGCGTAGCCCTGCCGCGTCTGGGTCGTGTGCGCCACCGGGGTGATTTTTGAATCTGGCTGAGCAGTTGCGCCGTCTGGATGCCTGGCTGCTGGCCCCACCCCCGGTTCAGGGCTTCTGGATGGAACTGGGTTTGTTTGGGCTGAAGCAGGCCCGCGCCTGTCTCTTTGCCGTGCTGCTGCTGGGTGGGGCCATGCTGGTGCCAACAACCGGGCTGCTGGGTCTGCCGCGTTATGATGCCTTTTTACTGCTGGCCCTGGCCATCCAGTTCTGGATGGTGTGGACGCGCCTGGAAACCCGCGAGGAACTGCTGGCCATCAGCGTATTTCATGGGGTGGGTTTTGCGATGGAGGTCTTCAAGACTTCCAGTGGTATCCAATCCTGGGCTTATCCAGAATTTGCCTATACCAAACTCCTGGGGGTGCCGCTGTTTTCCGGGTTCATGTACGCGGCGGTCGGGAGTTATCTGATTCAAGGCTGGCGGTTTTTACACTTCCGGGTCAGACACCATCCGCCCTATGGGCTGGCGCTGCTGGCTGCCGTAGCCATCTATGCCAATTTCTACGCCCATCATTTCATCGGCGATTATCGCTGGTATATCACGGCCTATGTATTTGGCCTCTATGCTCGCACCACGTTGGTTTATCGCCCGCAGGCCGTCGATCGCCGCATCCCTTTGCTGGCATTTTTCATCCTGATGGGGCTGGCATTATGGTTGGCGGAAAATCTCAGTACTTTTATTGGGTTCTGGAAATATCCCCATCAATTGGGCGCTTGGGCCATGGTGCATCTGGGCAAATGGAGTTCCTGGGCCTTGCTGATCATCATGACCTTCACCATCATTACTCAACTCAAGCACATCCGAACCCATATCCACGTCCCGGATTGATTCAGGACTGGATTACGCCGGGTAAGGGCGCTAAAATGCCGCCCGTTTGCTGGCGTAGCTCAGTCGGTAGAGCAACTGATTTGTAATCAGTAGGTCGCGAGTTCGATTCCTGCCGCCAGCATCAATAAATCCAAGCGGTTACATGAAGCACTAGGCAAGAGAAAATCCGGCTAGTAAGCGTTTCAGGAGAACGGGCACAGGTTATGCCGTGCCTGATTTGCCCAATCTCAATAACTCCGCTCGATCGTGATGGTCGCATCAGGTGCAGGCTTGGGCAGTAGGGCTACTGAATCTTGGCTATGACCCATGAGTTGCGCAATCATCCTGCCGGGTAGGCACTCCAGTTGGCCCTAACCCGACAGCATGTCTCTTCCTGCGCTGGCCCCGCTCTGGGCGTGTCAGTCCTCAGGCCCGTGTACAGCGTGTTGGCCAGCCGAGGCGCTGGGCCAGGACACGCAGGATGAACAGCGGATTGCCGAGTAAATAGCGCCGCCAGGTGTAACGTGGCTGCATGGCCAGGCGAAACAGCCATTCCAGTCCGTAGTCCGTCATCCAGCGCGGTCCGCGCCGGATATGTCCGGTGTAAATCCGCGCCAGGCCCCCCACAGCCAGTTGCACCGGGGGCTGCAATTCGGCCCGGTGTGCCCACAACCATTTTTCCTGAATCGGCATGCTCATGCCTACCAGTAGCACCCGTGCCCCGCTGGCATTGATCCGGGCTACAACGGCCGTACTTTCCGGCCCGGTTTTTGGGAAAAAGCCATGATGTCGCCCGGCAAAGGGGCAGTGTGGGTGGCGTTGGCGCAGTCGTGCTTCAAAATCGGCGCCTACTGTATCGGTATCTCCCAGCCAGAATACCGGCCATTGCTGCTGGGCACATTGTTCCAGCCAGCGATCAATCCAGTCCGCCGGGGTCAGACGCGCCCCGACCCGCACGCCCGCCAGTCTGGCACCCAGACTGACCCCGGCACCATCTACAAATACCAGATGCGCTGCATTGAGGATGGCGCGAAACTCTGCATCCTGACAGGCCAGGTTCATGGCGTGGATATTGACGTTGGCAAACAAGCCCGGCTGGGTGCCCTGGGCTGTCGTGGCCAAAGCGGCCAGCAGTTCGGACTGCTCGACTGGGTGGATGTTGACGCCCAGCAGGCGCACCGGGTCCAGACTCATCGTGGCGCCTCGGCGACTTGTTGCAAGAGCTGGAAAATGTGTTGGGCATTATGTTCCCAGGTGTAGTCGCGTTCAATGCGCAAACGGGCGGCCTGACCCAGCTGCCGGCGCAGTACCGGGTCAGCCAGCAGGCGCCGCAGGGCCAGTGTCAGGGCCTCGACCTGATTGGCCGGAAACAGCAAGCCTTCGACACCATCTTCCAGGGTGGCAGCGACCGGGGCCGTGGCAACCGAGACGGTGGGCCGTGCCATCGCCATATATTCAAACAATTTCAAGGGTGAGCAGTAATAAGCGGTATTGGGCAGGGTTGTGATGTCCATCGCCGCCAGATAATCGGGAATCTCGGCAGGCCGTACAAAGCCTGCCAGCGTCACGCGCCCGGCCAAAGCCGGGCTTTGCAGGCGCGTCAGCAGGGCTTGCCACTGGGGATTGGCTTGCCCGACCAGGAGCAGGTGCGCCTGGGGAAATTCATCTTGCAGGCGGCTGAAGGCTTCGACCAGCAGATCCAGACCATGCCAGGGCGCAAAGCTGCCCACAAAGCCGATCACGTGCGCATCCGGGCCAATACCCAGCCGGGCACGCAGGGTCTGTCCGGAGTGTTGCGGGTTGAACCGGGCCGGGTCCACGCCGTTGGCAATGGCCCTCACGGGCTTGCCACGCCCTGCCTGGCGCAGTGGTTCGGCCAGAACTTCGCTGACTGCAAAGGCGCCCTGGGCCAGCGTCATGGCGTGGCGATTGTTGAACAGGGCCGCAATGCCGGGCAAGTGGTGGTAGGTGCCGCTTTCTTCGTCCCGGTCGGGGCCATTGATTTCCAGTACGGCCGGAATTCCCAGCCAGCGACAGGCCCAGAGGATGGACAGGGTCTTGCCATCAAAGCGCGTCAGTACGATGTCGGGTCGTTCCCGGCGCAGCATCCGCCACTCACGTACGGTGCGCACCAGTTGCTGTATGAATAACTTGATGTCACGGAGGTAATAACGGGCCAGCCGGTGCTTGAACCGTCCCCAGGGTGTACTCTGGGGATGCGTGGCGTGGCTGACCAGCGCGGGGGCCCAGACTGTGAACTCGAGGTTCCGGGCCTGACACAGGGCACCGAAAGCGGCTTCAAATTCACGGGTGTGGACATGTGATCCGTCTCGTTCGGAGCGCTGATAGTGGACGTAAAGAATTTTCCGCATCATGGCGCCTGGGTTGCCGCCGGCGGGGTGATTGCCGCAAGCTGGGGCCGCAAGGCCTGCGTCAGGGCACGATAAATGATTTCCGCCTGCAAGGCAGAGCCCCGGTCGGTCAGGTGGCAGTAATCCGTATGGTATTCGGGCGTCTTGGGCATCAGCGCATCCACATCCACGAAGGGTACGGCTTCAGCCGCAGCAACTTCCTGGATAATCTGGTTGTAATGCCTGAATAGGGCATAACGCTGGGTTGGCGGTACCGTGGCATAAAACAGCGCGGGACGGTCAAAGCGCATCTGGCGTTCCGCTGCGGTGAGTCGGGCAAAATCGGTCTGGGGCGTGAAGGCGATAGCCTGGCTGGCCAGCACCGGCAGGACTCCATTGGCTTTGGCCACGACGACCAGATTGCGCAGGTCACGCCGGAAAGCTTCCGGGTAGCGGGTATCCAGCACCCAGGCCTGGGTGGGGGGCGCTGCGGGTGCCGGATGTCCTGCGCTGAACCGGTTGTTCAAAGTATAGCGGATTTCCTGGACCAGATAGGAGCTGCCCAGGAAGTGATCCAGCAAGCCCGTGCTCATGCCCTCGGGCATGAATTGATTATGCAGCGGGTGCAGCAAGTTGGCCTCGTTGCCATAGCGGCTGAGATCGTTGGTGTTGTGATAGATGATGATGGCGTCGGGTTGATAGTACAGCACCCGGAACAGAAAATTGGCCAGCGAAGTACGTACCGAGAAACCGGGTACTCCGGCGTTGACCACTTCATACTGGGTCACGGCCGGGTCGGGTTTCTGGGCATTCAACAAAGTTTCCAGCACCGCTGGATAGGTCGTTTCATCCCGACGAGTGTCCGGGAAATGGCCAAAAGTGGTGGAACCTCCCAGGGCAAAGATACGGTAACTGCCTTCCGGCTTGGGCGTGTGCAGCGGCTTGCCCCGGAAGCCTTCGGCATTGACCTGCAACTGGGCAACGCCGTTGGCGTAATACGCATCAGGCTTCAGGGTGCGGCCCAGATAGCGGTGATCGGCCAGGTACGGTTCTGTCTTGCTGATGTAAGGCGTGAAGGCTTCATACAGGCGTAAGCCGGCCTCACCCAGCCCAAACAGCAGCAGCAGGGTCAGGGTGACGACCAGGCGCTTGAGCAGGCGCTCGCGTTCCGGGGTGCGGGCTGTCATGTCAGCCTCCGGCGCAAACCCGCCTGCCAGCGCGGGGGCAGGCGTGGCAGCAGTTGTGTGGCCAGCCAGACTGGCGCCTCACCCAGGCAGACCTTGGGCAAATACCATAAACACCCTAACAACACTCCACCCCCCCCTAACACGCATAGCCCCAATACTACCGGCATCGGTAAACCCTGACCTGATACCAGCGCCAACAGCCCCGCCTGCGCAAGTGCGACCAGCAGGGCCACCAGTACGCCTGGTCCCTGAGCCAGCAGGAATGCACGCCAACCCAGACCCAGGATGCGCAGTGCCAGCTGCGCCATGCTCCAGTATAGCCATAAAGACCCCAGAACGACGGCGCCTGCGACCGCTTCGATGCCATAGGGTACCGCCAGACCGCAGCCGAGCGCCAGAATGAGCAGATACACTAGTTGGCGCCGCACTTCAGCCCCAATATGTCCGGTGGCCTGGACCACCGGGCCTGCCAGATGAAAGATGGCCTTGAACATGCCCGCCAGGGCCAGGATGGCCAAACTGGGAGCGGCTGCCTGCCAGGCTGCACCATATAAACCGACCACCACTACTTCTGCCGCCACTGCCAGACTTGCCAGGAGGGGGAAGGTCAACAGGGCCACGGCATTCACCGTCAGCAGATAAGCCCGGCGCAGGCGTTCCTGATCCTGCTGAATCTCGGCGTAGGCGGGAAACAGCACGCCCGAGAGGGTTGCTGCCACCTTGGTGAGTGGAAAGGTAATCAGCTGATACGCGCGGGTATAAAGCCCCAGGGCCGTGGCATCAATGAACTTGCCGATGACCAGATAATCCACATTGGCTGCCAGATAGTTGATCGTGTTGTTGGCACTGACCCCCATTCCAAAGCCCAGCAGGTCATGTACTGCCTGCGGCTGCCAGCCCGGACGCTGGGGCGGATGGTGCCACAGCAGCAGTGTTGCACTCAAGCTCAGTTGGGTCACTGTGCCCAGAACCAGACTCCAGACGCCATGACCCAACAGCGCCAGCGTGACGCTCACCCCGGCATAGCCACCCAGATAAGCGATGAGATCAATTCGGTAAAGGGTTTTGAAATCCAGTGCCCGCAGCAACTGGCCCCGACTCACCGCTGCCAGGGCCGTCAACCATAAGCCCAGGGCCAGAACTTGCAGCATCGGGCTGATGGCCGGGGCGGCAAAGCCCTGCGCCAGCAACGGTGCGCCCAGACCCAGGGCCAGCGCAAAGACCGTGCCGATCGCCAGGGCCAGTGTGCTGGCGACTTGCAGATGGGCTGCCGTGAGCGTGGGCAGGCGTACCAGGGCTGGTCCCATCCCCAAGGCCACCACCAGTTCGGCAAAGCCGACAAATACCATCGCGAGGGCCAGCAGGCCAAAATCCGCTGGCGGCAGCAGCCGGGCCAGCATGATGCCCACACCCAGACTTAAAAAGGTCTGGCTGAAGATGCGCAGAAAATTCCAGTACAGCCCCCGGAGGGTTCGGGTCTTGTGGCTGCGTTCAGGGGCGGTCATGGAGTCCCTCCGGGGGTAAATGTCGGGCCGCCGTCAGCAGGCCCACCAGCACCCACAGGGTTTCATCGGCAAAAGGTGCCGTCAGATTGACCTGATTATGGATCAGCCAGACAAACAGGGCGCAAAACAACCCCAGTCCCAGGGTGGCCGGCGGCCCGCGACTCTGGATGAACAGCCAGAAGGCTGCCCAGATTTGCCGGGCAATCACCCATAAGAACAGGACCAGCGCCAGCACGCCGGTTTCGGCAGCCATGAGCAGGTAGGTGTTGTGCACTGGCTGGTCATAATTGGTGGCTACCCGGTAGGTGGTGCGGTCATATAACGCCATCCAGCGCGTGTAATTATCCAGCCCAACCCCGGTGAGTGGATGATTGGCAATCATTTCCTTGGCCACATCCATCAACGGCACTCGCACCTCGGCAGACGCCTGATCGCCTTCCACCACCCGCAGCCGAAAGGTGCTTGAGGTGGCAAATGCAATGGTAAACAAGGTAATGCCGATAAAACCCGCAACGCCCATGCCTACTAGTATGTTCTTGCCATTCTTGTGCATCCAGAAGACCATGCCGATGCCCATCATCAACCCAAATCCCATCCAGGCACCTCGGGAACCGGTCAGCATTTCCACAAAAATGGCCGTCAGGATGGCACCGAGCAGATAGGTGCGGATTTTCCAGTGCTTTTCCTCCAGAAACTGGAAGATGACCCAGGGTAGAATCAGATTCAGATACATGGCCAGGGCGTTGGGATGGCCCAGCGTGCCGGAAACACGCTCGATCTTGTCCATCCCGGCCTTGCTGACCAACTGGATTTTGCGGCCCAGATTCTCGGCGGTAAAAATTACCCCGATGGATTTTTGTTCAAAGACCACAAAACCTTCAAACAGCAGCACTCCGGCAAAGGCATAGCAGGCCAGGCGCAACGTCTGCGCATCGCGGACATAATTGGCAATGAAAACCAGCAGCAGATACGATTTGATCTGCAGAAAGATCATGCTGTAGCTAAAAAAAGGCTCGACAGCCACAAAAGACGCCGAGTAAATGTTGATCCCCAGCAGAACCAGCAGCACGGTCCAGCCGCTGGGGTAGCGAAGCGGGGGCGGGTGCAGGGTCGTCAGGCGTTCATAGAACCATAATGCCATCAGCGGGAAAAAGATCACTTCAGCGATATTGATCGGATATCCGTTGGTCAGAGTGACAAAGTGTACGTTGTCCCGATAGCCGAAGGTGAAATCGTAAAAGGTGGGGAGTGCGAGAATCCCCCCTAAAAACATCAGCATCTTAAGTCGGTTGCTGCTGGTGAACATGGCCATCAGCAGCATGCCGGTTGCCCCACACAGGCCAGCCAGCATGGCCATGACCCATTTCATGGGCCAATGTCCCAGGCCATGCACCAGTGCCAGGCCAAATCCCAGTCCGAAGGCCAGTGGCAGGATCAGATCCGCAACAATATCAAATCGATCAGGGTGGTACGCCTGACTCAAACGCCCCCAGGAAATCCGCACGGCGCTAGATCAGCCGCAGCAGCCAGCGCGGGATGGCATAGCGACGGCGATTCAACACCGCTCCGACGATCTGAATCCCCAGATCATCCAGTTCATCCACCAGGGCATTGACCGCCGGGTAACGACTTTCACCGGAAGCCAGCACCAATACCACCCCGTCCATGATGCGGGCCAGGGCGTAACTCCCTGGCTCATCACCAAAAGGCGGGGTGTCGGCAATGATGATGGCATATTGCTGCTTTGCCGCCTCGATGAAACCACGAAACCAGCGTGAAGCCACAGGGGGCGAAATATTGGCATCCGGCAGAATGCCGACCCAGTTGAATATGGGTACTTCACCTTGAAAAAATTGGTGAAAATCCGGTTGACCGACCTGTATGGTGCGACAACTAGCTGCCGATGGTACCACCGATGGTGCATATTGCAGATACAGCACCTGCTTGTGGCTCATTTCCGCTGCCAGATAATGCGCGATCATCATGCTGATCGTCGTAGTGCCCACTCTGCGGTTCAAACCCGAAAAAACCAGGTTCAGGCGGCCCTGTTCATCATCAATCTGGGAAGTGACAAAAAAGGCGATCCGCTGGATGTCCTTGATCCAGGAGCGTGGAATTGTGGTGTTGAACAAGGCCTCCAGCTCGCCCATGGGTGGACAGCCTGGGCCTGGCGCTGCAGGAGGCAGGGGTTGAGGTGCGACGGCCCAGCGTGTCCGCTGCTCGCGTGCCGCCGGGCGGTCCTGGGTTCTGGCTGCCGGCGCAGGGCGCTGCGGACTGCGATACGGCACTTCCGCCGGTTCAGGTCTGGTGTCATGCCGGGTGCGTCCAGTCCGGGGGGGCGGCGGGTAGTCGTCCTGCGGGCGAACTTCATGCGGGCGCGGTGCGGGGCGCCGAGGCGGCGGCAGTTGCGCCTCCGCTTCAGCTTCAGCCTCCGGCGGAGAGAGATATCCCTGGCGCTGCAATAAGTCGTAAAGCTTGCTCATGGCTACCCCCGTGCATCTTGTTTCAATCAGGGCCTGTGTGTTACCGCAGGGCCAACGCCATCACCAGACTGACAATGCCTGCCACCACGGCGATGAAGGCCCCGGTGAACAACAAGCCTACCAGGATGAAATGGATCGGTTTACCGTGCCGGAAATCGCGTTCCAGATTGGTGCGTTTCTGCACCCCCAGGGCAGCAGCCAGCACACTGGCCAGTACTTGGCCAAAAGTGGGTGTTGGATCAGTCATGTTAATGCCTTTTTGATGTTTTTCAGCTCACTGTTGCCAGTAAATAGGCCACCTGGCCGGCGCGTTGGCGCCGCAGTACCGTCCAGTGGGCCGGCAATTCTGGGGGCGTGTAGTACGCGGGCCATTCCAGGTAGATCCGCGCCCCTGGTGCCAGCCAGCCATAGTGGGTCAACTGCGTGATTGCCTGAGCCAAATCGGCCGGGCGGTCAAAGGGCGGGTCCAGCAGCACGAGGTCAAATTGTCGATAGGCAGGCTGGGCCAGCCAGTGCAGAGTATCCGCCGTCATCAGTTCGCACTGGGTTGCGCCCAGGCGGGTCAGGTGCTGCTGCAAGATCTGGGTCAGGTACGATGCGCGTTCCAGCAGCAGCACATTTCCGGCCCCCCGCGAAGCGGCTTCCAGCCCCAAGGCGCCGGTACCTGCAAAGGCGTCCAGGCAACGCGCGCCTTCCAGCCAGTTTTGCAGCCAGTTGAACAGGGTTTCCCGGACCCGCTCTGGCGTGGGCCGTAAACCCGGAATGTCGGGCACGGGCAAGCGGCGGTTGCGCCACTGGCCGCCGATGATGCGCACAGCACCCGGCAGCGGTTTGGCTGCTGCCGGGGCATTCGCCTGCGGGGCTGATGTGCCCTGCAGGGGCCTATTCGGCGTAAGCTTCGACCTGGATGGCAAGTTGCACCTCATCCCCTACGCCCGGCAAGGCGTAGTCCATACCAAAATCACTGCGTTTCAGGGTCGCCTGGGCATCGGCCCCACAACCTTGTTTGAGACGCAACGGGTTCAAGCCACAATAAAACTGACTCACCGTCAGACGCAGGGGTTTAGTCACGCCCAGCAGGGTCAGTTCACCCTGTACGGCCACCAGCTGTTCGCCTTGGAATTCCAGCGTGGTGCCCTTGAAGCGCAGGGTCGGGTGTTCGGCCACATTGAAAAAATCAGCCCCCCGCAGGTGATCATCGCGTTTAGCCAGGCCGGTATCAATGGAGGCTGCCTGGATGCTGATCTCGACCTCGCCAGTTTTGGCTGCCGGGTCCAGAACAAGGCGGCCCTGGGTCTGGTTGAAGCGTCCGCGCTGGAGGGAAAAACCCAGGTGGTTGACGCTGAAGCTGGGGTAGGTATGCGTGGGGTCGATCACATAGGTCTGAGGCGCAGCCTGGACAGCGGCTGCCAGCAGCAGGACCGGGGCGGCGTAAAGGGTGGATTTCAACATGTTCAGGCTCCTTTGGGCAGGGTGAAATGGAACGTGGAACCCACGCCCGGGGTGGACTCCGCCCAGATACGACCCTCCTGGCGCTCAATAAATTCCTTGCACAGCAGCAAACCCAGCCCGGTGCCCCGACCCTTGGCCGTCACCGGAACAGCCAGCCGCTGCTCGCGGCTAAACAGCCCGGCCAGCAGCGCGGGGGCAATGCCTATGCCGGTATCCTGCACTGTCACGACAAATTGCGTATCCTGTTCCTGAGCCTGCAGGGTGATGCTACCCTTTTCCGGGGTGAACTTGATCGCGTTGTTGAGCAGGTTCAACAGGATTGAAGTCAGCATGTTGAGATCGGCCTGGACACAATAGTCTGCCGGGATGATGACCTGCAATTGCTGACGTTTGCGCAGCAGGGCGCCCTGTACCAGTGTGATCACGTCTTCTGCCGTCTTGCGCAGATTCAGCTTGCCAGGACGTACGCCCAGATGCTCCAGCTCAAGACGAGTCCATTGCAGGACATTATCCAGCAAAAACAGAATCTGGCGGCTGGAAGCATGGATGTTGTCGGCAAATACCCGCAACTCTTCCGTCGTCAGGGTCTCGGCTTCATCGCGCAGGATTTCCGCAAAGCCCAACACGCCGCTGAAGGGTGATTTGATGTCGTGGGACAGGGTGGCCAGCAGTTTGGTCTTGACCTGGCCCAGTCGGGTCAGTTGGGCCACCCGGCGGCGCAGTTCCAGCTGACTCATCACCTGGTGGCCCAGACTGCGCAATGCAGCCATCTGGGCCGGTGTCAGTTCACGCTGTTCGGTATCCATGACGCACAGGGTACCAATGGCCTGGTTATCCTCGCTGTACAGGGTCACGCCTGCATAAAACCGGCAATGTGGCGCTTCCCGGACATAGGGGAAATGCGCAAACCGGGGGTCAGTGGCCAGGTCGTGGACCACCAGACTTTCTTGCTGCACGGTGTAATTGCAGACCGCAATGTCCCGGCCCGTTTCGGTCAGTTCGACCCCCAGCCGGGATTTGAACCACTGGCGTTCGGCATCCAGGAACGAGATCAGCGCTACCGGTGTGGCGCAAATATAGGCAGCCAGCTTGACCAGATCATCAAAGGCCGCTTCAGCCTCGCTATCCAGGATTTGATAGCGAGCCAAAGCAGCAAGGCGGACTTTTTCGTCAGGGTGCAGCAGGGAAGCGGGCATGAAGGGCCTTTCAGGCAGCGGGAACCAGGGTCAAGGTTAACGTTATCTGCACCGTATCGGCAACCGTTTCCGTATCGGCCCATAGCCCGGTTCCGATGCCCAGGGCCAGGCGCTGCAGGTCAAACTGGCTGCGCAGGGTCAGGCCCCCCGGTCCGGATTCGGCCTGCGCCATGATTTCCAGTGGGGTGACCTTACCCTTGAGGCGTAACTCACCCCGCACCCGGTAGCGCTCACCGCCCAGTGCCTGCACCTGTGTGGTTATAAATTGGGCTTCGGGAAAGCGGCGGACATCAAACCATGCCGGGCGTTGGGCTTCAGCATTGCCGTCTGCCGTTCCCACCTCCACACTGGCCAGGGCCACGCTGACTTGCACCTGGGTTGCTTCAGGCCGGGCAGGGTCAAATTGCACCTGGGCTTGCAGCGTCTTGAAGTGCCCGGTGACGGGCACTCCCATCTGCACATAACGAAATTCCAGCCGGCTGCGGGCCGGGTCCAGCTGATAGCTGGCCGCTGCCAGCCCGGTACTGATGCTGAACAGTAACCATCCGGACAAGATCCTAAGTTTCATGTGATCGCCCAATGCCCATGCGGGCCAGCAAAGGCAGATGATCCCGAAATTGATGTTTCAGCGCTGCCAGGACGTGTCCCACAATCAACACCAGCAGCAACTTGGCCAATAGTTCGTGGGTCTCGCCCAAGGGTTCGGCCCACGCCTCGTTTTTGGCGATCAGGTCCGGAATGGGCAACACCCCGAACAATACGACCGAAAATCCCTTGGCGGAGCTGAACAGCCAGCCCAGCAGCGGCACCAGCAGCATCAGGAGGTAAAGCATCCGGTGTCCGGCTGCGGCCAGCCATTGTTCCCGGCGGGACAGGCCAACCGGCAGGGGCGGCGGTGGATGAAGCCGACGCCAGCCCAGCCGCACCAGCAGCACCAGCAGCAGTATCATGCCCAGCCATTTATGCCAGGCGTAGAGCTTGAGTTTCCAGGGACTGAGGCTGAGTTCCACCATGTATAGCCCCAGGGCCAGATTGACCACCAGCCCCAACGCCATCAACCAGTGCAGTGCGATGGCCCCGAGGGTATAGCGTTGGTTCATGACCCACCTCCGACTTGCACCTGCACCCAGTGCTGGGGTTGCCAGCGGCGCGTCACAACTTCCCGCAACTGTGCCAGGGTTACGGCCTGGATGCGTTCCGGGAAGCGCTGGAGATAATCCAGAGGCAACTGATAAAAGCCGATCAGGGCCAGGTACTGGACGATTTCCTGATTGCTGTCGAACAACAGGGGAAAACCGCCCACGATATGCTGCTGGGCCTGTTGCAATTCGGCCGCACTTATCCCCTCGGTCAGCAGATGCTGCACCGTCGCCTGCACGACCTGCAGGGCTTGTTCAGCTTGTGCGTTCTGCGTTTGCAGGCTCAATAGCCAAGGCCCCGGCTGGGCCATCGGCAACAAATGTGCGCTGACGCTGTAAGCCAGTCCGCGCTGCTCCCGCACTGCCTGACCGAGCTTTGAACTCAGGCCCGCGCCGCCCAGGACATGATTGGCCAGGTACAGGGCCGGATAGTCCGGGTCCGTGCGCAAGGCCAGGGCCTGCCCCAGCCACAGATGGGTCTGGCTGGCCGGGAAGGTGCGCTTGACCACCGCCGGTGTGGCTGGCGGTACCGGGGGCAGATCAGGTGCTGCCGTGCCCTCCGGGAGGCTGGCCAGCAACTGGCCGGCCACGGTTTCGGCCTGTGCCCGGCTCAGGGCGCCCACCAGCGCCACCGTCGCATTTCTGGCTACGTAATGCCGCTGATAAAACGCCTGTACCTGAGTGCGGGTCAGTTGCGCCACGCTATCGGATGTGCCCCAGACCGGGATGGCGTACGGATGTTCCCGATACAGCGCCTGATAAAATGCCAGCTCTGCCTGTGTCCCCGGCTCCTGGGCCTGTTCGGCCAGCAAGACTTGCAGGCGCTGGCGTTCTCGTTCCAGGGCATCGCCAGGAAAACTCGGCGTACTGAGTATGGTGCGCAGGGTCTCTAAGGCCGGGGTCAACAAGGCCGGATCAGTCAGGGTGCGCAAGGAGACCCAGGCCATGTCGCGCAAGGCACTGTTTCCCAGCACCGCGCCGACCTGATCCAGGCGTTCGGCAATTTGTCCGGCGTTCCAGTCTCCCGCGCCTTCAGCCAGCAGGCCATTGGTCAGAACTGCCAGGCCGGGGGCTTCGGGTGCGCGGGCTGAACCTGCGGCAAACACAACCCGGATGTCCAGCATGGGCAGTTCCGGGGCCGGGACAAAATACACGCGCGCCCCGTTAGGCGTCGTCCAGTGCTGGATTTCCATCTGGGCAGCTGCCGGGGTCATCAGCAGCCAGCTCAACAATAACCCGTAGTACTTAATGGGCATGGACAAACTCCCGGGCAGGCTGTTGCCCTGGCGCCAGCGGCTGAGGCTCCAGAATGCCGATGGTCAGACGGCTATCGGTCAGATACTGCTGTGCCACTTGCTGCACCTGCGCCGGGGTGACAGCCCGGATCGCCGGTACCCAGGCGTCCAGTTGCCGCCAGCCCAGACCACTGGTCTCCAGCAGCCCGATGCGATACGCCTGATAAAAGGGGGAATCCTGCTGATACACGGCTTGTGCAGTCACCTGCGCCTGAACCCGTTGCAATTCCTCCTGACTGACTGGCAGGGTCTGCAATGCACGGACTTGCTCAAGCAGGGCCGCCTGCAACTGGGCCATGCTCACGCCGGGCGCCGGTGTTGCTTCCAGGGTCAGCAGCCCATGCAGCCGTGGATACAGGTCATAACGGGCGCTGGCCTCGCTGGCCAGGGCTGCACCGCGCACCAGATGGCGCGCCAGCCGGGCGCTGTCCCCACCATCCAGGAGGCCTGCCAGCACGGCCAGTGCGTAAGCCTCCCAGGCTTGCGCAGCATCCACCAGTACAGGCACCTTGTAACCCAGCATCAGGGTCGGCCAGTTGGCTGGGGCCTGTACCCGCACCTCCCGACGGCCCTGCTGGGGCAGTTCGAAGGCGGCAGGCCGGGGGCCAAGCGCACTGCGGGCCAGGGCGCCGAAGTGCTGTTGGGCCAGTTCCCGTACTGTTGCAGGCTGGACATCACCCACAACCACCAAAATGGCATTGTTGGGCGCATAATGGCGCTGATACCAGTCCTGGGCATCGGCCAGCGTCAGGCGTTCCAGGTCCGGCATCCAGCCGATGA
>CAYNNN010000033.1:0-30582 GCA_964398665.1 uncultured Gammaproteobacteria bacterium | reverse complement strand
ATCGCCTCCAGCGTTTCGTTTTGCTTGCGGTTGAGATCAATCTTATCATCCAGCGTGCCGAGGATGTGGGCGATGGCGCGTTGTTCTTCGATCCTGCGCGGAAATCGCACTCTGGCTTGGTGCAGGTGATTTCGGTTCAAGCCCGGAACGGCAGCCTTGTCCGAGTAGGCGAGAAAATCTATACCACGCAAGAAATAGCTAATGAAACGAGGATCGTTGCCTTTGAAGTCGCGCACATAAAGCGTTGTATTCAGAGGCCAGAAATCTTGCTCGATGTAGAAAACCTGCCCCAGGGTTCCATATCGTCCGGTCACAACCCCCGGACCTCTTACCATTGGATCAGCATGTGAGTCTGTAACACCTGAGGACGAAACCAGCGGAACGCTGCCGGAACGCCTGGCCTTCTGAGGTAGGTCGTAGCCACGCTTCAGCTCAACCACCTCACCGAGTACGCACTCCTGCCACTCATTCGCCATACCCAAGTCCTTCTTCCCCTCCTGCACCACCACCTTATCCCGCTCGATGATCTTCTTGAACATCTCGCCAGTCGTTGCCCAATCCACGACATCTACCTTCCACGGCAGATCGGACTCGGAAAAGTCGTCACTCAGACTGGCGCTGATGTTCAGCGAGAGGGGTTTGTCGGTCATGATCGCCAGATCGAGATCGGAGTATTCCTTGGCTTTCCATGTAGCGCGGGAGCCGAAGGCCCAAACGGCATATTGCGGCACGTGCTTTCGCAGAATGGCGCGCACGATGTCCCAATGATCCGGGCGGATGTCGATCAATGGCGTATCGGCACTCATCCAAGCCTTGCCCTTAATTTGTCGCGCAGATAGCGAGCTTCTACAATAAAGCCAGGGATACCTGCGATTACCTCGAGGGCAATTTCTTCATCATAGGTATGGCTGGTTTTTGATCGCATGTCACGGTAGCCCTTCCAGGAGGGCCAAGCGCCCAGCAAGAGGCCTTGTTCATTGCCAGATCGGATCAATTCCTGAAACGGCATGCTGTCATACTGCTCGGGCGTGGGCGAAGCAAACTCCAGGTAACGTTTCAGGGTTTTGTGACTGAGTTCATAGGTAAATTCAAAGCGCTGGATCAGTCCGTCACGGATAAGCGTCTGTGTCGTGTCGGCTTGGTATGTGGCCATACCTTCCTCCAGACGAAAAATTGCCTTGTCGAAATTGTCGATGTTGAGTTTTTCTATAGTCATACTCGCTCCTCAGAATCCAAGGTTTTTCAGGTTCGCCTCAATCGCCGCATCCAGTTCCGCGCCGCGCTTCGTCTGTTCAAACAACTGCGCGGTCAGCCGCTGCATCTTGTCCGCGAACGCCTCGTCGTCCTCGTCCTGCGCTTCCGCGCCGACGTAGCGCCCCGGCGTGAGGACGTGATCGTGCTTGCGGATAGCGTCGAGGGTGGCAGACTTGCAGAAGCCGGGGATATCCCGGTATTCCGGTAGGGGCACGGCATGCCGTGCCCCTACGTTGCGCCAGGCGTGGTAGGTGTCGGCGATCTTCTGGACTTCTTCGTCGGTGAGTTCGCGCCGGGTGCGATCCACCAGCACGCCCATCTTGCGGGCGTCGATGAACAGCACCTGCCCGCGTCGGTCGCGGCCCTCACCCCCAGCCCCTCTCCCAGAGGGAGAGGGGTGACCAGATTTGTTGCGGGCCAGAATCCACAGGCAAGCGGGGATCTGCGTGGAATAGAAGAGCTGCCCAGGCAGCGCCACCATGCAATCCACCGCGTCGGCCTCGACCATCGCCTTGCGGATGTCGCCTTCGCCGCTCTGCTGCGAACTCATCGAGCCGTTGGCAAGCACCACGCCTGCAAAGCCGTGGGGTGCGAGGTGGTGGACGATGTGTTGCAGCCAGGCGTAGTTGGCGTTGCCCACGGGCGGCACGCCGAATTGCCAGCGCACGTCGTCGCGCAGGCGCTCGCCGCCCCAGTCGGAAATGTTGAACGGCGGGTTGGCAAGGATGAAGTCGGCTTTCAGATCGCGCAGTTCGTCCTTGTGAAAACTGCCTTCGTTGTTCCACTTGATGTCCGAATCAATGCCGCGCACCGCGAGGTTCATCTTCGCCAACCGCCAGGTGGTGTAGTTGCTTTCCTGCCCGTAGATGGCAATGTCGCCGATGCGCCCGCCGTGTTCGGCGACGAATTTCTCACTTTGCACGAACATGCCGCCGCTGCCGCAGCAGGGGTCATAGACACGGCCTTGATACGGCTCCAGCATCTCCACCAGCGTGCGTACCACCGAGCGCGGCGTGTAGAACTCGCCGCCACGCTTGCCTTCCGCGCCCGCGAACTGGCTGAGGAAGTATTCATAGACGCGGCCCAGCACATCTTTCGATTTATCGTTGCCAACGCCCAGCGCGATGCCGGAGATCAAATCGATCAGCTCGCCCAGCATCACCTTGTTGAGCGCGGGGCGGGCGTAATCCTTGGGCAACACACCCTTGAGCGACTCGTTATCCTTCTCGATGGCGCGCATCGCGTCGTCGATCAGCGTACCGATGCTGCTCTGCTTGGCGTTGGCTTGCAGATGCGACCAGCGTGATACCGATGGCACCCAGAAGATGTTGTCGGCAAGGTATTCGTCCTTGTCCTCGGCGGCAGCGGCATCCTCGGCCAGCAGTTGAGCGTGGCGGGCCTCGAAAGCGTCGGAGATGTATTTCAGGAAGATGAGGCCCAACGCAACGTGCTTGTAGTCGCTGGGTTCCATGTTGCCGCGCAGTTTGTCGGCGGCCTTGAACAGTTCCGCCTCGAAGCCGAGGTTGCCGCCATTGCTGTTTTTGGCGGTGTCGTTCTGTGCCATCGTGTTCTTATCCTTTGCGTAGTCGTCTTGTGTAATGTCTGGGTTGCCGGAGCAGCCTAGCGCGAGCTTGGCGTGCTCAACGCCGCACAGCGCCAGCGGATGCCGAGCCACAGGCTACACCGCTTTGATACACGGGTCACGCGCCAACCCGGCAGCCTGTAGCCCGTCACCGCTGCGCGTACACGCATCCTGATAATGTTCTATAACCTCTTTTCGTCAGAAGCAACCCCCTTTTCAAGGGGAGCACGCAGGAATGTCATCAAAAAACCTAACTCCCGCTTATGTCGGGCGCTTTGCGCCCTCGCCCACCGGCGCCCTGCATCAGGGTTCCCTGGTCACGGCCCTGGCCAGCTGGCTGGATGCGCGTTCCGTGCAAGGCCGCTGGCTGCTGCGCATTGAAGACGTAGACACGCCCCGCGTCCTGGCGGGGGCCGCAGCCGCCATTTGTCGCCTGCTGGAACACTATGGCCTGCACTGGGACGGACCAGTGGTATACCAGCAGCAGCGCCTGGAAGCCTATGCCGCCGCCTTGGCGCAATTGCAGGCTGCCGGGCGCCTGTACCGCTGCCGCTGTTCCCGCAAGCAATTAGCCACCGCTGCTCCGGCTCCGGATGGCAGCCGCCGCTACCCTGGCACCTGTCGTAATCTCGGGGTCACCGGTACTGGTGCCTGGCGCCTGCATCTGGAACCGGGTAGCGTTGGCTACACCGACCGGTTACGGGGAATCTTGCAGGAGGACGTGGCGGCTGCCTACGGAGACGTGATTCTGTATCGGGCCGATGGTTATTATGCCTATCCACTCGCCGTGGTGGTGGATGACGCCGCCGCCGGCGTTACGGACGTGGTGCGCGGGGCGGATTTGCTACCAGCTACCGCCCGGCAGGTCGCCGTGCAGCAGGCGCTGGGTTTGCCAACCCCACGTTATCTCCACGGTCCGCTCGTGTATAACGCGCAGGGCCAGAAACTTTCCAAACAAACCGGCGCCCCGGCACTCAGGCTCAAGGACGCCAGCCCCGCGCTGGTTGCCGCACTCGCAGCCTTGCAACACCCTGCCCCAGCCGATCTGGTCGGTGCGGCCCCTGCCCAATTGCTGGCCTGGGCCGTGGCGTACTGGAATCCGGCCCGCCTGATCTGTCCTCCCTCAAATCATCAAATCATCCGGCATGGCTGAAGCACCTGCCGACAGCCGGACCTTCAAGGACAAGTCATCCCGGTTGTCCGCATGGGTCAGGGCTTCTTCCAGACTCAGGCGGCCATTTTTATACAAATCGTACAGCGCCTGGTCAAAAGTCTGCACCCCCGGCTCACCACTTTCGGCCATCGCTTCCTTGATGGTACCCACCTCGCCCTTGCGAATCAGCGAGCGGATATAGGGCGAAGGGATCAGGACTTCCACGGCGGCGACCCGCTTCTGATCCAGCCCCACCGCCAGCCGCTGCGAGACGATGGCCTGGAGATTCATGGACAAGCCCATGAACAGCCGGTCCCGGTGTTCCAGCGGGAAAAAGCTCAGAATGCGCTCCAGAGCCTGGTTGGCGTTGTTGGCGTGCAGGGTGGCCAGACACAAGTGCCCGGTTTCGGCATAGGCAATGGCATATTCCATCATCTCGCGTTCCCGGATCTCCCCAATCAGAATCACGTCCGGCGCTTCGCGCATCGCATTCTTGAGTGCATTATCAAATGATTTGGTGTCACTGCCCACCTCACGCTGGTTGATGATGGAGCGTTTGAACGGATGCAGAAACTCGATGGGATCCTCAATGGTGATGATGTGTCCGGCCGAGGTTTCATTGCGAAAATTGATCATCGCCGCCAACGTGGTGGACTTGCCCGACCCGGTAGCCCCGACCATCAGCACCAGGCCCCGCTTGCGCATGATGATGTCGCGCAGGATGTAGGGCATCTGCAAATCATCCAGCGTCGGCACCCGGGTCTTGATGTAACGGATGACCATCGCGGTTTCACCGCGCTGGCGGAATAAGTTCACCCGAAAGCGGCCCAGACCCGCCAGGGAATAGGCCAGATTCAGTTCCAGCTCGCGCTCGAACTCCTCAATCTGGTGTGCATGCAAGATGGGATAGGCGATGGTCTTGACCGCCCCCGGTGCCAACGGCTGGCCAGTAATGGGCACCGTCATGCCCTCGACTTTGAGGTGTATCGGTGCCCCCACACTGAAAAACATGTCGGACGCATTCTTTTCCACCATCAGACGCAAAAAGCGATCGATGGTGTTGGTGCTGGCTTGAGTCGGCTCGGCCATCAGAATCCCCTTGGCTGAAATGATAAACAGGATAACCCGCCCAGCAGTGGGCCACCACCGGCAGCGTTGCTCCCCCAAGACCGCTGAAGGCGGCTCTTGGCCTTAAGCCTACACCAATTTGGGCAAAGCGTGCGGGGGTACGATCCAGCAAAAACCCGATCGCCGGGGCTTGCAATTTTAACTTTTATTAATATACTTAAATTGTGGGTTTGCTAAAACCCCTGCTGCCGCAGGGTAACACGTACCCAAACACGTTCCATCTACCACATGGGGGATTATTATTATGAAAATGTTGACAAAAACCTTCTGCGGCCTTGCGCTTTTTGCGCTGGCTGCCAGTTCCTGGGCGGTGCCTGTAGGCTGCGATGCTGGCGTAGATTACAAAAAAACCTTTAGCACAACCGTGCTGGGCAAAAAGCACACGTGCAAGCTTAACGGTCGGGATTACATCCTTTACGTTCCAAAAACCCATAATAAAACCAACATCCCGGTTCCTTTGATCGTCTCGCTGCACGGTGCTGCAGAGACCAACAGCTCTCATTTCAACTATACCAAATACCCTGAGGCGCTAGGGACCAAGGATGTGATGGTTGCCTATCCTCAAGGACTCAGCACCAATACAGATGGTAAACCGCACTGGAATGATGGGCGTAAGGTGGATGGCACATCAACAGATGTCTACGGCCCTGCGATAGATGACCAGTTCATCGCGAACATGATGGCGACTATTAACGCAGATCCTGCTTATCTCGTCAGCGATAAGTATATTGCGGGCATGTCCAACGGCGGGATCATGACGATGTATATGATTTGTAATTCGTTTAGCTTCAAAGGCGCTGCGGTTGTAGCCGCAAGCGCCTATAAAAAATTAGCGGAAAGTTGCACGAATATCACGACCCCAGTTGTATTTATCTACGGGCGGGACGACAAGGTAATGGGAGCCTATCCAGGCGAGAAAGCTTCTCTTCTCCTTGGGAATCTTGATGCAACCAAAAATGGGGGACCGATAGCGGACATCAATCTAGGTCAGGGCCAGAAAAATGAGAATACGCTGGTATCAAAAACTACAACTGAGATGTTTTGCAGTGGCGGCCTGACTTTTGGTAATACGGGCACCAGCGTAGGATCAACCTTGTATCCGATTTACAAAAAAACGGCTTGTGGTGGTAGATCCGTCTGGTACGATGTCGTCAAGGGCGAGCATGTTGGAATTTGGAACAACAAGGGCGGCGTGGATATAACGGCAGAAATCCTCAAGTTCTGGGGAATTTAAGACAGCACCGGCTTTAAGCCTCTCTACCGACGGGCATTCCAGGGTACTTTGGCATCCGGGAGCGCCCGCTTTCATGCCGGGCCGCGCTGACTGCGGGACACCGCACCGACAGCCCTGCACGCCGCCGATTCTCTCAAGGCACGGCCAATGACCATTTGGCCGTGCTACCCAGCTCAAACCCATCCCTAAACAGCGTCTGATCACGCATGCAGTTACCGTCATAAGGCAACCGTTCCCCTGCTTCAACCATGACAAAATCCGTAATCTCGATGGCTTGCAGATCGTGTGGCCCCAACAACCCGGCCCACTTGGCCTGGGTAAAGCGATCGTTCTGCGCCGTCAGGGCAATCGTGCCACCATCTGCCAGCAACATGCCATATTGCTGCAAGGCCCGGGCAACGACCCGTGCGCCCTCATTGGGCAGGCTGGCCAGGGGGTAATCCGCCCGCAACCGCAACCGCGCACCGTAAGGAGGCGCTGTCACCGGGCCGCTGGTGGGGCCGGTCGTGTGGGTGGCCGGATGCACATACACATCGTCCCCCCGAATCCGGCTGTTGGGCAGGACGAAGCGAATCGCATGGTCAATGCTGCCCGCCGCCACTTCATCGGCGCTGAACAACAAGGCCGCAATGGGATAACCCGCAGCATCCGCGCTGGTACACTGCTCACCCCGGCCCTGGGGCGGATAGCTCAGCTGCTGGTTCCACACCGCCAGGCAGCCCCCGAAAAACCCTTCCGCCGTCATATTGGCCCGCCACATTTCATACAGGCGCTGGCTGGGCGGATGCACGACGATCAGATGACAATCCCCGTCACCCACGCAGGCATAACCCGCTTCGCCCTCAATGGCGCCTCCCGCAGGCACGGGTACCGGTTCCCAGTCACAATCAGGACTGAAAAAATCTTCCGTCGGCGTAAAGCTCAGCAACGGCGTGTCAGCCTCTGCCGTCAGTACCACCAGCGAAAAATCAATCTGCATTCTGCCCCCGCCAAATCCTCCAACACTGTCCAGCCAGGCAATCACGGCACTGGAGGCGGCATCTGCCGGGGCTTGGCTAATATCCTGATACCACACTGCATCTGCCGGAAAATAGCGCGTCGCCCAAGCCGGACCGAGGCCACTGGCACACAGCAAAAAAACAAGCAAGCGCATGGGAGACTCCCGCCACTGACCGACGCATTCTAACGCGGTGCATGGCAGCCGGCTGCGCGCCGCATCACAAAACAGGTCGCCTATTCCCGCCGCAATGCCCGGCCACTGCACCGCAAGACCGGATACCTGTTCAGCGCATCGTCGCCCGCATGCAGAGGATCTATCTTGAATAAAAGGGCGTTATACCGAGCCGCCGAATGGACTTCATGAATTTTGTGTAGGGATGGACTTTCAGATGAACGATAAAAAGTTCAAACGGAAATGCCTGATTGCTCAGCGTATTGATGGTCATGGGGATTTTGTTGTCCAGCGTGAAGGTGTTGGTTTCAATGCCCAGCACGTAGGCATTGACAGTGGGGTCAGATTTTAGGATCCGCCGGAACAGATAGGCACGCCTGACATATTTTCCGTGCGTCCTCAGGATGATGCGTATCGCTTCCAGCCGGGTTTCGTCCACTTCGGCCGGTGCGATTGATACGTTGACGGACAGCACCTTCAATTCCGCTTCCACCCGCTTGATCTGGTCAAAATATGCCTGCCAACGGGCCTGATAAGACTGAGCCTTTTCCGGTGAGCGCTCCAGGTAAAAACGCCATGCGATCTCGCAGCCGGACAGGGTGGCATTCCTGTCCAGCTGCATGGCCTTCTCAAGGCTCTCAATACCCGCTTCATCGCCGTTTTCCAGCAGCAACTGGCCGCGCCCAAACAATGCGTACACGTGCTCCGGGGCGTGTTCAAGCAGCGCATCGATCAGCGGGAGTAATGCCGTCTCAGGTTTTAATTCACGCAATAACTCAATGCGTTCCCATTGCTCATCCACGTCCGGCGACGCTTGCGCTTCCAGCGCAAGCAGACGACCATGACGCTGTTGCAGATAAGCATGGCGGTCGTGCCACCGATCGGTGATACTGAGCGCCCATGCCTGATCGAGTTCAGCCTGAATGGCGTGCAGGTGCGGCCCGAACCAATGCGCTGCTGCCGAAACAACAGGCCCATCCAGGCGCTCAAGCGCGATCTCGCCAGCGGCAAGGCCCAGCGCAGCCAGCCGGTCGCTCAAGGCGGGGTGGGTATCCAGATGATCGGTCTTACGCTGCAGCACGCTTTCCAGATAGCCGCGGACAGTTTCCGGGTCCAGCCCGGCTTGCAGGGTGCTAGTCCAAAAGGCACTGCGATTTTTGAGGGGTTCCGGCTCCTCCTGGACCCGTTGCTCAAGCAGGGGGTCCATTTTTTCAGCCTCCAGCAACATGGCAACGTTGACCCGCAGCAACGCCCTGGACATGTTACGCTGACCGGCGATCTCGGCGGCACACCGATCCGCAATATATTCATCCTGGCGCGCCAATGCGAAGGTATAGGCATTGAAATACGGCGCATACCAGGCAAAGAGCCGGGCCACCAGCCGCGATCCCCAGTCATCCCATTGCCCCGAAAGTGTTTGCAGGTTGCCCCAGGCCGTGCGGAACCGGTAGATGAACCCACTAAATCGGCCATGATGGCCGGAAAGATGCCCATATTCATGCGCCACGACGGCAGTTGCCTCGGCCTCGCTTAAGATATGCAGCAAATCCATACCCAAAATCAGATAATTCTGTTCCCACCCCAACAGGCCTAAGCGTCGATGCTGAACGATGGACGCATTCAGGTTGTTCGTCAACAAGACATGATGAATGCGTGGCCCACGCATCTGGCGCCTGATTGCACCGATCTGCTCAAACAGGCGTGGCGCCTCGGCAGGTTTGAGTGCCCGGCCTTGGGGCTTTGGAAAGCGGCTGAACAAGAGCGTGCAAGAACCCTTGATCATCACGATGACTGGAATTACAAGTAATATTAATAATTTAAACAGTTTGGCAACGATCAGGACCAGGACGCCGCCGCCGTTGGCCACGATCAGAAAGGCCGCACCCAACAACAGTGCGCCTACAACCAGCGGCAGTGCAATGGCCACACCCAGGATCAGGAACCCCAACAGCGCAATGCCCATGACATAAAACCGGTACCAAGCAGGATGCACTTTGGCCATCACTTCAACACGGTCAACCAGCTGGTCGAAGGTTTCTTGCCTCATGAAATTATCCTCATGCCTGCTGCATTAATCATAGCACCCGCAAGGTTGGATGGCTGAAATCAAGATTGCCCATTCATGCGCAAAGATGCCAGACACCCGCCCCCGCCAATGCCCTGTGCTAGAATCAGCGCCCTGGGATTTTGAACCGACCATACCTCCGCGACGCCGTGAAGCACGAAGGGAGAACCGATGATGACCACACAACTGCTGCTAACCCCTCACCAAAGCCAGTACTTCGCTTGGCTACTCACACGCCAAGCGGCTAGCGGCTCAGTTGAATCCCTAGCAACAACACTGGTTGACTCGCAGGTTGACCTGAATCCTCACCAAGTCGAAGCGGCACTATTTGCCTGCCGCAACCCACTCTCGCGCGGTGTCATCCTTGCCGACGAAGTGGGCCTGGGCAAGACCATCGAGGCGGGCTTGGTGATCTCACAACGCTGGGCGGAACGGCGGCGCAGGATTCTCATCATCGTCCCGGCCAACCTGCGCAAGCAGTGGCATCAGGAACTGCAGGACAAGTTCAGCCTGCAAGGATTGATCCTCGAAACCAAAAATTACAACGCTACCGCCAAGCAGGAGCGGCAGAACCCGTTCCTGATGACCTCCGACCCGATCATCTGTTCCTACCAGTTCGCCAAGTCCAAGGCTAAAGACATCAAGGAGATTACATGGGACCTAGTCGTTCTTGACGAAGCCCATCGCCTGCGCAACGTCTACAAGACCAGCAACGTCATCGCCAAGGCGCTCAAGGAAGCCATGGCGCACGTCCAGTCCAAAGTGCTGCTCACGGCCACGCCTTTGCAGAACTCGCTGCTGGAACTCTATGGTCTCGTCAGCATCATCGATGACCGGGTATTCGGCGACCTCGACAGCTTCCGCGCCCAGTTCACGGCCAATGGCCGCGAGCAATCCTTCAGCAGCCTGCGCGAACGGCTGTCCCCCGTCTGCAAACGTACCCTGCGCAAGCAAGTCCAGCCCTACGTCTCCTACACGGCGCGCAAGGCCATCGTGCAGGAATTTACCCCGTCGAGCGAGGAACAGGAACTCTCCCGCCTCGTCGCCGACTACCTGCGCCGCCCCAACCTGCAAGCGCTGCCGCAGAGCCAGCGCCAACTGATCTCGCTTGTCCTGTGGAAGCTACTGGCATCCAGCACGCACGCAATTGCGGGCGCGCTGGAAACGATGGCCAAACGCCTGCAAGGCGTGCTGGATGAAGCGCCTGAAGTAACCGATCTCACCGAAGCACTTGATGAGGACTACGAGTCTTGGGACGCTGATCTTGATGAAAGCGAGACCGATGAATTGAGTGACCAAGACATTGACACCGCTGTGCGCAATCGCAATGAACGCACCGCCATCTCGAACGAGATTGATGAGCTTCGGCACTTCAAACAACTGGCGACCAACATCCGCGACAACGCCAAGGGCAAGGCATTGCTCACAGCCCTGGATCGTGCCTTCGCCGAGCTGGATCGGTTGAGTGCGGCCAAAAAGGCCATCATCTTCACCGAATCCAGGCGCACGCAGGATTACCTCCTGAGCCTGTTGGCCGAAACGCCCTACGGCGCTGGCATTGTGCTATTCAACGGCACCAATAGCGATGCCCGTGCGCAAACCATCTACAAAGACTGGATCAAGCGCCACGCAGGCACCGACCGCATCACCGGCTCCAAGACCGCCGACACCCGTGCGGCACTGGTCGAGCACTTCAGGGAACGCGGCACGATCATGATCGCCACCGAAGCGGGCGCGGAAGGCATCAATCTCCAGTTCTGCTCCCTGGTCATCAACTACGACCTGCCGTGGAACCCGCAGCGCATCGAACAGCGCATTGGCCGTTGTCATCGCTACGGGCAGAAGCACGATGTGGTGGTGGTCAACTTCGTGGATCGCAGCAACGAGGCCGATGCCCGCGTGTACGAACTGCTGGCGCAGAAATTCCAGCTTTTCGAGGGCGTATTCGGAGCCAGCGACGAAGTCCTGGGCGCGGTTGGTTCCGGCGTAGACTTCGAGCGTCGCATCGCCGACATCTATCAGAACTGCCGGAACCCCAGCGAAATCAAGGCCAGCTTCGAGCAGCTCCAGCGCGACCTCTCCGGTGAGATCAACGAGGCGATGCTCAAGACACGCCAGATCCTGCTGGAAAACTTCGACGAAGAAGTGCAGGACAAACTACGTGCCCGTGCAGAGAGCAGCCGCAACATGCGAAGCAAATACGAGCGCATGCTGATGGATTTGACTCGTACCGAGCTGGACGACTGCGCCAGCTTTGATGACGACGGCTTCACCCTGCACTCGCTCCCCTCGCCCTCCGGGAAAGGGGTTGGGGATGGGGGCGGTCTGGACACGCACGAAATTCCGCCGGGGCGCTACGAACTGCCCCGCCGAACAGGTGACGCGCACCTGTACCGTATCCACCATCCGCTGGCGCTGTGGATCACGCAACAGGCCAAGACCCGCACGCTAGACACAGCCAAACTGGTGTTCGATTACGACAGCTATGGCACCAAAGTCAGCACGTTGGAGCCGTATCGCGGCAAAGCCGGCTGGCTTACGTGCAAACTGCTTTCGGTCGCGGCTCTGGGCAATCAGGAGCAGCATCTGCTTGTCGCGGCCACCACCACCGACGGTGTTTCATTGGCCGAAGAAGACCCGGAGAAGCTGCTGCGTTTGCCTGCCACGCTTTCTACTCCCTCGCCCCTTTGGGGAGAGGGCCGGGGTGAGGGGCAAACCGTGTTGACGCAAGACCTGCATACCCGTCAATCCACGCTGCTGCGGGAGATCAATCAACGCAACCTCGGCTACTTCGAACAGGAAGTGCAGAAGCTGGATGCCTGGGCGGACGACCTGAAGCTGGGCCTTGAGCGGGAAATCAAGGAGATCGACCGCGAGATCAAGGAGGTGCGCCGCACGGCGGCGACCTCGCCCACGCTGGAAGAAAAGCTGGCGCACCAGAAACGCCAGCGTGAACTGGAAGGCAAGCGCAGCAAGCTGCGCCGCGAGCTGTTCAATCGGCAGGATGAAGTCGAAGCGCAGCGCAACGACCTCATCAGCCAGCTGGAGGTGCAACTCCAGCAGCAGGTGGAAGAGCGCAACTTATTTACAATTGAATGGGAGCTGGTATGAAGAATCCATCGGAAGCGTTGACTGACCTCATTGCGCCGCTCTTGGTCGAACGCAAGCTCTTCCTCCAAAAAGACGCGCAGAAGTACAAGGTCAAAATCGCGGCCGGGACAATGAAGCCGGAAGACTGGCTGCTTGCCATCGAGAATGCGCTGCACAAGGACGTCGACAAATGAGCGCCAGCCCCTTGGTCAGCATCCAGATCGAAAACCTGCGCGGATCGGTCACGCCCTTCAAGCTGACATTCGAGAAGAACAAGAGGCTCACCATCATCTACGGCGAGAATGGCACGGGCAAGTCCACCGTTTCAGACGCCTTCGACTTCCTCGGCAATGGCAACGTCGGCTCGCTGGATCGCAGAGGACTCGGCGCGACGCAGAAGTTCTGGCCCTCCATTGGCAAGCCTGCGGCTGAGGTGAAGGTGACGTTGGAAACGCAGGCCGGGCAATGCAGCGTCGTCTTCGGCAAGCAGGGCGTCGTGGTCTCGGACGAGACCCTTCGCCCGAAAGTCGCCGTCCTGCGGCGAAGTGAAATCTTAGGCCTGATCGAAGCTAGGCCGGCGGATCGCTACGCGCAGATCAGCCGGTTCGTGGATGTCACGGGTGTTGAAACCGCCGAGGGCATCCTCCGTAAGTTGGCAATCGACAAGGACAAGGAGTACGACACCGCGACGACGCGCGTTTCGGAGAACTTGGGCGAGATCGAACGGTTTTGGCAGCAGGCAGGAAGTCCAAGCTCCAATGCGCTGGATTGGGCCGCGCAGGAAGTGCAGAGGGATCAGGGTCATCTCGACACCCGAAAAGCCGCGATCGACCGACTCATCACTGTTTGGGATGCCGTGGCAGCGCACCCGGACAAGCTAGCCGCGCTTGCTGTTCAGGCCAAAGCCGCTGAATCTGCTCACCAGCAGGCCAAGAACGAACTTGCGCACATCACGGGAGCGGTAGCGAACGACTATTTGGCGGTGCTCGACCTATTGAAGGCCGCCCAAGCGCACTTCCATGCGCATCCGAACCCGGCGGTCTGCCCATTGTGCGAAAGCAGCGAAAAGGCCGCTGGGCTGGCTGAAGAAGTCAATCGTCGCATTCAGTCCCAGGGAGCCCATAACAAGCTCGAAGCCGCGAAGTACACCGTTGCGGCCAAGGCAAAAGCACTCGAAGTTGCAAACCAGCGACTGGCCGACGCATCGAACAGTGCCCTGACGGATGCGGCGACACTTGCGGCGTATTGCAACAGCGGTGAATTGCCACAGGGCGTGGACGGTCCAAGCCTTCCGGTGCCCGACGACTTCACGAAGTGGGCGCCGTGGATACAAGTCAACCAGCAGAGGCGAACGGCTTGGGAAGATGTCTCGAACGCCTGTGTTGACGACAAGAAGTTCATCGCCACCTTGCGCACGTCCCTGGCTACGCTGAAGGCCAACCAGAAGAGAGCAAAGGAGTTGGAAGCCCTTGTCCCGCGCATCAAGGAAGCGGCCCAACTCGTTGCGGAGCAACGCAAGAAGTTCACCGACGATATCCTGACGGCGATCTCGGGCAGAGTTGGAGAACTCTACGAAGCTATCCATCCGAATGAAGGGCTCAACAAGATTGTCCTGGCCCTAGACGCCGGCAAACGGGCCTCCCTGGAAATCGCCACGGAGTTCGGCGGCAAGAAGGATGCGCCGCCGCAGGCGTATTTCAGCGACTCGCATCTGGACACCTTGGGCTTGTGCGTCTTCCTGGCCTTGGCCGAACGCGATACCCCGGAAGAAAAGCTGCTTGTGCTCGACGATGTGCTGGGCAGCGTGGATGAGCCGCACGTCGAACGCATCATCGGCATGATCTACGACGTGCTCCAGAAGTTTCGGCACGCCGTTGTCACTACGCATTACCGGCCTTGGCGCGAGAAGTTTCGCTGGGGCATGTTGAAGCCAGATCAGACCTGTCACTTCGTCGAACTCGGCAAGTGGGGCTTCGACAAAGGCATCAGCCTGAGTGGCTCCATGATCCCGGAAATCGCGCGGCTGAAGGTGCTCTTGACTGACCCGAATCCTGACGTTCAGGCCGTCACGGGCAAGGCGGGCGTGATCTTGGAGGCGCTGCTCGACTTCCTCACGCTGCAATACGCCTGTGCCGTGCCCCGAAAGCACGGCAACGCCTATGTGTTGGGTGATCTACTGGGGGCAGTCAACGGCAAGCTGCTTGGGACGCTGAAGGTTGAAGCCCTGGACCCGACTGCTGCCGGCCAAGTCGCCACCACCGTTGAACTGAAGCCCATCCTGGACGCGATCACGCAGATGGCCCAGGCCAGGAATGTGTTGGGCGCACACTTCAACCAGACCGGCTTCGACCTTTACCCGGATGACGGCATCCGCTTTGCCAGGCTAGTTGAGCAACTGTCCGATGCCCTTGTCTGCCCCGATCATGGCCGGCCCATGAAGGACACGGGCAGCTACTGGCGCAATGGCGGCGATACCCGCCGATTGCACCCGTTAAAGAAACCAAGTTGAAAGAGCGATGAACAACAAGCAAAAACTCGAACTGACCTGGATAGGCAAGGACAAGCGCCCCAAGCTGGAGCCGCGCATCCTGCTCGAAGACCCGGACAAGTCGTACCACGCCAAGCGTCGGGTGACGGACAACGACATCTTCGACAACCGCCTGATCTTCGGCGACAACTTGCTGGCGCTGAAGGCGCTGGAGCAGGAGTTTTCGGGGCGGGTGAAGTGCGTGTTCATCGACCCGCCGTACAACACCGGCAGCGCGTTCACGCATTACGACGACGGGCTGGAGCATTCGATCTGGCTGGGGCTGATGCGCGACCGGCTGGAGATCATCCGGCGGCTGCTGGCTGAGGATGGCTCGTTGTGGATCACGATTGATGACAACGAGGCGCACTATTTGAAGGTGTTGTGTGATGAGGTGTTTGGGCGAGCGAATTTTGTTAGCAGTTTTGCATGGGAGAAAGACAAAGGCCGTCGAAATGACACCGATATTTCGAGTGCGCACGATCATGTCTTGCTGTTCGTTAAGAATCGAGACGCTTGGAAAAAGATCAGGAATCCTCTTCCGAGAACGGATGCCCAGAAAGCGCGCTATCGAAATCCGGATAACGATCCACGAGGGCCTTGGCTTCAAGGCGATAACGGCACGGCCAAGAGCGGTGGCGCGTCTCTGCTCTATCCAATTACATTGCCTTCGGGGAGAGTTGTGCTTCCGCCAAAGGGGAATTATTGGCGATTCTCAAAGGAGAATTTTGATAACTCATTGAAAGAAGGACGGGTTTATTTTGGCGCGAATGGCGATGGGATGCCGTTGATCAAACGGTATCTTTCCGAGGTGCAGGATGGTGTTGTGCCTAGAACATGGTGGCCAGCGGAGGAAGCCGGGTCAAATCAATCGGCGAAAAGAGATCACCTGCGAAAACTTCTGCCGGAGATTGAGCCCTTTGCCACGCCCAAACCAGAAGAGTTGGTTCGTTTGGCACTTCATATCTCATCCAACCCCGGCGACTTGGTGCTCGATTCCTTCGCCGGTTCCGGCACCACCGGCGCGGTGGCGCACAAGATGGGCCGCCGCTGGATCATGGTGGAATTGGGCGAACATTGCCATACGCACATCCTTCCGCGCCTGAAGAAAGTCATAGCCGGCGAAGACAAGGGCGGCATCACCGAGGCCGTGGGCTGGCACGGTGGCGGCGGCTTTCGCTATTACCGCCTTGCCCCCAGCCTGATCGTCAACGACCGCTGGGGCAATCCCATCATCAATCCCGCCTACAACGCGGCCATGTTGGCCGAAGCCCTGTGCAAGCTCGAAGGCTTCAGCTACGCGCCGTCGGAAACCCGCTGGTGGCAGCACGGTTATTCCAGTGAACGGGATTTTCTGTATGCAACCACCCAAAATTTGTCCGCTGACCAGTTGCAAGCACTTGCCGACGAAGTGGGTAATACCCAAAGCCTGCTGATTTTGTGCGCCGCTTTTCGGGGCGTCACCACCGGACAAGCCACCGAACGTTGGCCCAACCTGACCTTGAAGAAAATCCCGCAAACCATCCTGGCCCGCTGCGAGTGGGGCCACGACGATTACAGCTTGAACGTGCAGAATTTACCGATGGCGCAGCCCGATCCGGTATCTGCCGCCGACAATACCGCCACGAAAACCAAGACCCGGAAGGCAGTCCCTGCGAACACGAACCAGGGCGGCCTCTTTGAGCAGAACGCTGGGGAGAACAACGAATGAATACCCGCGTCCTGCACGCCGTCACCGGTCGTCTGTCTCTTCGCCCGCCCCAGGCGGAATCGCTACACCGGCTGGCAAAGGCGCTGGACGCCGCGCCCGACCTGTTGGGCCACGAGCGAGATGTTGCATCCATTCTTTCCTCGCTGAAGGCCGAGTTTCCGACACTTACGGACTTCGAGCGCGAGTTCCCCTCGCTGTGCTTTGCGCTGGCCACGGGGGTGGGCAAGACGCGGCTGATGGGGGCGTTTATCGCCTATCTGCATCTGGCGCATCGCATCAACAACTTCTTCGTGCTCGCGCCCAACCTGACCATTTATAACAAATTGATCAATGATTTTACGCGCAACACGCCGAAGTACGTGTTCAAGGGGATAGCCGAGTTTGCCCAACGGGTACCGCTGATCATCACCGGTGACAACTACGACCAAAGCGGCGCAGCAGTAGATGGGCAATCTTTGGGCTTTACCCACGATGTGCGCGTCAACATCTTCAACATCTCGAAAATCAATTCCGAAGTGCGCGGCGGCAAGGAACCGCGCATCAAGCGGATGCGTGAGGTGCTGGGCGACAGCTATTTCAACCATCTGGCGAACCTGCCCGACCTCGTGCTGCTGATGGACGAATCGCATCGCTATCGCGCCAGCGCTGGCGTGCGCGCCATCAATGAGCTGAAGCCGCTGTTTGGCCTGGAGCTGACCGCCACGCCGTTTGTCGAGTCCACCCGGGGGCCAGTGCCGTTCAAGAATGTGGTGATGGACTACCCGCTGGCACGGGCGATGGAAGACGGCTTCGTCAAGGAGCCTGCCGTGGTCACCCAGCGCAACTTCGACGCCAAGGCGCATACGCCGGAGGAAGTCGAGAAGACCAAGCTGGAAGATGGCGTGCGCCTGCACGAGACCACCAAGGTCGAGCTGCTCACCTACGCCCGCGAGAGCGGCGTGCCGCAGGTCAAGCCGTTCATGCTCGTCATCGCACGGGATACCACGCACGCGGGGCAACTGTTGGCGCTTCTGGAATCGGAAGCGTTTTATGAAGGGCGTTACGCGGGTAAGGTGATCCAGGTGGATTCCAGCCGCACCGGCGCGGAAGAGGAAGAGATGATCACGCGCCTGCTGGCCGTGGAGCGCGTGGACGAGCCGACCGAGATCGTGATTCACGTCAATATGCTGAAAGAAGGCTGGGACGTGACCAACCTCTACACCCTCGTGCCGCTGCGCGCCGCGAATGCACGCACGCTGATCGAGCAAAGCATCGGGCGTGGCCTGCGCCTGCCTTACGGCAAACGCACCGGCGTGGCGGCAGTGGATCGCCTGAACATCGTCGCGCACGACAAGTTCCAGGAGATCATCGACGAGGCCAACCGCGGCGACTCGCCGATTCGCCTGAAGCAGGTCATCCTCGATGCGCCGAGCGCCGACGACAAGAAAGTCAGCGTGCAGGTCGGCTCGAACACGATGACGCAACTGGGGTTGATGCAGCCGCCAAACCTTGCCCCCGGTGCGGCGACGCAGGCACCGCTGGCGGCATTTGGCACAGATGCCGAAAAACAGGCCGCGCGTGTCGTGGTCGAGGTGATCAATCAGTACGAGGCCAAGCGCGATCGGGTGCCGACCAGCCAGGCGCTGCTCAAGCCGGACGTGCAATCGGCCATCCTCGCCGAGGTGACAGAGCGACTGAAGCCGCTGCAAGGCGATTGGCTGGCGGACACGGACGCTGCGACCCCGGCACTTGGCTTGTCCACCGTGGTGGCCAAGACCACCGCTATCGTGGTGCAGCAGACCATCGATATCCCGCGCATTGTCGTGGTACCCAAGGGTGAGGTCACGACCGGCTTTCGACCGTTCACCCTGGATGTAAGCCAGTTGCGGCTGCAACCGGGCAAGCGCGAGATCGTTGGTCAGATGCTGCGCACCCACACGCAGTTCACGCTAGCAGCGGAAATCGGCCTGAAGGAGCAGCGCCCGGAGGACTACATCGTCCACGCGCTGGTGGACTTTGACGACATCGACTACTTCACCCACGCCGACCTGCTGTACGACCTTGCGGGCCAAATGGTGAAGCACCTGCAGAGCTACCTCTCGGAGTCCGAGGTGGTCAGTGTGCTGGATCGGGATCGCCGCCTGATCGCGCGGGAGATTCACGCGCAGATGATGGCGCACTTCTTCGAGGAGGCGACCGAGTTCGAGGTGCAGGTCAGGCGCGGCTTCACGGCACTCAAGCCCTGCCACTACACCGCCACGGCTGGCCTTGCCCCGCGCCACTTCCGCGAAACAGTAGAGGACGTGGGCCGCATCAAGCAGATGCTGTTCGGCGGGTTCACAAAGTGCCTGTACCCGCTACAGAAATTCGACTCGGACACCGAGCGCCGCTTCGCCGTCATTCTGGAGCGCGACGCCAGCAAGTGGTTCAAGCCCGCGAAGGGGCAGTTCCAGATGTACTACAAGCTGGGCACAGAGCAGCCGGAGTATGTGCCTGATTTTGTGTCAGAAACCGATGCGGCAATCTTCATGGTGGAAACCAAGGCACACGGTGATATCCATACGCAAGAGGTGCAGGCCAAGGCTGCTGCCGCTGTGCAGTGGTGCCAACATGCATCAGCGTTCATGGCGAGCGTCGGCGGCAAACCGTGGGCATACCTACTGGTACCTCACGATGCCGTCAATGAATCGCGGCGGCTTACCGATTTCCTGCGGTTTGTAGGCCAACCCTGAGCGCATCAGCCCCGACCAGCCCGGACCCGCACCGCAGACTGTACCGGTCACACGGCAAAGCGCGCCAATGATGGCCAGATTCGGGGATTGCGTTGAGCCTGTCCCGTGCTACCCTGCGTCCAGCCCCATGCGCATTCGATCCTCATGGCCTTCGCTGCTGAAACACCTGCCGCTTGCTGTGCGGCCATCATTGTCACTTATCAGCCCGATGGCGCCGCCTTGCAAACCCTGCTGGCACGCCTCCAGCCCCAGGTGGCAACGGTGTTGGTGCTGGATAATGCCTCGACAGTACCGCTGCCGCCACTGCCCGCGCAGGTACAATACACCGCCTTGCCCGATAATCTGGGTCTGGCCCACGCGCAAAATCTGGGTATCGCTCAGGCCCGGCAACAGGGCTACTCGCATGTATTGTTGCTGGATCAAGACAGCCTGCCGGCCCCCGATATGGTGGCCCAGCTCTTGGCCGCCCTGATCCGGCTGGAAAACGCCGGACTGCCCGTAGCCGCCGTCGGCCCGGCTTATGAAGATGCCCGCACCGGAGAACTGCGGCCCTTTGTGCGCTTTCGCTGGCACGGGGTCTGGCACGAGCCGCCCAAGCCGGGCCAATGCCTGATGACTGACTTGCTGATTGCTTCCGGCAGCCTCATCCCTTTGGAACGGTTGCAGCAGGTGGGGTTGATGGAAGCGGGCTTGTTCATTGACAATATCGATCTGGAGTGGGGTTTTCGTGCCCAGCAGCAGGGCTTGCAGCTATATGGGGTCAGCGATGCCCGGATGGTGCAGCGGATCGGCGAGACGGTCAGCCGATTCTGGTTGGGCCGGATGCGCACACTCTATCGCCATGCCCCGGTACGCCAGTATTATCAGACCCGCAACCGGCTGCGGCTGTACCGGCGTGCCTATGTGCCTCGGGCCTGGGTCGTGCAGGATATCCTGCGCCTGGGCTTCAAGCTGATGGCATTCAGTTTTTTCATTCAACCTAGATTATTGCACATGCAAATGTTTTATCGGGGCATTCGGGATGGCGTGACTGATCGCAGCGGGAAGTATCCCACATGAAACACTATTCCGGCCCGCTGGCCCGCCTGGCGCTGGGCGTATTGTTCTGGACGCCACTCCTGATGGCCTTTTGGTGGTACTGGGCCATGCCTTGGCTGCTGGCGGGCCTGCGGTGGCTGACCGAACCGGCACTGGTCTTTGCTTTCCCCACCCAAATACTGGGCTTGCAAAGCTTGAGCGAGCGGGTCTGGCTGGTTAAAACCCTGCTGGTACCGAGTGAAAATTTCGTCGGGTTTGCCGCGTTTCAACTCCCGGTAGCCCGCTTCAGCGTCAGTTTTCCGCTGTTCTGGGCCTTGACCCTGGCAACCCCGACGCCCTGGCGGCGGCGGTTGTGGACCCTGGCGCTGGGTACCCTGGGCATTGTGCTGGTGGTGGTACTGATGCTGATCCTGTATGTCCAGTTCAATCTGGCCTTGCAGATCAACCATCAAGCCCTGTTTGGCGAAATGCCGCCCACTGATTATGTGTACGCCCTGCCTTACAGCAGCCTGGGCTTTTATTTAAGCGGCGTGGGCCGCCAACTGGCAGTGCTGGTATTGCCCACCTTCAGCCCCATCATTATCTGGGGCCTGCTCAATGCCGAGGTCTTTCGCACCCTGGTCGTCGAGGGGTTGATTCAAGGTCGGGGGCAGGCATGAACAAGATCGGCTGGACCTTGCTGCTGAGCCTGATGCTGAGCGCCTGTGGCAGCACGGAAGTCAACACTTACCGCGCCGCCATGCAGGCTTACACCGCCCGCGATTTTCCGACGGCCCTGGATTTACTGACCCCGCTGGCTCAAAACGGTTACGCCCCGGCATTGTTTCATCTGGGCCTGATGCATGGCGCGGGCCTGGGTGTGCCTGCGGATGCCCAGCGCGGCGGCTATTTTCTCCAGCAGGCGGCAAGTCAGCAGCATGTCGGTGCGCGCGCGATGCTGGCCAAGCTCTATCATCAGGGTACGGGCGTACCCCGCGATTGGGCCACGGCCGCCGACTGGCTGGAGTCTCTGGCACGGGACGGCTATGCCCCGGCGCAATACCAATTGGCGGAATGCTATGAAAAAGCCCAAGGCCGCACGCGGGATTATGGCCAGGCGCTGCACTGGTATCAGATGGCCGGGCAGCAGGGCCACACCAAGGCCGTGAATCGGCTGGTGCAAGCCTACCGGCGCGGGGAACTGGGCTTGGCCGTAGACCCTCACCAACAGAAAATCTGGCAAGAACGGCTCCAGATGCGGATATGGTGAGCCTCAGCTCATGAAAATATGGTTTCAGAAAAAATCATCAAACCGTTTCCAGGGCTGCCTGTTGGGGCTGGCTGTCGGTGACGCCGTGGGGACAACCCTGGAATTCAAACCTCGGGGCAGTTTTCCCCCGCTGATCGATATGGTGGGGGGTGGTCCTTTTCACTTGCAGGCAGGGCAATGGACTGACGACACGTCCATGGCGCTTTGTCTGGCCACCAGCCTGGTCGAATGTGGCGGTTTTGACCCCAAAGACCAGATGGAACGCTACTGCCGCTGGTATGAACCGGCTATCTGAGCAGCACGGGGCGCTGCTTTGATATTGGCAATACCACCGTGTTCGCCCTCAAGCGTTTCCAGCGTGAGGGCACGCCCTACGCGGGCACGGAACACCCCTACAGTGCCGGCAATGGCTGCCTGATGCGCCTGGCGCCCATTCCGCTGTATTTTTACCCGGATCTTGCCGCCATAACCCAGCGCGCCGCAGACAGTGCCCGCACTACGCATGGTGCGCTGGAATGCCTGGAAGCGGCCCAGTTGTTCGGACGAGTGCTGTACCGTGCGCTCGCAGGCCAGAGCAAGTCTGCGATTCTACAAGGTGATGCGCAGTTCCCGCTGCAAAGCCCGAAGCTCGCTGCCATCGCCCAAGGCAGTTACCAACACAAACCGGAGACTGAAATTTACGGCACCGGCTATGTGGTCCAAAGTCTGGAAGCGGCCCTCTGGGCGTTTGCGCGCAGCCACAGCTTTGCCGAGGCCATTCTCATGGCTGCAAATCTGGGCAACGATGCCGATACTACTGCGGCCATCTGCGGCCAGGTCGCGGGCGCCTATTACGGCGTTTCCGGCATCCCGCCCACCTGGCTGGCACGTTTGAGCATGCGCCAGGAAATCACTGCCCTGGCAGACCGGCTGAGGGCCTGAACCACTGCCCCACCCACCCGACTGTGAGCGGTAACCGATGCGACCCTCAGGCTATTTCAGACCAGTTTGAACCGGCTTGAAATAACCTGGATACAAGCTATCCTGTCCGTTGACACGCCTTGCAATTACGCACAGCTTGCGGCTGGCTGGGGACTCGGAGTACTCATGAACAGGCTATGGTTGATCGTGCTGATAGGCGCGCTCGTCGCCGGATGCTCCGCCATCCGCACTTCGGCGGTCAATGCCGTGGGTGACGCGCTGACCAGCGGGGGCGGCGGGGTCTATAATGCCGACAACGACCCGGAATTTATCGCGGAAGCGCTTCCCTTCGGCCTGAAGACCTTTGAAAGCCTCCTGGCCGAATCTCCCCAACACAAGGGCTTGCTGCTCGCCTCCGCGAGCGGCTTTGCCGCCTATGCCTATCTCATCCAGCAGCGGGCCGATCGGCTGGATGCGGTTGATCTTGATGCGGCCCGACATTTGCGCAATCGGGCGAGTCTGCTCTTCCTCCGGGGCCGGGATTACGCCTTGCGCGGGCTTGAGGTGGCACATCCTGACTTTACCGCAGCGTTCCGGCAGAATCCGTCTGTAGCGCTCGCGGCAACGACCCAGGACGACCTCCCTTTCCTCTATTGGGCGGGGGCCACCTGGGCGGGCGCACTGGCTGCCGACAAGGACAATGCCGACCTGATCGCCGATCTTCCCGCCGCAGGGGCGCTTATCCTGCGTGTCATCGAGCTGGATGAGACTTATGGCAGTGGCGCAGCGCATGAATTCCTGATCGCTTATGAGGGGGGTCGCCCAGGTGGCGATGCCGCAAAGGCACGGGCGCATTACCAGCGTGCCCTTGAACTCTCCGGAGGCCTCAGGGCTTCTGTCCATCTGGCACTCGCGGAATCCGTGGACGTGCCCACGCAGAATCTCACGGAATTTCGTTCCATGCTGACGGCGGCGCTGGCAGTCGATCCTGAGCGCATCCCGGAGTCCCGGCTGGTCAACACGATCGCCCGGCAGCGGGCCGAATGGCTGCAAACCCAAATCCCCTATCTCTTTGCCAATGCCGATGAACCGGCAGGAAGGCCGAAATGAATTGCTTCAAAGCGGCGGTGTGCGCCGCATCGCTCGTCGTCGCAACCATCTTGCCAGCGTCTGCGCAGACGCTCAAGTTCGGGACACTGGCCCCGGAGGGATCGCCCTGGCATGCCATCGTGCGCGATATGGCAGCCGCCTGGAAATCTGCATCGGACGGCAAGATCGACGTCCGCATTTATCCAGGCGGGGTGGTGGGTGATGATCCCGACATGGTGCGGAAAATGCGCATCGGGCAAATCCAGATGGCCGGTCTGACGGGCGAAGGTTTACGGGGTATCGTTTCCGAGATCAACGCACTCCAGATGCCCATGCTGCTGGGCAGCGATGCTGAACTGGCCTACGTACGGGACAAGCTCAGTCCGGAACTGGAAGCGCTGCTCGAAGCCAAGGGGTTCAAGCTCCTGGCCTGGGCAGATGTAGGCTGGGTGCAGTTTCTCACCGCCCATCCCGTCGTTCGCCCGGATGATTTGCGGCGCGAGAAGCTCTGGACCTGGACTGGCGAGGACACGACCTATCTCGAAGCCTGGAAGGCGGCGGGTTATCAGCCGGTCCCGCTTCCTGCAACCGACATCTACACCGGCCTGCAATCCGGCATGATCACGGCGGTGATGACCACTCCGCTCGCGGCGCTTTCCCTTCAGTGGTACAACAAGGCCAATCATTTGAGCAATCTCAACTGGGCGCCTTTCGTGGGGGCAGTGGTGATTTCCACCCAGGCATGGCGGGAGATCCCCGAGACCCTCAAACCCGCACTGCTCGCAGCGGCGCAGACAGCCGGCGGACGCATCCAGGAGCTGGTCAGCAAACTCAACGCCGATGCAGTCCTGGCCATGCAGAAGCGCGGCCTCGTCGTGGTACCGGTTCCCGCCGATGCCGCTGCAGAATGGGAGCAGAAGACGTGGACGCTGGCCTATCCGAGACTCATCGGCAAGGCGGTACCGGCCGACATGCTCAACAAGGTCAAACGGCTGCGCGACGAGTACCGCAAGCTGCACCCCGCCCCCTGACATGGATGGCGCAGGCCCATCCGTGCCGCAGCGCGGCGTCCTGAGCCGACTTGAAAACGGGCTGGCCGTTGCGGCGTTCCTTGGCATGGGACTCCTGCCGGTGCTCGAACTTGCGCTGCGTTCGTTGTTCGATACCGGCATTCCAGGCAGTTTCAGCTACGTCCAGCATCTGACGCTCTGGGTCGCCTTCCTGGGCGCGATGATCGCAGCGCGGGAAATGCGCCACATCACGCTTGCGCAGGGGCTAGGCACCCTGCCGCTGCGGCTCAGGGCGGCAAGCAGTATCCTGGTTGCCGCCGTCTCGGGTACGGTCGCCGCCGGATTGTGCTGGGCTTCGATTGCATTCGTCCGCGCTGAAACCGAAGCGTTGCAACGGCTGGGTGGATGGTTGCCGGTGTGGATCGCAGAGCTGATTTTACCGATCGCCTTTGCTGTCATCGCCCTGAGATTCATCCGGCAAGCCGGCGGAAAACCTGCCCGCGCGGTTGCGCTGGTCGCCCTGCTGGCAACCACCGCCGCAGGATTATTGCTGCCCGATGCGTATGTATCCGCCCTGGTCTGGCCAGTGATGGCCGTGTTAGGCTTGGCGGCATTGCTGGGTGCGCCGCTCTTCGTCTTACTGGGTGGCGCAGCGCTGGTGCTGTTTTTTGCCAATGCGGTTCCGATAGCCGCCATTCCGGTGGAAACCTACCGCATTGTGGTTTCCCCTTCGATACCTGCCATCCCTTTGTTCACACTGACAGGCTACCTGCTTGCGGAAAGCGGTTCCAGCATGAGATTGGTGCGCGTGTTTCGGGCGCTTTTTGGCTGGCTGCCGGGTGGCCTCGTGATCTCGACCACGCTGGTTTGCGCTTTCTTCTCAACCTTCACGGGCGCTTCGGGCGTTACCATCCTCGCACTTGGCGGTCTGCTGCTGCCCGTACTCACCAGGAACGGGCTATCCGAACGCTTCGCGCTGGGGTTGGTGACTTCAACAGGGTCAATCGGCCTGCTGTTTCCACCCAGCCTTGCGGTCATCCTCTACGGCGTCGTCAGCCACGTCCCGATCAGCGATCTGTTTGTTGCGGCATTCCTGCCCGGCCTGCTCATGGTCGCTGCGGTCTCGCTCTACGGGCTGAGAGAGGGCCTGCGTACTACCGTCCCCCGGCCTCCTTTCGTGCTCAAGGAAGCAGGGGCTGCACTCTGGGCGGCGAAGTGGGAACTGCTTCTCCCGGTCGTGGCACTGGTTGCACTCTTTGGCGGGTTCACAAGCCTGATCGAGGCGGCGGCGCTGACCGTCGTTTATACGCTCGTTGTGCAAACCGTGATCCACCGCGATATTGCCCCCGCACAGTTACCGGGGGTCATCATCCGGAGTACTACCCTCATCGGAGGCGTATTCGCCATTCTCGGCGTTGCCATGGGGTTCACCAATTATCTGGTCGATGCGATGGTGCCCATGCAGGCCGCCGACTGGATCCGGCAATTTGTGGATTCACCCCTGGTCTTTCTGCTCGCGCTCAATCTGTTTCTCCTTGCCGTCGGTTGTCTCATGGACATCTTCTCGGCCATCATCATCGTCGTGCCCCTGATTCAACCCATCAGTCAGTCCTTCGGCATCGATCCGCTGCATCTGGGCGTGATATTCCTGGTCAATCTTGAGCTGGGCTATCTGACGCCTCCGGTCGGCATGAACCTGTTTCTGGCAGCACTCCGGTTTGACAAGCCCGTCATTGAAGTCTACCGGAGCACCCTGCCCTTCTTCTTCGTACTGCTTGCCATTGTGCTGCTCGTCACCTACGTGCCTGCGCTCACAGTCGGGTCAAAGTGAGTCCCCGCCAGCAGTTTCAGGGTTCCGGAGGCGTTACGGGCAGCTGCTGAGCCTTCCAGCCCAGGAAGCCGTCGGCATAATTGCGCACCTGGGTGTAGCCCATCTGCTGCAAGGTATGTGCGGCCAGCACGCTACGAATATTCCCGCCACAATACACCACGATCGGCGTGTCCTTGCTCGGGGTGTGGCTCATCACCCGAAATTCCAGCCAGCCCCGGGGAATATTGATATTTTGCGTGGCCTTGATCTGCCCGCCCTGAGCTGCGATCTCGCCGGGCAGCCGAATGTCAATCAGCACCAGCTCGGGGTTTTCGGCGATCTCGCGCTGCAAGGTCGCACTGTCGATGGTGGGTATCTGGGCAGTCACGGCGCGGGTCAGGTCGGCACCACTTTTGATGCCCGGCACTTCGACCGCAATGGTTGACGGGCTTTGCAGCAACAGCAGCGCGCCCAGGGTCATTGGCAAAAATTTCATGTCAGTTCCCTAGTGAGGGGGCTGATTCAGCCCCCGGCAGGTGCGGCTAGTTCGGGCTATCGTCGTTGCGATAGTGGGCATCTATGGCCCGTCCGGTACGCAGATCAATGCTGACATTGTAAAAAATCCGCTCGTTCACGTGCGGGGTCCGGATGTAGCCATTACCCTTGATCCGGGCCCGGTCGCCGCTCTCATAGCTGACCTTGCCCATTTCCAGATTGACGCTCAGACCTTCGCCGCGAGCCCGTTCCTTGCGGGCATTGTAGGCCACCGCTTCTTCCGCCAGTTGCAGCATTTCACCCTCGCTCAGGGGCCGGGCGGTCGGACGCTGCTGGGCGGGGGTCTGAGTGGGCTGGGTCTGGGCGGGTTGCTGCTGAGGTTGTTGCTGGGGCTGCTGATGGAAACCATCGCCACGCGCCTGCACCTGGGTGCTGAATCCCAGCGCCAACAACATTACGGGGATTAAAACATAACGCATAAAAACTCCGGTCAAGGTTGGGTAAACGACCAATCCACGCGGTTGCCGCTTTCAAAGTCGTCGGCAAAGATGATATCCGGGCGGCATGTCGTGAAGCTGAACGCACCCACCCGGGTAGCCCAGACGTTGCTGCTGCTCATGTATTCAGTCGTGAACCAGTAGGTGCAGTTGGCGTGCGGGTCTATGGACAGTGCGGCATAGTCGCCCCAGCGGGTGGTGCTGGTCTGGGTGGAACTCCCCGATTGCAGCACGGTTTCGCCTTGCGGCAAGGTGCCGAGGGTATCCGTGGCCAGACGGCCCACATAGCGGATGTTGGGCACAATGCTGCTGCTGGTCAGGCTATAGCCCAGGGCCAGATTCCCGGCACCATCCTGACCGATGGAACCCATCCAGCGGTGGCTGGCATCCGGCGAGTAGGTCCCTTGCTGATGTAAGGTCCAGGCGCTCTGGGGCGTGGTGCGCCGTAGTTCAAACCAGCGAATGCCACCCCGGTTGCTGCCATTGACATCGGTGACAAAATTGCCGACCAGACTTTCCCGGTCGCTGAAGCGTCGGTACTGGAGTCGGAACATGATCACTTCCCGCAACGGGTCCAGGGTGGTGCTGGTACTGGGCTGGGGAAAACATTGAAAACTGGTCAGGCCACACAGGCTGGAGTCAAACTCTGCCATGCTGATCTGGGTCGGGCCAGAGAACACCGTATTGGCCGGGGTGACAAAATCCGGCTGCAAGGTCCAGAGCTCCAGAAAATCCGCGCTGGCATTGTTGCTGCCGGGGCTATGGGATTCATCGTCATTGTGGCGCATCAGGATACCCGGCAGACCCACGGGGGGTGCCAGCTCACCATCATGATCCGCCGGGGTCAGGGCCTGAAAGCCAAAGCCCCCCAGTGCGGGGGCAGTCACCCGCTGGAAAGTGGCGGCCTGGCCATTGAGCATCTTCTGCCGGTCAAAGGCATAAACCGCCGGGCCGCTGTTTTCGTTACTGGTCACCAGATAGGCCGTGCTCCAGACACCGTACTTGGGATAGTCGGGAAATTCCGGCGCCTGGAAATCATAGACCCACCACCCCCCGGTGACAGGATTCTGAGTCTTGGAGATATAAACGCACAGTTTATTGCCATTATTGGAAAATTCGCTCATCAGCCAACGGTTGGCCAGCTCATCGAACAACACGATGGGGTCACCCAGGCCGTCGGCACAGTCTCCGCTGCCCAAGGTATCAAGATTGGTTGGCCCAGCGACAGCGGTGCCTGATTTGTCATAAATCCGGAACACGGCGCCGCCGCTGCCATTGATCATCTGGATATAGTGAAACGGGCCTGCCTCTCCCACGGTATCGGGCGGGTAGACCCCGGTAAACCCCTGCCCGGCGATATTGAGACTGGGGCTGGGCATCCGGCCACCGACATCAGCCTGCTGCTGCGCAGCCAGCAGCGGGTCAAGCTGATTCTGTTCCAGCCCGGGCGTCACAAGCGCACGGGTGCGCCGCCGGGGTACTTCCTTGATGGGATCTCCGGGTTGCCAGGCATCCGGTTGGGGCAGGTTACGTACGTCGCCGTTGAATTCATACGGCGTCACCGCCGGGAAAACCTGCACTTCCGCCTGGCTGATCCAGGGCAGGCCCAGCAGGATGCTCCCATACAACAATTTGCTCATCAGGTTCATGGTGCCTCCGGTAAACGGGTCAGACGCAAATCACCCTTGCGGGAATCCAGCAACAACCAGGCCTGGCACGGCGATTGGGGGCGTACCTGAGCCTGTTTGGGCGGACCATGCGGATCGTGCTGCACGGTCAGGGAGTAGTCAGTCGTCAACGCGCCGCTGGTAGCCAGATCCACACACACGGGGGGCTGGCCGCGCAGTTGGGTATTGATGTTGCCTGTCAGGGTACGCAATTCGCTGGGTATTGGCCAGCGCTCCACTTCCCAGCGGGTTTTGGTGAAGGTGGCCAGAATGCTGCCGTATTCGGTACTGGCCGTGAGCGGGCCAGGCCCCCGATAACGAATGTTGCCGGTCTGGCTCCAGGCCGTCAGTCCGGTCAGGCCCCGGGCTTCCAGAAAACCCTGCGTGGTCTCGACGGTGAGCGGGGTATCGGCCGGTACGAATACCGTCATGTCCAGCCGTAATAACCCTTGGCCATCAGGCGCACACACCGCGTCCAGGCGGACCCCGGCGCCTTCAGGGACAAGCTGCAATGCCGGCGTGCAGGTCTGCGGCAGGCGGATTTGCGTCTGGGCCGAAGCCTCAAGCTGGCCAGACAGGGGCCGTAACCGCACGTCGCCATACGGATTGACGATATGCACCGGGGTTCCCGGTGCCAAAACCTGCCGGGCTTCCAGACGCAGCAACTGCCAGTCGGGGGCCTGCTCGCCAGCCCCCGCCAGCCCACCTGTAACCAGACTCATGGCCCCCAGACCAAGGCCATGCCACATGACATCACGCACAGTTCACCTCATTTCCCGCTGTTCGATCGCGTTTCAGTTCAGGAACCGGGCCGCAAACTGACCGGCAGGCAGCGGTTCCGCCAGGAGATAACCCTGAATGTAGTCACAGTCCAGCGTGGCCAGAAATTCACGCTGGGCCACCGTCTCGACCCCTTCGGCCACCACGGCCCGCCGCAGACTGTGCGCCAGGGCGATGATCCCGGTCACGATGGCCGCATCATCCGGATCATTGAGCACGTCGCGTACGAAGGTATGATCGATCTTGAGGGTATCAACCGGAAACCGCTTCAGGTAAGCCAGCGAGGAGTAGCCGGTGCCAAAATCATCTATGGCCAGACTGATGCCCAGCGCCTTCAGTTGCTTGAGCGTTGCCAGCGTCTCGCTGGCCTGTTCCATCAGGACGCTTTCGGTGATTTCCAGTTCCAGCAAGGCCGGGTCCA
>CAYNNN010000032.1:0-31360 GCA_964398665.1 uncultured Gammaproteobacteria bacterium | reverse complement strand
CTCGTGTATTGAGATGAGCATAGCGCAAAATAATATTGATGGCGACCTAATAAAAACGTATATTAGCCAAATCTTACTTTCTAATGTCAGGTAATCGCAATGAAACAATTCTCAGTCGAACGCGCCTTGCTGGTTTTCGCAGGCATCATGGTCATGATCAGCGGTGCCGGTGTGCTGCTGCACCATCCCTATTGGGCTTTCCTGACGGTATTCATCGGCTTCAACTGCATGCAAAGCGCCTTCACGGGTCTGTGTCCGGCAACCTGGATCATGCACCGGTTCTGTGGCCTGAAGACTGAACAGGAGCTGGCGCGCCAGTAAGCCCGGCTGTAAAGATACCCCGGCAGACGCCGGGGCGAACTTCCCAGTTTGGGGGATACCGGGAAGCCCCATGCCAAGGGAGGTTACATGGGGCGAGGCGCCAAATCCGGGCGCTTGCCCTTGAGACCCCGGTTCGGGGTAAAAGTTGCAGGCAGTCGAGTGAAGCCTGAAAGCCTCACCCGAGGCCGGTAGTCTGCCGCACCAGCAAGTTCGCGCTTGCCGCCAGCATGGCATCCCCCCGTGTGTCGAGGTCAGCGCAGCCCACCTGCCGTGCAGGCTTGCCGTACGGACAGTACCGCGTCGGGCTTGGGGGTAGCCTGGGGCGCAGGCGGCCCCGACCCGGATGCTGCCACGGGGGGGCGACCCGGTCAGGGCAGGGCTGCGCTTGAGTCGGTCGGTTCGACCCATGCCAGGCTGCGTTCCAGACGCTGCACCAGCCCGGAATGACGCCGCAGCCGTCGCCCGATGGCCTCACTGATGCGTTCGGCGCTGCCCCAGACCCAAAATTGCCGGCGTGCCCGGGTCAGGGCGGTGTAAAACAGTTCGCGGCTCAGGACGGGCGAGGACTGATCAGGCAGAACCAGCGCCACCGTGTCGAATTCCGACCCCTGGCTTTTGTGTACCGTCAGGGCATAGGCGGTTTCGTGTGCGCCAAGCCGGGTGGGCAGCAGATCGCGCAAGCCGGTGGCAGTAGGGAAATATACCCGGCTGCGCTGTTCGGCATCCGGCCAGCACAAGCCAATGTCACCATTGTAAACCTGCCGGGCGTAATCATTGGCGGTCATGAGCAGCGGCTGACCCCGGGGCCAGCGTTCCCGGTGGGTGTGCAGGCGCTGATTCAGCGTCTGATTCAGGCCCTCGGCGCCCCGCTCGCCCTGACGATGCGCACACAGTACCCGAAACTTTTGATAAATCATGTAGGCACTGGCGGGATCAGCGGCCTGCTGAATCGGGCGATACGCCTCAATGACTGCGGTCAGCCAGGCTTCCCAGCTCAGGTGCGCGGGGTCAAACCAGCGGAGTTCCGGCCAAGTGCCTGCACCCAGCAAATCCAGGACGGTGGCACTGTCCCCCTGACGCAGCGCAACCGCCAGGGCGCCGATGCCACGTTGGGGGTCGAAACGATAGCTTTGGCGCAAGGCCACACTGACTGCACTCAGGCCTGGGCCAGCATCAGCCGGGATGGGTGTTTCCAGTAGTTGAGTCAGCCACGCGGCCCGTTGCGGGCCGTAGTGGACACCTGCATGGGTCAGGTCGCCCAGAATGTTGCCAGCTTCGACCGATGCCAGCTGATCCGGATCACCCAGCAAAATGAGGCGGCTGGTCGGAGCCAGTGCCTGACAGAGTCTGGCCGTCAGTGCCAGGTCCAGCATGGAGGCTTCATCCACCAGCACCACATCCCAGGGTAGCGGGGTGCGTGCATCATGGCGCGCCTCGGTGCCGTAACGGCTCAGGCCCAGGAGGCGATGTACGGTATGGCACTGTTGCAGGGGCAAGCGGGCGGCCAGCGCGGCCGGAAGCTGGCTTTGCTGGGCCTGCAAGGCCTCCGCCAGCCGGGCCACGGCCTTGCCGGTAGGTGCGGTCAGGACGATACGTAATTGGGGGTACAGGTGTAACAGCAGCGCCAGCAGCCGCAGGACAGTCGTGGTCTTGCCGGTGCCCGGTCCGCCGGTGATCAGGGTAATGGGGCTCAGCAGCGGCAGGACTGCCGCCAGCCGCTGCTCCTGGTTCAAGTGGGGGGGCAGAAGCGCATTGACGGCCTGCCGGGCTGCCTGCAGATCAAGTGGGCAGGTCTGGTTAGCCAGCAGGCTCAGGTGGTTTGCAACCTGCACTTCATAACGCCAGTAGCGGTACAAGTACAGGTGATGGCCTTCCAGGATCAGCGGTCGAGTCTGGCCAGGCCCGCCAACCACGGTGCTGGCGTGCAGTCGGGACAGCCAGTCCTCCAGCCGGGGCGCACCGTCACGCCGGGCCACACTGCGCAGGTCCAGACAGCTATGGCCCTGACGCAAGGCGGGTAACAGCCGTTCGGCGGCCAGCAGCACTTCGGCGGCGATATCGGGCTCCAGATGGCGTAACAGTTGGCCAAATGCGGCGTCCAGCGGGACAAAATCGGCGCTATCTGCGGCCGGCAGTTCAAGCAGGGCTGAAGTAAGCATCCAGAGCCTCAATGGTGGCCAGGGAGGGGCGCAGCGGGTAAATGCCCTGATGCGGGTGTTCATTATCCAGGCCCCGCAGGAAGAAGAACACCAGGCCACCCTGATGCTGCTCATAGTGATAGTCCGGCAGGCGACGGCGCAGGTAACGGTGCAGCGCCAGGGTATAGAGCAGCGCCTGCAGGGTATAGCCTTCTTCGTGAATGATGCGGGCCAGCTGGGTGGGGGCATAGGCACCCGCTGCCAGGCCCAGATCATTGGATTTGTAGTCGCCCAGATAATAACGCCCACGATACCTCACGACCAAATCCATGAAACCATGCACCAGGCCCCACGGTGCACTGCCGGGCGGGTGCAGGCGCAATTCCGGATAACCGTGTGCGGTCAGCAGCCGGCTCAGGGCTGCGGTGTGCCAGTGGGCGCCGCTGAAATGAAATTCCAGTTCACGCAGGTAAGCGTCCGGGGCCAGTTGGCTCAAGGTGGCTCCACCCAGCGCCGGATGGGGCTGATCCAGCAAACGGCCCAGCATGGCTGTGACGGCAGGTGCCCAGCCGGGGGCAAATCCGGCCAGGGCCAGTGCCTGACTGACCTGATCCTGACGGTAGTCAGCCGGACGGGCAAAATCCAGGCGCTCCAGAATGCCATGCCAGCAGCGTCCGGTCAGGCGACCTCGGGGAAATTGCCGGACATCCTGCAGGTCCGGGTCAGGATTCTGGCCGGGCGTGCGCACGCCGCTCATGTGCTCACTATCCAGCAGGGCGCTGAAACTGGTGAGCCACCAGCTCGGATACAACGGGCGTTGCCAGGCCAGGGCGGCCAGGGCGGGCAGGGTCAGGTGGGTGGGGACGGAGGCGGGGGCCGGGATTTCCGTGACCGGGCCGATGAGCTGAACTGCCCAGGCGCCGGGACTCTGTCGCTGGGCCTGTTGCTGATACCCGGTGCTCAGCGGGGCATCGCGGAGGCTGGCCAGGTCCTTGGGGTCGGTCACGCCCAGCCAGGGCGCCAGCAGGCGGCTTAAGGCCGTGGGTTCCTGACTGACCCCAAAACCCAGATAACAACAGATTCTGGCCCGGGTCAGGGCGACGTACAACAGCCGGGCATCTTCAGCCTGAGTTTCCAGGGCGGCGGCGTCCAGATCGGCCTCCACCCGCAAGTCCAGAATCGGGTCATAATCCGGGGCCGGCGTGTGATAACTGCGCTGCGGCGGGTGTCTGGTGGCTTCATAAAGCAAGGGACACAGGACAATGTTGAATTCCAGCCCCTTGCTTTTGTGTACCGTGAGAATGCGCACCCGGTGCGCATCGCTTTCAAGGCGCAACTCGTGGCTTTCATCTTCGCTGGGCAGGCCCTCTGCCAGCGCCTGGCGCTGTTCCTGCAACCAGCGCAGCAGGGCATGAGGCCCCGGATTTTCCTGTTGGGCAGCCTGATGCAGCAGCTCACCCAGGTGCAGCAGATTGGTCAGTTGCCGTTCCCCGCCCGGTTGGGCCAGCAGGCGCGTGGCAATCTGTTCCCGATGCAGCCAGGCGTGAAACAGCGCCATGAAACCCCGTTGCTGCCAGCACTCATGGTCTGTCCAGAACTGGCCCAGATAAGCCTCCCAGGCGGCACTGTCCGGGGTCAGGGCCGCCAGTGCTGCTGCATTGAGGCCATAGAACGGCCCGGCCAGGGCCCCGCGCAGCACCTCTTCACGGGTAGGTTCCAGGACTGCACTCAGCCACTGGGTCAGGGCTGCGGCTTCCGGGGCGGCCAGGACGTTGGCTGCGCCCTGCTGGGCACAGGGAATGCCTTGGGCCTCCAGGGCGGTCCGCACCCGCTCGGCCTGGCGGTGTGAGCGCACCAGGATGGCAATGTCGTTGCCGACCACAGGCCGCCGTTGTCCGGCTTCGATGATTTCGCCCGCGCGCAGCAGGTGGGCGATCGCGGTGGCAAAGGCAGGTAACAAATGGCGCTGGGCCAGCTCCTGATGAACGCTTTTCTGACCTTCCGGGCGTTCCAGCCAATAGATCTGCCACGGCGCCAGCGGTTGCCCGGCGCAGTCCAGCCGGGCCGGGTCCCGGCGCCCGGCGGCTACGGCATGATATTGAATCTCGGGTTGGACAAAGGGGTTGGGCTGGGCCTGATACAGTGCGTTCAAGCCATCCAGCAGGGTCTGGCCCGCCCGATAATTGGCGGGCAAATGCCGCTGGCTGTGGGCCAGGCGTCGGGCCTTGAGGTAGCTATAGACATCTGCGCCCCGGAACCGGTAAATCGCCTGCTTCGGATCGCCGACCAGATACATCACGGTTGGCGTTGCCGGGGCGGCGCCGGCGGGGGCGTGCATGGCCTGTAGCAGTTGCAATTGCTGAGCATCGGTATCCTGAAATTCATCCACCAGGGCTGCCGGATACCGGGCGCGCAGCCGGGCGGCCAGCCGCACCCCGTCCGGTCCGTGCAGGGCCTGGCTCAGGTTGCGGGGTAGATCGTCATAACTGAATGCCTGGGCCTCAAGACGCTGGCGGGGCAGCGTGGCCAGCGCATGGGCGCGCAGCCGGGCCAGCAGGTGCCAGTAATGCTGTTGCAGGGCATCCTGCAACTGCTGTTGTTGTATCAGCAGGGTCTCCAGGATGGCCCAAAGCGGCTCCTGTAGCACCTGGTGACAAGCCGGGCCAGCCTTTTTATTGACCGAATTCTGTAGCTTGCTCAAGCCAAACCGCGCCAGATCCTCCGGGATTCCGAGTGAGGGCGGCCGTTCAGGGTCGCGGAAATGGCGAGTCCAGGCCTGGTGGGATTTACGCACCTGTTCCGGCTTGTAGCGCCCACCATGTAACTGATCTTTTTGCAGCACCAGCTGCTGCAAGGCTTCGACTGCGCCGGAACCGGCCCACGACGCACGGGCTTGCCGATACTGGGCCAGCAGTGCCTGCCACAGGGGTTCCAGCGCAGGGGGATCGTTGACGGTCAGCACCTGGCAGGTATAGCTGCGCAAGCCTTCGGGCAGGGCAGCCAGGAGTTTTTCCGGAGTCAGACCCTGTTCCAGCAGATGTTCAACCAGTAACGGGTGGGCCGGGGTAATCTCCCGGCGCCAGAAATCCTCGACCAACATCAGCTCGGCAGCCCGTTCGCTTTTGCGCAGACTCAGGTTCGGGCTATGTCCGGTCAGCAGGGGGAAATCCTGCAACACCCGCTGGCAAAAGCCGTGGATGGTATAAATGGCGGCCCGTTCAAAACTGTGCAGCGCATAGCGCAGCCGCAGCACGGCCAATTCCCGCCGGGAACCGGCGTATTGTGCCAACAGGCTGGCCAGCAAGGCATCCGGGCCGGGCTGAGCGTGGGTAAAGGCCTGCAAGGCCGCAGCCAGACGCTCCCGAATCCGGCCTTGCAATTCGGCAGTGGCGGCCTGGGTGAAGGTGACGACCAGAATTTGTTCGACCTGGCGTTGTGCCAGCACCAGATGCAGATACAATGCCGCCAGCGTGTATGTTTTGCCCGTTCCGGCGCTGGCTTCAATCAGATGGATGCCGGTCAGCGGCGGGTTCGCTAAATCAAGCGCCTGCATTATTCGCCATCACTTCGGAGTCTCAATGTATCCTACGTTAGCACACTTTGTCGGCAATACCCCGCTGGTACGCTTGCAGCGCCTGGACGCGGGCGCTGGTAACACCTTGTTGGTCAAGCTGGAGGGCAATAACCCTGCCGGCTCGGTCAAGGATCGCCCGGCCCTGAACATGATTACCCAGGCCGAATTGCGCGGCGAGATCACGCCGGGCATGACGCTGATCGAGGCCACCAGCGGCAATACCGGGATTGCGCTGGCGCAGGCGGCGGCGATCAAGGGGTATCGGCTGATTCTCATCATGCCCGAACACATGAGCGTGGAACGCCGGGCTGTGATGCGGGCGTTCGGGGCCGAGATCATCCTGGTGACCAAACAGCAAAGTATGGAAGGGGCACGGGATCTGGCCTTGCAGATGCAGGCAGACGGTCGGGGCCGGGTCCTGGATCAATTCTCCAATCCCGATAACCCGGCGGCCCATTATCACAGCACCGGCCCGGAAATCTGGCGTGATACCCAGGGCAGAATCACCCACTTTGTCAGTTCGATGGGCACTACAGGCACCATCATGGGCGTTTCCCGCTATCTGAAGGAAGTTGCCCCGCAGGTGCAGATCATCGGGGTGCAACCGGCGGAAGGTTCGTCCATTCCAGGTATCCGGCGCTGGCCGGTGGAGTATCTGCCCAAAATCTACAACCCGCAGCAAGTGGATCAGATTCTGGACGTGACCCAGCAGGAAGCCGAGGACACTACCCGTGCCCTGGCCGAACGGGAAGGCATTTTTGCCGGCATTTCTTCGGGGGGGGCGGTGGCCGCCGCGCTGCACCTGGGCCAGACGCTGCGCGAGGCCGTCATCGTTGCCATCATCTGCGATCGGGGCGACCGCTATCTGTCCACCGGGGTGTTTGATCCGGGTTAATAAGATGGCTGGATGGCAAGCTTTTGCTGTTGAATGGCTGAAATTGGCGGTTGGATGGCAGGATGGCGCGGGCTGGCGTCCATGTTAGCATCGGCTGTTGGTCCAGTGACAGGCGAGGGCAGGCGGTAATGTGGCAGCAATGGGCAACGATCTGGCGTGTCGGCCTGAGCGCCGGGTGGCTGGGGCTGGGTGGGACGGCAGGCGCGGCGGTGCCGGCGGGTCTGGCGGAGTACCTCGTCCCCTTTGATGAAGACGTGCTGGTTTATGTCACCGACCCGATTACCTCGGCCAGCATTGCGCCGAATGAAACAGTCTATTCCCTGGTCGCCGTAACCGGCTGGACGGATAATATCACCCTGTATTACGACCACTGGGAGGATGGCTACGAGATTCTGGATACCAATAATCCCTCCGTGGGGGCTGATGAAAGCTATACCCTGAGCCTGGGGCAGACGCTCCAGTTTCTCAGCACTGCGGTCCCTCGGCCCCGCACCGGGGGGGATGGTAATACCTATGTGGGTGCAGCGGGGGACTGTGTGGGCCAGGCTGCTCCAGCCAGCCCGCTGACCCGTACCACCCCGAATTACTGCTACGATGGCCGTGATCGCATCGTGACGGTGGGTGGCGGAGTGACCGTGACGCGGGCCAGCTGGCCCAACAATCCGGGGGTGGTGGCTGCGGCTGCCGAAGAAGTGTACCCGCTCAAGCCACAGTTGCTGCACTACGTCCTGCCGTTTGGCGAAGATGCGGTGGTGAATGACTTCAACCGGGTTTTTGTCGTCATCCAGGCCACTGCCGACAATACCAGCCTCCAGATCGATCTTGACGGCAACGGTACCTTCGACTCATTTGACCAGGCGAATGGCTATCGCACCGCCCGCGATGGGGGCGTGGATGGCAATACCCTGATCCTCAACCGGGGTCAGACCTACATCCTGAGCAACGATAGTGATGGCAACGCCGGAACCTTGCTCCCCAAGGGCGCTACGGTGCTGGCTTCCGACACGGTGCAGGTACAGTATTTTTTCGGCCAGAGCAACAGCACCCACAATACCCGCAGTGTCTCGGCCTATCCTCAGGGATTCTGGGATGATGCCTACTATGCCCCTGCCAGCACCCAGGCGGCCAATCCTGCCGACCTGGTGTTGTACAACCCGGAAGCGACGGCCATCACGATCAACTGGCAGGGCACGACGGCTTCTGGAACCTTCACGCTGGATCCGGGCGAAACGGCACGGTTTTCAGCCAAGACCGGCGCGAATCTGACCGAAGGTTCCGGCCTGTTTTTGAGCGGCTCGGCCAAATTCTGGGGCTTTTCCAACGTGGATTCCAACAGTGAACTCTACGACTGGAGTTATACCCTGGTGCCGGCCTATCTTGTCAGTGATGACCAGTTTGTCGCCTGGGCGCCAGGCTCGGAAACACCGGCTTCGGATCCGGACGCCAATGGACTATTCTTGATCGCGACTCAGGATAATACGACGTTTTTTATTGATAAGGATGCTGACGGCCTGCCGGATACCGGTTTTGCGGTGAGTGTCGCCGGGGTCAGCCGTGCTGCGGTGAATGCCGGCTATCCTGCCGACCGGTTGGAGACCTTGTATATTACTGATACCGATGGTGATTTGTCGGGTGTACACATCTGGGCCACCGCGCCCTTTGCCATGGCCTATGGGGAAAATCCGCGCACTGCCCCTGCAGAGGCGCCGGGCGTGGATTTGGGCTATACCACCTTGCCCAACCCCAGTGAGTGGGTGGACCTGGCCCTGACCGTGAGCAAGGCGACCAATCCGGTTGCAGTGGCGCTGACGGGGCCACAAACCGTGACTTACACGCTGACCCTGAACACACATGCGTTTGATGTCACCGGGGTGCGGGTGCTGGATACCCTGGCGGCGGGCTGGCACTATACCGCTGGCCCCAACACGACGCTGATCACCTTTCCCAATGGCACGACCAGCCCGGCGCATCCTGTGGTGACAGCCACCGGCGCGCCTTTGCCGGCGCCGTTTGCCGGGAACTGCCCCGCAGGTGGGGGCGCCTGTCTGACCTGGGATGGCAGTGTGCTGGGCAACATGGCGGCCGACCAGCAACTCACGCTTCAGCTCACCGCCACGATTGCTGACCCGGTGGCAGCCGGTTATGCCAGTGGTGCGCTATCGCAAAACCAGGTGACGGCCCTGGCGACCCGCACCGTTGGCAGCGAGACTCAGACCTTCCAGGTTTCGGATTTCGTCTTTAACACCTACACCAACAACACGGTCAGCATGACGGTGGACAAGCATTCCAACGCCCCCAATCCACTCAGTCCGGGGGATCGTTTCACCTACAGCATTACGGTGGCCAATCCCGGTACTTCCAGTATTGATTTGACCGATGTGGGCGTATTTGACGCATTGCCGGCCGGGTTGAGTGAGGTGCCGGGCAGTGGTGCGGTGGCAAGCTGCAACCGGGCACCGGATAACGTCCGGGATGATTTCGGTCTGGTGGCATACAGCAATAATGATGGCTCGGCCAGCTGGAATGGCAACTGGATCGAGTCTGACACCGGATTGGGTGGCGCATCGAGTGGCCTGATTGCGGTTACTGCCGGTGAGCTGATTTTTCAAGGGAGCGCCGGCGGTCCCCAGACCGTGCGCGATGAATTCAATTCCATTAGTTATAACAATAATAACGGTACCGAGACCTGGCGCAACAACTGGGTGGAAACCGATCAGGGTAATCGCAGTGCTACCGCCGGTTTCGTCCGGGTAGCCAACGATTCCGGCGCGCTGCCGACGAATGAACTGATTTTCCTGGGTGCGTCGGGCAGCTATAACGTGCGTGACCAATTTGGCACATCAGATTATGGCAATAATGACGGCAGCTTGGGCTGGGTGAATAACTGGACGGAAACCGACCCGGCCGGGGGCGGGGCGAGTGCCGGCGCGGTGCGTGTGACCGGCGGGCAACTGTTGCTGGAAGGTTCGGCAGAAGGCATCAAGGCCCTGGAACGCACGGTCAACCTGACGGGCGCGACCGGGACGACCCTGACTTTTGCCTATAACACCACGGGGCTGGAGCCGGATGATCAGTTGCAGGTTGTGGTGGAGGGCGTCGTGATCGCAACCTTCACGGGCAGCAGCATTCCGGCAGGCTGTGTCGGGACGGTGAGCAGCGGCACCTGTAGCCTGGCCGTCTCCAGTACTGCCAGTGCGGTGCCTGTGCGCTTTCAGACCGTCAATGGGACGTTTACCAGCAGTGACGATCAGTTTTTCATTGACGATGTGCAGGTGGGCTTCACCCTGAGCAACGCGGTCGGCAACAGCATCCTGCGGCGGGCCAATCTTTCGGGCGCCACGGCGGCCAGCCTGACCTTTGTCTGCGAGCCTCAGAACCTTGAGACCAGCGATGACCTGGTGATCGAAGTCCGGGCCGGCAATAGTGGCGCCTTTACCAGTCTGGCTACGCTGGACAGCGCGTGTACCGGGACACAAACTTTTGATTTAACAGCTTATATTGGTGCAGATACCCAGATTCAATACCGGGTCGCCAGCAACTTCAATGCGACTGACGAGGCAATGCGCCTGGATGATGTACAGATTGCCTATACCCTGGCCGGGACGGCAACCCATAGTATTCGCCGCGATGTGGATCTGACTCAGGCCGCGACGGCCACGCTGACTTTCAGGGTCAATCGGGTCAATGTGGAAGCAGGCGACCAGATGGACGTGCTGTTTGGGCCCACAGGTGCCCCGGCGGTCATTGCCAGCTTTAATGGCACCACCTTGCCGGCAGGTTGCATACTGGAGGGCGGTGTCGGGCCGTATGCGCAGTGTACCTTCGCAGGTTTGGGTGTCGGGGGTAATCGCCGCCTGGTGTTTGACGTCGTGAGTGGTTATGACGCGGCCGATGAGCAATTTATCCTGGATGAGGTGGACATTGGCCTTACCCATGTCCCGCTGACCACTATCAGCCATGCCCCCGAATTCATTCCTGCCAGTCTGGGTTGCGTACTGACTCCGGGGAGCAGCATGGTGTTGACCTTTGAGGTGATCGTCGAAGCCGGATTTACACAGATCACCAACGAGGCCTGCGCAGTGGCTGATGAATTGCCCATGGCCATCTGCGATACCGTGACCCATCGCATCCTCAATCCCACCACCGATACGGCCACGGTTGGTGACAAGGTCTGGCTGGATGATGGCGATGGGGTCCTGGAAATCGGCGAGGCCGGGATTGCCAATGTTGCAGTGACCCTGAAAGACCGGTTTGGTACCCCGTTGCAGGTGGTCACAACTGATGGCCAGGGCCGTTATCTGTTCACCGGCGTTGCGTTCGACTTTGCTTATTACGTCGAGGTAACCGGTGGTCTGCCGGCCGGACTGGTGCAGACCACGGATGGACGCATTGATAATCGCACCAACAGCTTTGATCTGTATGACAGCGTGACTGACCTGGGCAACAGCCGTGACAATTTCGATACGGCTGCCTACAGCAACAGTGATGGCAGCGTGGCCTGGGGGAGCAACTGGACGGAAGTGGAGGAAGGCACCATCAGTCCTGTCAATGGTGATGTTCGGGTCGAGGCGGGTGAATTGCGCTTGAACAACGGCGATGGCGGCAATGAAAACAGCCTGCGGCGTACCCTGAGCGTTCCCGCCGGTGCCAATCAGGCTACCTTGAGCTTTGCCTATCGCACGACGGGAGTGGAAGCCGACGATGCCATCACCCTGGAAATCAGCACCAATGGCGGCAGCGCCTATCAGGTATTGCAGGTTTTCACGGGCCTGACGGGTACGGCCAGCGGCAATTTCAGCCTGGATATCAGCCCCTATCTGACGCCGACCAATACCCTGGTCCGCTTCCGCACCGGGAATACCTATACTGCCGGTGATGATCGGTATTTTGTGGATAATCTTGCCATCAGCTATCGTCAGGCCAGCGGGGTGCAGGCTTATCTGAACGCTGATCTGGGTTATCGGCCTGCGACCGGGACTGCCGTGATCGGGGACCGGGTATGGAGTGACCCGGATGCCGATGGCGTCCAGGATGCGGGCGAGCCGGGGTTTTCTGGGGTAACTGTCTGGATTTACAGTGATCTCGATGAGGATGGCGCGGTGGATGACACGCGCAATATCCTGGCCGGGCGGATTGATCTGAACGCCAGCGGTGCGGTGGATGGCGCCGATGACGGCATCTTTGCCGGTTATGCGGTGCTGGATGGGCGGCTGGATATCAACCGTGATGGCGCCATCACAACGGCAGATGATGGTCTGGTGAGCGGCATGGCCGTCATTGATGGCGAGCTGGACACCAACAGTAGTGGTGGGGTGGACGGAACGGATGACCGGTCCAGCGTGCCAGGCTATCTGGAAACCACTTCGGCGGCTGACGGCAGCTATCTGTTTGGCGTCACCAGCAGCGGGGGTACCGGCGGGCCGGACTACATTGTGGTATTGCCGACCTTGCCGACAGGTTACCAGTTGACCACCCAGGCTTCTTTTGTCATCGCCAACGTGGCCGACGGTGCGGCTTATCGTACTGCCGATTTCGGTCTGGATCAAATGGCGTCTGGGAACACCTATGACATTCGTGATCGGGTCTGGCGTGATATCAACAACGACGGGGATCAAGACGGTGGTGAGCCGGGTATTGCCGGGGTGACAGTGGATCTGCTCAACGCCAGCGGTACGGTCATCGCGACCACCGCTACCGATGGCGCTGGCCTGTTCAGCTTTACCGGCGTGGCCACGGGGGTACGCTATCGCTGGCGCATCAGCGATACCGGTGGCGTACTGCGCAACTTCTTTGGGACTACTGCACCGGCTCAGGCAGGTGAATTCCAGATGCCCGATACCCTGGACGAGGCGGATGATGTGGCGGATGGTGTCAATGATGACGCGGTAACCTACAGCGATCCCGGCGGTCCGGTGGGCTATCGTCCCAATTTCGGCTTCAACAGCGCGCGCACCATTGGTGATACCGTGTTCAATGACCTGGATGGTGATGCAGTGCAGGACGTCGGTGAAGCGGGAATCAATGGGGTCACGGTGCTGCTCTACCGCGACGTGGACAACGACAATGTGTTTGAACCCGGCGGCAATGATGGCGCGGCACTGGCTAGCACGCCGACCGACAGTAATGGCGTCTATCTGTTCTCGGGGCTGGACGATGGGCGCTACTGGGTCAGCATTGACCCGGCCCAGACTACACTCAATGGCTACACTGTGCGCACTACGCCCGATGACGAGGGCGGGACCGGGGATCAGCGTGAGGTCAGCCTGACCGCTGTGGGTACGGCTTGCACCGATGCGGCCAGTGCTGCCATGGACTGTCTGGGGGCTGACTACGGCTACCGGACGGTCACAGCCTTCACCCTGTCTGGCGTGATCTGGAATGATAATGGGGTCGGGGGCGGTTTGGCCAATGACGGGGTGAACGACCCGATCGGTGAACCGGGTATCGGGGGCGTGACGCTGGCGCTGCTCCAGGCCGGGATCGTGATCCGGACAACCGTAACAGCGGTGGACGGCAGTTACAGCTTCACGGGCCTGCCTGCGGGCGTGGCACCCAATGCTTATGTCGTGCGGGTAACGGACACTGACGGCACCCTGTCCGGCAACACCACCACTTACGAAAAAACCGAAGGTGCGCTGGCAGGGGGTTATGACGGCCAGGAAATGGTTGCGGTTCCGCTGGGGGGGAATATCACCGATCTCAATTTTGGCTACGTGAGTCAGGCGGCGGCGACGTATGCGCTGATTACGAACCTGACGGCGAGTGCCGACCCGGCAGACGGGCGGGTGGTCGTGCAATGGGAAACGCTGCTGGAATCGGGGACGGCAGGGTTCTACCTGGAGCGGCGCGACAGCGGCAGTGGTCAATACCAGCGGCTGCACAACGAACTGCTGACGGCGGTGCTGATTTCACCGCTGGGGGGCTACTACGCCTTTGCCGATAACGGGGTAAAGGCGGGAGAAACGCACCAATATCGGCTGATTGAACTGGAAGCCGATGGCGACCGGCTGACGCATGGTCCCTACCGGGTGACGGTCAAGGCAATCAACCCGGTCAGTGCGGCCAGCGACACGGCGGCCAGCAATGGCGTGGCCATCAGTGCGCTGGCCTCGGAAGCCAAACGCAGCGGCTATGCCCGGCAAGCCAAGGCGCTGGGGCGCAGCCGGACGCGGGCTGATGGCACCGATCTGCCCACCAGCATCTCCCTGCCGACGCCGGCGGTGGGCGGGCTGACGGCGGTGACCCAAGCCAAACTACCGGTAACGCAAACAGGCCTGCACTATGTCTCGGCGGCAACGCTGGCGGAATACCTGGGCACCAGCGTGGACCAGATGAAGGCCAATCTGGGGGCAGGGCAGCTGAGCCTGAGCATGGGGAATAGTCCAGTAGCCTACACGGTGGCGGCAGGCAATGCGGGGCTCTATTTCGTGGGCGAACGGTATGAAAACCGCTACACCGCCCAGAACACCTACTGGGTGACCCGGAACCAGACCGGCAACCGGATGGACGTTGTGACCGGCCCGGCCCCGGCAGCCGCATCAGGCGGCAGCTACCTCGACCAGCGGACGGCCGAAACCAACACCTACCTGATTCCCTACGCCCCGCGCGATGCCAATGCCGACATCTGGTTCTGGGGCTACGTCAACGTAGGCGGCACCAGCCCCAGCGGCCCCTACACCCTGACGGTGGACGCTCCTGGCGCGACCGGGACCGGGACAGCGACCCTGACCCTGCACCTGCAAGGCGCCAGCAACCTGGCCCCCGGCAATGACCACCATGCCGAAATCTGGGTCAACGGCACCAAAGTGGGCGATGCCCAATGGGACGGCCAGGCTGCCTACGTGGCGCAGGCCAGCTTCAGCGGCAACCTGCTGCGCAGCACAACCAACCAGATTCAGGTCAGCGGCGCGCTCGAAACCGGGGTAACCCAAAGCAGCTTCCTGATTGACAAACTGGAACTGGGCTACCAACGGAACTATCAGGCCGTCAATGACAGCCTGCTGCTGCGCGGCGATGGCAATGCGGTCATCACGGTGACCGGCTTCACCGGTGCGGATATTGCGGTCTTTGAACTGGCCAACCCGGCCCAGCCTGTGCGCATTGAAGCCGTCAAGGTCGAAATGGCGGGGGGAAGCTACCAGGCCAGCTTCAACCCGCGCAGCCCAACGGCCGACTACCTGGTGACCCGGCTGGCAGTGGCAAGCCAACCCCAGCCGGTCACCGAATTCGGCTCCGACCTCAAGGCCAGCGACAACAGCGCCGACTACCTGATCATCACCCCGGCAGCCCTGCAACCGGGCGCCGAAGCCCTGGCCAGCTACCGCAGCGCCCGGTTCCAGACCCAGGTCGTGACGCTGGAAGACATCTACGACGAATTCAACGCCGGGCGGGCCGATGCGGCAGCGATACGCGACTTTCTGACCACGGTGCAAAGCTGGCAACGGCGGCCACAATATGTCGTGCTGATAGGCAAAGGCACACTCGACCCCCGCAACTACCTGGGCTTGGGCACCAACCGCCTGCCGGTGCTGCTGGCGGCAACTTCGGACGGCCTGTATCAGGCCGATGGACGCTACGGCGACCTACAGGGCGACGGCGTGCCTGAATATGCCATCGGGCGGATTCCGGCGCTCACCCATGCCGAAGTGCAGGCTTACGTCAACAAACTGAAAGCCTTTGAAAGCAGCAATCCCCCGGCGGCCAAGGCACTGCTGGTGGCCGACAACGCCGACAGCGCAGGCAACTTCCCGCAAGACAGCACCGCCCTGGCCACCCTGCTGGCAGGCATCAACGTCACCACGGTACACCATGACGCGGCCAGTGCGGCGGCCACCACGCGGCAAAACATCCTGACAGCCCTGAATGCAGGGGTAGGGGTCTTCAACTACCTGGGCCACGGTGCGCCGACCCAGTTTGCCGACGAAGGCCTGCTGCGCAGCAGCGACGTTGCCAGCCTGAACAACAGCCGCCTGCCTATCTTTGGGGCCTTTAGCTGCTACCTGGGCTATGGTGCTCTGCCGGGCCTGAACTCGCTGGCCGATGAGCTGACCCTCAAGAGCAGCGGTGGGGTGATTGCCAGCCTGGCCCCGACGGGCCTGTCCCGCAATGATTATGCAGCGACCCTGAGCCAGATCTTCATCCCGGCCCTGGTGGCGGGGCAGACGGTGGGTGTGGCGGCCAATACCGCGCTGGCTTCTGGCACGGTGCCGGTCGAAGTCCGCACCATCTACAACCTCCTGGGTGACCCCGCCCTCGTGGCGCACTGATTTTTGGCATAGGCCCCGTTGTCCGCGCAGCGGGGCTGTTTTTCTGATGAGGCCGTTTTTATATGAGCGCACAAAAATTCAGTCCACCCACTGCTACACCGCCTGAAGTGCGGCCGCCTGCTGAGCGTAAACCTTATGTGCCGCCCCGCATCCTGAGCCGCGAACCACTGGAGGCGATGGCGGCAACCTGCAATACGCCAGGGCTGGGCAAGGCAGCCTTGCCTTGTACCCTGGTGCAATCGTAGGTTGATGGCGTAACCGTCAGCGGCTTTGTTAGAATCAGCGGGCCGCATGTGCGGTCTTACCGCGAGCTTTTAATGATGTTCCGTAGTCTTGCCCTGTTGATGTTGCTGTTACCCGCGCTGGCCTTTGCGCAGGCGACGACCGGCACGCCGACCACCGGGGGTTCCTGGCTGAATCTGGATTGGCGCATGTCGGCACTGGTGGGCCTGGGTGCTTCGCTGGTGGTGACGGTCCTGTTTGTGAAAATCTCTGATGGTGGTGGGGGTTTTGGGGGCGCCGAGATGAAATACGCCATCATCGGCTTTCTCATTTTCTGGGGCGTGTTCACGCTCGTGGCCAAGTTCCTGCTCTAAATCTCACCTGGGTACCCGCCTTGTGCGGGTAACCTCTCTTCGCGAGCAATAATCATGAAAAAACGGTTCCTGCCAGGATTCATTCTGGCCTTGGGTTTTGCTGCCCAGGGTGCAACGGCTGCGGATGGCTGCGCGGCTTTGCCCAATCACGAAGTCTTGAAGGCAGCCCTGACGACCGCCCGTAAAGCTGATAATGCCGGATTCAACCTTGATATGTGGGGCGCAGTTGTGGATCGCAGCGGGCGCATTTGTGCGGTGTTTGCAACGGGTGAACACTGGGGCGACCAGTGGCCGGGCAGTCGGGTGATTGCCGCACAGAAAGCCTATACCGCCAATGCGTTCAGCCTGCCCAAGTTGGCGGTGGCGACCGCCAATCTGCATACCGCCGTGCAGCCGGGTGGCAGCCTGTATGGCCTGCAGGCCAGCAATCCGGTGGAAGGTAGCGTAGCCTATGCCGGGGAGGCCGCTGCCTGGGGTCAGGCCAATGACCCGCTGGTAGGCAAGCGCATGGGGGGGTTGAACGTGTTTGGGGGCGGGTTGGCACTGTATAACGCCCAAGGCGTGCTGGTCGGTGGCCTGGGAGTGTCAGGGGATAGTTCCTGTGCCGACCACAGTATTGCCTGGCGGACCCGTAACACCCTGAATCTGGATTATGTGCCTGGCGGTGTGGGGGCCGATGGCGTGGATCAGATCAGTTACAGCGGGCCGTGGAGCCAGCCACACTGCGGTGATGCTGCCGCAGAGGATGCGGTGGTCAAGGCACTGCCTCCAGTGCGCAAACTGACTGATCAGGCCGCCAAATAGGCTTGAAACCCGGCAAGCGTTGTCAGGGGTGGCAAACACTGCGTTCCCTGACAGCAGTAGGCCGCAATCCCTTCGGCGGGGCTGGGTTTGCTCGCCAGGGCAGCAGGCAGTGTTGCCTGTGCGGGGATGGCAAAGACGTAGCGGTGGGGGTGATAGCCCGTTTGTGCCAGGTCTTGCCAGTGGCGCAGAGCCGTGGTGTCGTGGCTGCGCAGCAGCACAATCTCGGGGGGCGTATGGTAACAGCGCAGGGCGCTCAGCAAGCTGCAATGCTGGGTTGGGTGGGCGCTCATGCCGGGGGCTGCAAAACGCAGCGTCCATTCGGCAGCAGCCAGGTAGCGGCTTTCACCCAGTAAATGTCCCAGTAAATTCAGGCTGCGGGCTGCCACGGCGTTGCCCGCAGGCAAGGACTCATCCAGCAGCGGTTTGGGGCGGACCAACAAATTTTCGTGGTCGTGGGCGGTGAAATAAAAGCCCCCCTGTTCAGCATCCCAGAAATGTTGCAGCAAGGCTTCGGCCAGATTGACGGCAAATCCCAAGACCTCGCTCTCCCACTGGGTTTGCAGGAATTCCAGCAGCGCTGCCAGCAAGAACGCATAATCATCCAGGTAAGCCATCAGGCTGGCCGTTGCGCCCTGGGCGGTGGCCAGCAAGCGTCCGTCCCGCCAGAGGGTATTCTGGAGGTAATGCAAGGCGCGCTGGGCACTATCCAGATAGCGGGGTTCATGCAGACTGCGGGCTGCCACGGCCAGACCCTGGAGCATCAGTGCGTTCCAGGCGGTCAGAATCTTGTCATCCTGATTGGGCCAGACGCGCTGGCTACGTACGGCATAAAGACGGCGGCGGGCCTCAGCTAACCATGCTTCCAGCACGGGCAAGGGCTGGTGCAGGTGTTCGGCTGCTGCGGCCAGGCTGTGATAACCATGCAAATGCCACTGGCCTTCAAAATTGGCCCGGCGATCCAGACCGTAAAGATAGGCCAACAGCGCGTAGCTGTCTGCGTCCAGATGCTGGCGGACTTCTGCCGGTGTCCAGCAGTAAAAGCCGCCTTCGTGCCCTGCACTATCCGCATCCAGGCTGGAATAATAGCCACCCTGCGGGGCCTGCATTTCCCGCAAGACCCAATCCGCAACGCCCCGGGCCGTTTGCGCGTAAAAGGCATCACCGGTCAGTTGCCACAGATCGCAGGCCAGTTGCAGCAGTGGCCCATTGTCATAGAGCATCTTTTCAAAATGCGGGATCATCCATTTGTCATCAACCGAGTAGCGATAGAAGCCGCCGCCGATGTGGTCATACAGGCCACCCCAGGCCATCTTGCGTACGCTGTGGATGACGTGCCCCACGCTTTCGGGGTGCGGTGCGAGTGCGTGTTCCCGCAGTAAAAAATCCAGCGCACCGGTATGTGGGAACTTGGGTGCCTGACCCAGGCCGCCCTCCACTGGGTCAAAAGCCTGCGTCAGGTCTTGCCTGCCCTGGCTGAGCAGGGCGACGCCCGGTGGGGTGGTCGCGCTGGCTTCCGGGTGCTCCAGATGGCGCAGATAATGCAGCAGTGCTTGATTTTGTTTGTGAATGTCAGCCTTGCGCGTGTGATAAATCTCAGCAATGCGCTGTAGCAGATCGCCAAAGCCGGGCAGGTGATGGCGCGCCACCGGGGGAAAATAGGTGCCCCCGAAAAAAGGCGTTTGATCCTGCGGGCTTAAAAATATGGTCAGCGGCCAGCCGCCCGGACGTTCGGCCAGCAGGTGATGGGCTGCCTGATAGATCTTGTCAAGGTCGGGGCGTTCTTCACGATCCACCTTGATGTTGATGAAGTGTTTATTCATGATCGCTGCAATTGCCGGGTCTGCAAACGATTCATGCGCCATGACATGGCACCAGTGGCAGGCCGAATAGCCGATGGACAGCAGGATGGGCTTGTCCTGCTGTTGGGCCAGCGTCAGGGCTGCCGCATCCCAGATGTGCCAATCCACCGGGTTGTCAGCATGTTGGCGCAAATAAGGGCTGGTAGCGTGCAGCAGACGGTTGGGCATGGCATAGTCTCAGGCAACAATGCGGTCACTATAACGCACGCCCTGCCTTCATAAACCGGGAGATTCCGATGCCTATGCTGTCCCTTTCAGCCCTTCAGATCATCGTACGGCGGCATCTGGGGGAGCACGTTTTGGTACAGCGGGTGGACGCTGCCACCGGGGGCTGTGTCAGCGTCGCGCAGGTGCTGGTGCTGCAAGGCGGTCAGCGCCATTTTCTCAAGACCCATCAGGCCGGCAGCCTGGCCCTGTTTCAGGCTGAAGCCCTGGGGCTGCAAACGCTGGCCGCAACGCAGACCCTGCGGGTGCCGGCGGTACTGGGGCATGGGATGCAGGGGACGACGGCTTATCTGCTGCTGGAATATCTGCCGCTCCAGGGGACCCCGGTGCCACAGCGGGCCGGGGCGCAACTGGCTGCACTACATCGCCATCAGGCGCCCAGGTACGGCTGGGTGCAGGACAATACCCTGGGCGGCACGCCGCAGCCTAACCCCGCACAGACCCAGTGGGTGCATTTCTGGCAGCAACACCGCCTGGGCTTTCAGCTGGAACGGGCCAGGCAGCACGGCTACCCGGTGGCTGCTTATGAACAAGGTCTGCGGCTGCAAGCAGGTTTGGGTGCATTCTTTACCGACTACCGACCTGCCGCCTCTTTGCTGCATGGGGACTTATGGCGGGGGAACCTGGCGTATTTGCCCGACGGGTCGCCTGTTGTTTATGACCCGGCCGTGTATTACGGCGATCGGGAAGCCGATTTGGCGATGACGGAATTATTTGGTGGGTTTGAGCCGGCCTTTTATGCCGCCTACCGGGCGGCCTGGGCGCTGGATGCGGGTTATGCAGTGCGCAAGCACTTGTACAATTTGTATCATGTCCTGAATCATTTCAATCTGTTCGGCGGTGCCTACGCTGCCCAGGCGGTCCGGATGACAGGGCAATTGTTGGCAGAACTGGAGTAACCTGATGAATGATGAGAAAGTGCATTGCAGCAAATTGCCTGGCCTGAGTTTGCGCCATCCGTGCATTGGCCCGGAGGAGGGTTCCTTGCGTTACCCTGCCGCCGCCTGGATCAGGGCCAGCGCCTGCTGCGGATGCTGGGGGTCGCAGCTATCCAGCCAGTGGGCCTGCTGTTCCTGCCGCAGCCAGGTGTACTGGCGCTTGGCAAATTGTCGGGTCGCGGCAACGGCCCGGTCGCGCAGGGTATCCAGGTCGCCGCCGCCGTTGGCGCAGTAATCCCAGGTCTGGCGATAACCGACCGCCCGCAGGGCGGGCAAGCCCAGATGCAAATCCCCCCGGGCCTGGAGCTGGCGTACCTCGTCCAGCAGGCCCTGCGCCAACATCTGGGTGAAACGCTCATCAATCCAGCGGTGCAGGGTCTCGCGCCGGGCCGGGGCCAGGGCCAGGGTGAGATGAGGATAGTCAAACGCACTGGCGGCCTGCTGTTGCAACCACCAGGACAGCGGTCTGCCGCTGAGTTCGTACACTTCCAGCGCCCGCTGAATCCGTTGGGCATCATGGGGATGGAGTCGGGCCGCCGTCAACGCATCCACCGCCTGCAACCGGGCATGCAAAGCCGGCCAGCCCTCTGCTGCTGCGGCGGCTTCCAGACGCAGGCGCAAGGCCGGGTCGGCACTGGGCAGGCTAGCCAGACCCTGACGCAGGGCGCGGAAATACAGCATGGTGCCGCCCACCAGGAGCGGAATGCGGCCTTGGGCATGAATGGCGGGGATCAGGCGCAGGGCATCGGTGCAGAATTGCGCGGCGGAATAAACGGCAGTCGGCTCACAAATATCAATGAGCTGATGGGGATAGGCACGCAAAATGTCGGCGCTGGGTTTACCGCTGCCGATATCCAGGCCCCGGTAGACCATCACCGAATCCACGCTGATGATGTCGATGGGCAGGCGTTGGGCCAGCCAGATGGCCAGCGCAGTTTTGCCTGCGGCAGTGGGGCCGAGGAGTAAAATTGTCAGCGGCCGCGTTGAAACCATCCGTCCAGCTCTTGCAAGGTAATGTGGCGTACGGTCGGGCGACCGTGGTTGCACTGGCCGCTGCGTTGGGTGCTTTCGATGGCCCGCAGCAGGGCGTTCATTTCCGGGATGCTCAGGCTGGCCCCGGCCCGCACTGCCGTATGACAGGCCAGCGTGGCCAGTACCTGACGCTGCTGTTGTTCCAGCGTGTTATCCGCTTCAAGCTGCAAGGTGGCAATGACATCCTGAGTCAGGCGCACCGGGTCGGCGTGGGCCAGCAAGGCAGGCAGGCTACGTACCGCCAGCCGGTCGGGTGCGAGGCGATCCAGTTCCAGTCCCCATTGATTCAGCCAGTCCCGATGGCTTTCAGCCCAGTCGGCCTCGGCTTTGCTGACACTGACGCTCACTGGCAGCAGCAGGGGCTGGGCAGGCACCGGCAAGGTCAGGGTAGCTTTGAGGCGCTCGTAATGGATGCGCTCATGGGCGGCGTGCATATCCACCACGATCAGGCCCTGGGCATTTTGGGCGAGAATATACACCCCATGCAGTTGGGCCAGGGCATAACCCAGTAGTGGCAGGGGGGATTCAGGTTCCGGGGCATACAGCGCCTGCCATGCTGCCTGCGGTGCCCCCTGGATTACAGGGAGGGGGGCAGGCGGGTGGGGGGGCGGCACTGCGTAGTGGGGGCGGGCTTCAGCCACATGCAGCGCCAAAGCTTGTTGGGGCGGAGCCGACAGCGCAGGGGCGGGGGCCACGGGTCCTGGCGTGGTGACCGGTTGGGCCAAGATCTGTTGCAGGGTGTTGCGAATGAAACTATAAACCCAACTGCTGTTATGAAAACGGATTTCCAGCTTGGCCGGATGCACGTTGACATCCAGCTCGCCGGGATTCAGGTTCAGATACAACGTATAAATGGGTTGGCGGTCATGGGCCAGCACGTCCTGATAGGCGCTCTTGGCCGCGTGATTCAAAAGCTTGTCCCGCACCCAGCGCCCGTTGACATACCAGTTTTGCTGATCGGCCTGACGACGGTTGAGGGTGGGCGGGGCCAGCCAGCCTTGCAGGTGCAAGCCTGGTTGCCGGACTTCGACCCAGTGCGCGGCTTCGGCAAAATCCTGGCCAAACAACTGACCCAGCCGGGCACGCTGCTGGGCGGCTTCCGGGGCCGGGGGCAATTCCAGCAGGTGTTGTTGCCCCTGACGCAGGCTGAACCCCACGTGCCAGGCACTGAGGGCCAGACGGTGCAGGACATTTTCCAGCGCCTGGGTTTCGCCTTTGACCCCACGTAAAAATTTGCGTCGGGCCGGGAGGTTGTGGAACAAGTCGCGCACGGCCACCGTGGTACCGGGTGGATGCGGGGCCGGGCTGGCCTGAGTGGGTGTCTGACTGGAAACCTGCCAGCCATGTGCCGCACCCGCTGCGCAGGAAGTCAGGGTCAGGTCGCTGACCGCCGCAATGCTGGCCAGCGCTTCGCCCCGAAAGCCTAAACTGCGCAACTGGTTGAAATCTTCCATAGCCTGAAGCTTGCTCGTGGCATGGGGCGCGAGTGCCAGCGGCAGGTCTTCCGGGGCAATGCCGCAGCCATCATCACGCACTTGCAGCAATTCCAGCCCACCGCCTGCCAGGCGCACGTCCACGTGCTGTGCCCCTGCATCCAGGCTGTTTTCCACCAGCTCCTTGAGCGCCGAGGCCGGACGATCGATCACTTCGCCCGCTGCAATCTGGCGCACCAGTTCCGGAGGTAGGCGCTGAATCGGCATCAGGGCGTTGTCGCCAGCGTGTCTGCGGCATTGGCCTGAGTATCCGCCGGCTCCTTGCGCCGTTGGGCCAGGGCCGTACCTGGCGGCGGCTCACGCCGAAAATGCCGGACGATACCCGCCGCCAAGGCCTGGGCCAACTTGGCCTGATGCTGCGGGTCGGCCAGCAGGCGCTCTTCCTGCGGGGTCGAGATGAACGCCGTTTCCACCAGAATCGAAGGGATATCCGGGGCTTTGAGAACCGCAAAACCCGCAGACTGTACCGCCTGTTTGTGAATGGCGCCCACATCATCAAGCTGGCCCAGCAATACCTGGGCAATCCGGGTACTGGCCTGACGACTGCCGGTTTGGGACAAATCCAGCAGCGCTTTGGATACTGCCGTATCTTTGTCATCCAGGCTGACCCCGCCGATCAGGTCTGCGGCATTTTCCCGATCTGCCAGCCATTTGGCAGCCGTGGAACTGGCCCCGCGTTCCGAGAGGGTGTAGATGGATGCCCCGCGTGCCGCATCGCTGGGTGCTGCATCAGCATGAATGGAAATGAATAAATCAGCTTTCTGCGTGCGTGCCCGCTGCACCCGTTGATGCAGGGGGATGAAATAATCGCCGTCGCGCACCAGTACTGCCCGCAGTCCGGGCTGGGCGTTCAACAGCGTCTGCAAGCGCCGGGCCACTGCCAGGGTCACCGTCTTTTCCTGGGTGCCGCCGGGGCCGATGGCACCGGGGTCTTTGCCACCGTGCCCGGCATCAATGGCGATGATGACATCCCGACCGGCTGGCAGCGTGCTTGTCAGGCGGGCCGATGGTTGCCGGACAGCCGTCGGCACGGGCCGGACGGCCGGCGCGGGTGTTGTTGGAGTGGCATCCGCCAGCAAGCCGGCCGCAGCCAGTTCGGCGCGCAATGTGTCGGCGGGCGCCAGCCGTGCTGGCCGGATGGGGGCCTGCCGGGTTGCGGGGCGGGCCTGAGCAGGTTGTGCTGTTGGCGTCTGCCGTACGGGAGGCTGCCGCAGCGGGGGTTGGCGAGCCTGTTGAGTCGAGGTTTGCCGGGTCAGTGCGGCGGGCGGATGAGGTAATTCCAGGACAAATTTCGTCCGGCCATTGGCTTGCGGCAGGGTATAGCTTTTAGGCGCCAGCGGCTGGGTCAGTTCCAGTACCAGGCTTTCGTGCTGCCGGCGCAAGCGCTTGAGCACCGGGTGTTGGGCTTGCACCGGCGGCAGGGCGGCGGTGGCGCGCAAGCCGGGCAGTTCCAGGCGCAACTGGGTGCCACGTGCCTGCAGCCGGGGATGTAGCCCCGCATCCAGCAGCAGCACCAGGCGCGTTTCCCCAGCCCCGGTCCAAAGCTGGGCCTGGCGCAGTTCTGCCGCCGCTAGGGCCGAGGTCCCCAGCAGCCAGAGGATCAGCGCGCCCCAATAGTCCAAACCCCGAGTCATGATACCGCTCCCCCACGGGTCAACAGGATGCAGGCTAACGCAATTTTCACATTTTTGCCACAGTTTCCGGCAACGATTGTGGCAATTTTGCGATAATTGCCTGGCCGAGCGGGCTGGCCGTCTGGAAATCAGCGCGGCGGGCGGCCCCGGCATAATGCAGATGCAGGTGCAAATCCGGTGGCGGCAAAGCCCCCGCGCCGCGTTCGGGCCACTCGATCAGCCAGATAGGCGTGAGGGCCAGCCAATCGCGCAAGCCCAGATACTCCAGCTCTTCTGCCGTTACCAACCGATATAAATCCAGGTGCAGGTAATGGGCCTGGGGCAGGGCATAGCTTTCCAGCAGGGTGTAGGTCGGACTGCGCACCCGACCCACCCAGCCTGCGGTGTGCAGCAGTCCGCGCACCAGCGTGGTCTTGCCACAGCCCAGCTCGCCGTGCAGGTAGACCACGCTGCCGCTGGGCAGGATGCGGCTGAGGGCAGCGCCTAAGGCCAGGGTCGCGGTTTCATGGCTCAAGTGCATGGAGCACCTCTGCAAAAGTCGCACAAACCTCAGTGGCCAGCCAGCCTCGTACGCCGCAGCGTGCGGCCAGCCGGTCAGCCGCTGCCGCATGCAGGCAAACTCCCAGCGTGGCTGCCTCCAGGGCAGTGAAGTCTGTCAGGGCCAAGCCTTGGGCCCACAAACCCGCGATGGCACCGCTCAGGGTATCGCCCATGCCACCGCTGGCCATGCCAGGATTGCCTGCGCTGCATACCCGGGGCACTTGGTCCGCCGCGCTCATCAGGGTCCCTGCACCCTTGAGCACCACCACACCGCCATAATGGCTTTGCAAAGCTTGCACGGCGGTGTAACGGTCAGTTTGCACCTGGGCTGTCGTCCAGCCCAGCAGCCGGGCAGCCTCGCCCGGATGGGGCGTCAGAATCCAGGGTGCGGTGCGGGCGGCTGCGGATGGGGTCTGAGCCAGCAGGTTCAGGCCATCGGCATCCAGCACCAGTGGCTTGGCCGCGGTCCAGGCGGCTTGCCAGAGTGCCTGACTCCAGGCCGTCTGCCCCAGACCACAACCCAGCACCACCACATCGGCCCAGGCCAGCAGCGGGGCCAGCGTTTCGGCACTGTCCACGCCCTGCACCATCAGCTCCGCTTGTGCCACCGGCAGGCTGGCGGCGTGTCCGGGATGGGTCGCCACCGTCACCAGCCCTGCCCCGCAGCGCAAGGCGGCTTGTCCGGCCAGCAGCACTGCCCCGGCCATGCCCGGTTGGCCGCCGAGTACCAGCACCCGGCCCCGAGTGCCCTTGTGGGCGGTGCGCGGCCAGAGGGGAAGCTGCACGGCACATTGTGTCCAGGTCAGGCGCTTGGCGCTCAGGATTTCCGCCGCATACAGCCGGGCAGGCAAGTCCAGGCCGTGCCAGTACAGGGTGCCGACAGATTCAGGGGCATCGCCAGTACACAGCCCCTGCTTGAGGCCGATGAAGCTTACAGTGGCCTGTGCCCGGACCACCGGGCCTCGGGCAGCGCCGGTATCGGCATCCAGCCCCGAAGGCACATCCAGCGCCAGGACCGGGGTTGCAGTGGTGTTCAAGGTGGTGATCAGCCTTGCCAGGTTACCGGTTACCGGGCGGCTCAGCCCCGTGCCCAGCACGCCATCCACCCAGACATCCACCCTCGGCAATACCGTAGGCACCGGCAGGGTCGCGCCTCCGGCCTGCTCCCAGGCGTGTGCGGCTGCCTGTGCGGCGGGCGTGCACGGGGGGTGGGTGGCATGGAGGCTGACGCGGTAGCCGGCTTGCTGTGCCCAACGGGCCAACACATAAGCATCTCCGCCGTTATTGCCGCTGCCGCACAACACGCCCAACTGCCGCGCCTGAGGCCAGCAGCGGCGCAGCGTGATCCAGGCGGCCAGCCCGGCCCGTTCCATCAGGGTGGTTTCCGTCAGGCCATAGTGTTGTTGCGCCAACTGTTCCAGGTGGCGAATCTGCGCGCTGCGATACAGCGCGTGAGGCAGGACGGCAGATGAAGCTAAGGTGCGTAACATGGGAACACGGCTCCAGAGGCACTTACGGTAACACCGCAAACTGAACCGGGGCGAAACGTTCCGTTACCACGCTCACAGCCGGACCGAGCGTGCCCAGCGATTACCCCAGTACAACCACCAGGGGCGTGCCCAGGGAAAGCAAAAGGCCGCCGCTGTGCGAATCTCGCCACTGCGCAGTCCGCGCCACCATTCCTGATAAACCGGGGCCTGGCGCATGTCTTGCCAAAGCTGGCCCAAGCCGTAGCGCACGCCCAGCAGGCGCCAGCCGTAGCCTTCGCTGATGCAGCGGCGCTTGAGACTGCGCCAGTGATAGTTGTGGGTATGATAAACCAGCCCTTCCGGGGCATAAGCAATCATGAAACCTGCTGCGGTGATGGCCTGTTGCCATTTTTTATCTTCCATGATGGGGGCCGGGCCAAAGGGATGGGCCTGCCAGACGCTGCGGCGCAAGGCGGCGTTGACGGTGGAGAAACCGATACCGCCGTGGGCGGCAATCCACTGGCGTGATTCGGAAGTGAAATAAAACCGTTCTCCGCAAGAATGCCAGAAGAACCACTGGCTACGGTCGGGCACTTCGGCCATGGCGCCTTGCACGGCAGCCAGCTGGGGGTCGGCAAACAGTGGCGCAGTCAGTTGTTCCAGCCAATGCGGGTGGGCCGGGATGGCATCCTGATTCAAAAATACAATGACCGCGCCGGTTGTCTGAGCAGCCCCTTGGTCACGGGTCAGCCCGTGGTTAAAATCCTGGCGGGCGATGGTGTGCAGCCGAATGGGAAATGCCTGCATCATGGTCCGATGCGCCGGGGCCGAACTGGAGTCCATGCACAAGACTTCAAACGCCCGGCTACAGTTCTGGGCATGGATTGCCGTTAGACAGGCCCGTAAGTCCTCCCCGCCGTTCAAGGTCGGAATTACAATGGAAATCTCAGGTTTATGCTGCATTTGCCCCTCGCGCTGGTCACCACGTCAGCCGCCTACCTTAAACTGCGCCGTCAACCGCTGCAAGCAGTACGCCGCCATCTGGAATGGGCGCTCTGTCCGCCTGAGCCGCGCGCTTTCACCGTACCGGGAATCTGCCTGCTCTGTCATCGACTGGCCGGGTTTGCCGTAGATTTTCGTTATAGCTATCGCCTGGACGGTCGGCTGACGCCCAACTGGCGTGAACATCTGCAATGCCCGCACTGCGGGCTGAACAACCGGATGCGCGCCACCTTGCAAATAGGCCAGCAACTAGGCGCCTGGCAGCCCGATGCACCGATTTACTGCACCGAACAGCTCACCCCGCTGTATGCCTGGCTGAAGCAGCGTTATCCCTACACCCAAGGCAGTGAATATGCTGGGGCGGCCTGGCCGCTGGGGACGTGCAATGCCCAGGGCATTCGTAACGAAGACCTGACGAAGCTGTATTTTCCCGACCGACAGTTTGCCGGGGTCATCTGCCTGGATGTGCTCGAACATATTCCTAATTTTGGCGCAGCCTTGCAGGAGCTTTACCGCGTGTTGCAGCCCGGCGGCAGCTTGTTGCTGTCGGTGCCCTTTTTGCCGGAACGGGCCAGCACGCTGGTGCGGGCGCAGTGGTGCAAGGGCGAGCTTGTCCACCACTGCGAACCGGAATACCACGGTAACCCGCTGGATCCGGAGGGTTGTCTGGCGTTTTACCATTTTGGCTGGGACTTGCAGACCGCTTTGCAGCAAGCCGGTTTCAAATCGGTGCAACTGGCCTGTTATTGGTCCGCAAGCTACGGTCATCTGGGTGCGGACCAATTGCTGTGGCTGGCGCGGCGCCCGCGCTAGCCCTGATGCTTGTCATACCAAGGTTGTTCACCTAGACTCCCACCTATCTCTCACCCTGTCTGGAGTTTCACCATGTTCACTGCACCGCGCGTTCACACCGTCCACGTTTCCGTATTGGCTCTGTGGGGCGTGTTGGCCACTGCGCCGCAGGTGGCGTGGGGGGTGGGTGCTACACCCGCTATTCGGGGTAATGCAAGGCTGGACGCGCTAGTGGCGAATAGTAGCGCTGTCGAACAGCGCTGTTTGAATGATGGCTCGGGTGGCCTGACCAACTGCGCCAGTTTCAATGCAGCGGACTTTAGCCGTGCTGTTACAGTGGGGGATGTGGACAGCGATGGGGACCTGGACGCGCTGGTGGCCAACTCGCTGAGTACTGTTGAACAGCGCTGTTTAAACGACGGTTCGGGCGGCTTCACCGCCTGCGCCAGCTTCAATACGGCCGACAACAGTTACAGCATTGCACTGGGAGATGTGGACGGGGATGGGGACCTGGACGCGCTGGTGGCAAACGTTGGCAGTGAACAGCGCTGTTTGAACGACGGTTCGGGCGGCTTCACCCACTGCGCCAGTTTCAATGCGACTGACCAGAGCCTCGGCATTACCCTAGGAGATGTAGACGGAGATGGGGATCTGGATGCGCTGGTAGCAAACGTTGGCAATGAACAGCGCTGTTTGAACGACGGTTCGGGTGGTTTCACCCACTGCGCCAGTTTTAATACTGATGACATCAGCCGCGCTATTGCGCTGGGGGATGTAGACGGGGATGGGGATATGGACGTGCTGGTGGCGAACGCTCACACCGTCGAACAGCGCTGTTTGAACGACGGTTCGGGCGGCTTCACCCACTGCGCCAGTTTCAATACCACAGACCGAAGCTACAGCATTGCCCTGGGGGATGTAGACGGAGATGGGGATATGGACGCGCTGCTAGCGAACACTTACACCGTCGAACAACACTGTTTGAACGATGGCTCGGGTGGTTTCACCGCTTGCACCAGCTTCAACGATACGGATAACAGCCAAAGCATTGCGCTGGGCGATCTCAAAGGCGATGGGCCGGATGGGAATCTCACGGATGTGACCACGAAGTTTGTGGGCGGCGTGAGTACCAGCAATTTTGCCCTGACGCTGGCTTCCGTGATTACCAGCGTCAAACCGTTAGGGCTGGTAGCACTGTATGAATTTGATGCCAAATACTGCGCCAATGGCTTGGCACTGATCGAGAACCTGACCAACCTGCGCACCCGTACGATCCGGATCAGCAAGGGCAATGCCCTGAATTTCGACGGTCTGACCTCGGCGGAATTCTTAACCGCGCCAGAATGGCGTGAAGGTGGGATTGGGGCCGAGCTGGTGATGCCAACGGCGGGGCAAACTTTCGGTTATGCAGATGGCGAACTGCAATCTGGGGAATGCGCAGTGATTCACTACACGTTCAACCTGTTCAGCCTGAGCAAGTATCGCTTTGCGGTGCGGCTGTATGGCACCCTGGGCGGTGACACGCTGGGCGACAGCCTGGCACTCGCCGTCGATCCCGGTGCATTGAGTGCCAACGACCTGAGCGCCGTTGCTGCGACCGAGATTGAGCTGGACTTAGGCTCGCTGCAAGCCGCACCCGAGACCACCGCGCCGCCCACCACCCCCGGCGGCAGTGCCCCCACACCCGTCACACCCGTGCTGAGCTTCCCCGCCGGCACCAGCAACTTGCCGAATCGGCGTTAAGCGGCCCCCGTCCTGGCCCGCGCTTGGCGGGTGGGTTGGGGCGGCCAAACTGGCTGAACGGTCGCTTGTAGCCCCACTTTTTGCCCTGTTAAACTGCCCCATCTCAACCCCAGGAGTCTCACCATGTTCACTGCACCGCGCGTCCTCACCGTCCACGTTTCCGTGTTAGCCCTCTGGGGCGCATTGGCCGCTACGCCGCAGCCGGCGTGGGGCTATGGTGCGGTGCCCGCAATTCGGGGTAATGCCCGGCTGGATGCCATGGTGGCGAATGGTAATAGCCAAGTCGAACAACGCTGCCTGAACGACGGTTCGGGTGGATTCACCGCCTGTGCCAGTTTCAATGCGGCGGACTACAGCTACGGCATTGCCTTGGGGGATGTGGACGGGGATGGGGACTTGGATGTATTGGTATCGAACTATGGTTCTGGTTCTGGTTCAGGTGAAGCTGAACAGCGCTGCTTGAATGACGGTTCGGGCGGGTTCACCGCCTGCGCCAGTTTCAATGCCAATGACGCCAGCGTCGGCATTGCCTTGGGGGATGTGGATGGGGACGGGGACTTGGACGCGGTGGTGGCGAATTATGAAACCGTCGAACAGCGCTGCTTGAATGACGGTTCGGGCGGGTTCACCGCCTGCGCCAGTTTCAATGCCAATGACGCCAGCGTCGGCATTGCCTTGGGGGATGTGGATGGGGACGGGGACCTGGACGCGCTGGTGGCGAATTTTGGCGCATTTGAGCAGCGCTGCTTGAATGACGGTTCGGGCGGGTTCACTAACTGTGCCAGTTTTAATACCACTGACTACAGCACCGGCATTGCCCTGGGGGATGTGGACGGGGATGGCGATTTGGATGCCGTGGTGGCGAATTATAACAGCCAAGTCGAACAGCGCTGTTTGAACGACGGCTCGGGCGGCTTTACCAACTGCGCCAGTTTTAATACTGCGGACAGCAGCTACGGCATTGCCCTGGGGGATGTGGACGGGGATGGCGATTTGGATGCCGTGGTGGCGAATTATTACGCTGCCGAACAGCGCTGCC